>NZ_JARFNM010000001.1:300000-545000 GCF_029167365.1 Amygdalobacter nucleatus
ACATAGCAAGCTATTTTGGAGCGGCTTTGCAGTTATATTCCTGATTGCGGCAACTTTCTTGATAACTCTACTAATTTTGCCGGCAGATTTGTATAACGATAAGGCTGAAACGGCAGCTATCGAAACTGCTTTAAGAGAAGATGTAGGGAGTAAAGTTACGTCGGGTGACAATCTATTATTACTGGCATGTTACAAAAAGAAGTCAGACACCATAGAGCTGACTTATCGGAAATTGAATGATTTGGCTCATTTTGTTCATACAGCTAAGCGACCGGTGCTTATGGCCGTGCGTGAACAGACGAATAAATTCGCAAATCCAATTATTAATCCCTATCTTGAAGATTTAGCAGAGAAATATTACAAACAAATTTATGTGGTCTTAGTTGAACCAGATCAGGCGACAGAATTTATGCGCAAATTGGAATTTAAGTATATTCCAACTTTCTATTTGTGGGAAAAAGGCGAGATTAAAGCCGAGGTCAACGGCTTTAAAGATGAGGCCTTGGCTGAATTTACAGAGAAAGTGGAGGCCATATTGAAATGATCATCTATCGAACTGGCTATGGTGAAGATTCGCACGCCTTTAATAAAATAGAGACGAGTGAAGATAAGGTAATTAAGTTGGTTGGTGTGAAAATTGATAGCAAATGGCCGTTTCTGGCTAATAGTGATGGTGATGTTGTTTTACACGCTTTTTGTCGGGCCATTCAAAGCTTGACAGGTAAGGAGATTCTCGGCCAACTGGCAGATGATTTGGTCTTAAACGGGACGAAAGATAGTAGCTATTTCACCAAATTAGCCTTGCAAAGCCTAAAAGCAGCTAATAGCAACTTGAAAAATTTGCTAATTACCCAGGTATCTATCCAAATTGAGGCAAAAACGCCCAAACTTAGCCCTTATTTCTTAAGCATGCGGCAAAATTTACAACAGTTAATTGAGCAAGAAATGGCGCAAAAGCTTAGCCTGGAGCAAATTGGCATTAGTGCCATGACAGGTGAGGGACTGACAGCTTATGGCCAGGGCTTAGGTGTACAGGTGAAGGTGCTTGTTACGGTGCAAAGTGAGTTAGAAGCGTAAAATAATTAGTAAAGAATAACGGAAGGAGTAGAATATGCACGATATTATTATCATTGGCGCTGGCGTGTCTGGTATCAGCGCTGGAATTTATGCAAGTAGTCGAAGTGATAAGGTACTTATTTTAGAATCTCAACAAATTGGTGGCTTAATCAGCCATGTTTCAACTGTTACGCATTATCTAGGGGCGTTACCTAATGAAACAGGGGCAGAATTTGCCAAACGTTTAGCCAAACAAGCTGAGCAGTATAAGCTGCAGATTAAATATGAGAAAGTCTGTCAGGTCAAATTAGCAGGCAGTATCAAAGAAGTTAAGACAGATAAAGCTGTGTATCAAGCCAAACAAGTGATCATAGCTAACGGCAGCCATGCTAAGAATTTACAGATTGAGGGACAAGAAGCGTTGATGGGGACAGCTTACGGCTTAAATGCCGTTAAGTCAGCTCCTAATTTCAGAGACAAATGTGTGTTTGTGTTAGGTGCAGGTGATGGTGCAATCAAGGAAGCTATTTATTTGGCTAGCTTAGTCAAAGAAGTTGTTGTGCTGAATGTGAATGCTAAGTTGACTTGTGTGGCAGAGTTTAAGCATAAACTAGCCGCTTTAGAGAATGTGCAAGTGTGGTCAAATGTCAGATTGCAAAAATTGTATGGCCAAGCAAAGCTAGAGGCTTTTGATCTTTTACATACAGATAGTGGCGAGCTAGAACATGTTTCAGCTCTAGGTTCAGGCATATTCACCTATGTAGGCACAAGTCCTAATACAGAAATTTACACAGAATTAGAGCTTAAAGATGGCTATATTCCAGTCGATAGCGATATGCAGACGAAGCTTAAAGGCGTTTTTGCTGTTGGCGATATTCGCGTGAAAAATGTGCGTCAGATAGCTACGGCTGTTAATGACGGTACATTAGCCGCTATTAAAGCTTGCGCCCAGCTTTAAGCTTGGCTTTACAATTTTGAGTGCTTTACAACTTCAAGTTGGAAGCTAGTTAAACAGCCCTTTTAGCATTTGCTAAAAGGGCTTGTCATTAGTCATAGTCATTAGTGTGCCTCTGAATTAGCTTTATTAGCTTTGATTAGTTGCTTGGAGATAATCTTGTAAGCGAACTTTTAGACCAGGGATAACATTGCTATCGTTAAGAAATTCAGAAAAGGTCATAAGTTTATAGCCTTGACCTTCATCCCCGAACTTTATCTGATCAATCTGGCTTTGGCTGATTGTTGCAACGGCAAAAAAAGAATTTTTATCAGATACGAGGCCTTTATATTGCTTTGCCCATAATAAACTGGCTTTGTCCAAATTAATGCCTAATTCTTCCAGAATTTCTCTTTGGCCACATTCAAAACCACTTTCATTTGCTTCCCTACAGCCACCTGGCAATTCCCACATATCAGGAAAAGGGATAGTTGGAATGTCGTCGCGTAAGGTGCTTAATACTTTATCACCTATGATTAGCGCTACTTTTGTGCCGGAAAAATCAATTTCGTGATTAAAAAACTCGGCAAAGTTCATGTTCATTTTCTCCTTGTATTAAATAGCGTTATTTTAGCAAATTTAGAGTTTTTTGCTGCTCACTGAATCAGTGCAATCAACTGGGGATAATCAACTCAGTGCCGTCAACTTCTCCAAATCTTCTTTCACTGTCAATTTGGAGTTATTAGGATCACCGTACACATAGTTCACTGGCCCGATAAAAGCCTCATACAGGCTGCTATCGTCAGTGTATTTAGAAAGTAAATTCGTATCAGCCTTATTTTGGGTGAGATAAGCTAACAATTTTTGCAAATTAGCTAAAGTAAAAACCTGCGGCGTTTGCAAAGCTAAAAGACTGTTTCGATCTAAGCGCTGGCTACTTGTATAGCTATTTTGGAAGTCTGTTTGGGCAAATGCACTTGGTGCAGATAGATTGTTTAGTTGGACGATGGTGTCTGTGACAGGCAGAGCTGGAATAGCTGTGTCATACAGTAAGGCAGTCAATAATAGCTCGTCAAGCAGATTTGGGCTTACTTGCAAACGAGCGGCATCATGAATGAAGACGAGTTCTTTATCTACTGGCTGCAAGTTTGTAGCTTGCGTGTAGATAGGTTTGGTCTGTTTGTTTACATAAGCTTTTAGCGCACTTAGCATGCTAGCTTCCCGATTGTTGGCACCTTTAGCTAAACTGACAGTGGCTAATTTAGGCAAATTGCGCTTAATGTCAGATGTAAACATTGCTGCATCACTTTCTTGACAGACAAGAATGAAATTGACGCTAAATTTTAGTACGTTTTTCTGATAAGCTTCTAAGATCGCTGCTTGATATGTTGAGCTAGCGTTTGCCTGCGTTAAACTAAAACTTTGGGTATTTTGAGCTAGACAAAGCTTAGACTTTAATTCGACTGGAGAAAGCGACAGCTTGAGTTTATCTTCTTTAGGCGAACTTAGTTCATCAGCATAGCTAACTAAGTTATGCCACAAGCGACTGAATAAAGTTCGGTCTTGCTTAATATATAGGAGCTTGTTCTTAGAATAGCCAAAACGTTGGCCAGAGCCAGCTGCTAAGAGGATAAAGTTTAGTTTAATATTCATATTGTTTCTCGTTTGCTTAATTTTAGTTCATTATAAACATATAGCTGGAGCTTCGCGAGAGTTGTTTCCTTGTTTCGCTTAAATAGCTTAAAATAACTGTGTATAAAAGCAAGAGAAAAGTGAGGCCTTAAAATACGATGGCTAAAGTAAAAGAGAGTTTCATTTGCTCCAATTGTGGCTTTGAGAGCGCTAAATGGTTAGGCCGTTGCCCTAGCTGTCAGAACTGGAATTGCTTTGAGAGCATAAGCAAAGAAATTTCTACTAAGCAAGTAGCCAAAGTGCCTCAAACTTGGCTGAATAGTCAAAATGAATTGGTTGAGTTATGCAAGCTAAATAGCGCTAGACAGCAGACATATCAGGCTTTAGCTAATTTCTTAGAAACGAACAAAGTCTTAGGTGGGGGACTTGTGAGAGGCTCAGTGCTTCTATTGGGCGGTGAACCTGGCATTGGCAAATCAACTTTGATTTTGCAATGGTGCCAGGCCTTACCTGAAAGCAAAAAAATTCTCTATATTTGTGGCGAAGAATCACCCGAACAGATTAAGTTAAGAGCAGAGCGATTGCAGATTAAGCGTTCACAACTGTATCTATACCCAGAAGTTAATTTCACAAAGATTTGTGAAATGGTCAAAAAATTGGCGCCTGAAATTGTAATCGTTGACTCCATTCAGACAGTTTATGATCCAGAAACAGCAGGCTCGTTGGGCGCTGTCAGCCAAATCAAAAATGTCGCAGCCGGATTTTTAAGAATGTGCAAAGAAAGTGGCATCACGGGCATATTGGTTGGGCATGTGACGAAAGAGGGGCAGATAGCTGGACCTTTGGTGCTAGAGCACATGGTCGATACGGTTTTATTGTTTGAAGGTGAACGTGGCCATGACTTAAGAATTTTAAGAGCGCAAAAGAATCGCTTTGGCACAGTGAATGAATTAGCAGTTTTGCAGATGACTGGCCAAGGCTTAGCGGAAGTTGTTAATCCGTCACAATTGCTACTAACAAATCGCCCTGAAGCTGTGAGTGGCTCAGCTTTGACGGCACAAGTTGAAGGCGTCAGACCTTTATTATTAGAAGTGCAGGCCTTACTTACACAGGCTAATTTGGGCCAAGCCATGCGCATGACGCAGGGCTTTGACAGAAATCGCTTAAATATGCTGTTAGCCTTAATTAGCAAGCAATTTAACTTAAATATGTTGAATTACGATTGCTTCATTAATGTCATTGGCGGCTTGAAAATTAATGAACCAGCTTGCGATTTAGCTGTGGCGGCGGCAATTTTGTCGTCCTATTACGATTCAGCCTTGCCAGATAATAGCTTGTTCATTGGCGAATTAGGCTTGACTGGCGAATTAAGGCAAATAGCTAATTGTGAGCGGCGCTTGAATGAAGCTGTCAGTTTGGGCATTAAAAATATTTATCTGCCATCGGCCAACAAACAAGATGTTGTCAGATTTAGACGCAAACAGACTAAAGCTAATGACTTGAATATCTATCTTTTGGATCAGCTGAAGCAACTTTCAGATTTATGCTTTCAAAAATTCACACATAAGTGATAAAGTTGCGATTAAAAGTCAACTACTTTCAAGTCATGTGCTAATATGTAAGGGAGTGTTGAGCTGGAGATTGAGCGATGAATGTTGTATCAAACTTAATTAAGAAAATCATAGTTGAACTGAGGCAGGGCTTCCTTTTGTTTGGCAGCCCGCTTGATATTTTCATCATGTTGCTGGATGTGTTTGTCACAACCTGCTTATTCTATTTTATTTTGAAATTATTGAGCGAAACGAGAGCTTGGCAGCTACTTAAAGGTGTCGTCTTTTTGATTATTTGCGGTCAGATTTTTTCACTTTTAGGCTTACAAGCAATCTCTTTCTTGTTGAATTCAGCCTTGTCATTTTTGGCTATTACGTTGCTAGTGCTATTCCAACCAGAATTACGTAAGGCTTTGGAAACTTTAGGTCGTAATACTTTGAGCTTTTCACAGACTTTGCCGTTTGATTCCAAAGATGGCAATGTGGAGATTTATGCCGCTATTTCAGCTATTAAACTAGCTTGTGCACAGATGAGCTCAGAATATACAGGCGCACTTATCTTGATAGAGCGTCAGACAAAACTAGGCGAAATTATCGAAAAAGGTCAGTCGGTTATTTTGAACGCCAGCTTATCAGCAACAATGCTGGAACAGATTTTTTACAAAGGTTCACCTCTGCATGATGGCGCTTGCGTGATTCGTGGTAACAAAATCTATGCTGCCCGTTGCCATGTGCCACTGTCAGGCTCAACGCGTTTGAATCGAAATTACGGCACTAGACATAGGGCGGCCATCAGCGCTAGCGAAATTAGTGATGCAATTGCTATTGTCTGTTCAGAAGAACAAGGTTCAATTTCAGTGGCAGTTGATGGTAACTTGATCAAAGTGAAAGATGCGCAAGTGTTAGCGCATGTCCTGCAACGCTTCTTAGTTCCTAATACCGTCAAGAACAAAGAGAAAAAGACTTTATGGCAAGAGCTTAAATCATACTTTAACAAGCAATTTGAACTCAATGCAGACGTGCTGGATGATTTTGTCAAGGCAACACCCAGCCAAGACGATGGCAAAGACGGTGAAAAACAGACAACTGTGTTAGCAGTGGCAGAGAACAGTGCTAATTTGAATGGCTATACAAGTAGTCAGACTGTAAAAGCTAACAGCAAATTACGCAAAAAATGGGGTCAAACAAGAACTGGCATTCAGGTAACGGCTTTCGTTTTGGCCGCTTTTGTCTGGTTGTATGTGCAAGCAACGACCAATGTTGTCAGCAGCAAACGCTTCTATGATGTGAAGTTTATGATACTCAACCAAGAAGAAGTAGACAAATACGAATTGGATTATCGCCTAAGTGCGTGGCAGACGGATGTCGTGATTCAAGCGCGTGAACGTAATTTGCGTGGCATTAATAGCTCAGATATTCAAGCTCAACTTGATTTTGCTAATCTGAAAGAGGAAGATAAGGCCAAGTTGCAGCGTTTAAGTGAGACAAACAAGACTCCGGTTAAGGTTAATTTGCAAGTCAAGATCAACGTTACGGATAAACCGTATTATTCATATAGGATAACTAGTGCAAATCCAGTGAATGTTGAAGTCACCTTTTGGCCGATTCTACAAAAAAATGCAGCTGGCACAAATGAAGCGGCGCCAGTACCTAGTAAAAGCGAAAAAAGTAAGTATAATTAATTAGCTAGGCTCAGTTTTAACAGTTTGAGCTATTCGAGGAGGTTACAATGTGCGAGAATAAACAAACTGACGACAGCTTGGAAGTGAAAGGCGCTTCACAGGCAGAAATTGATAAGATTCATGATGATGCTGAATATATGCAGCATTTTTGGCATACTACCTCGCATATTTTGGCACAGGCGGTCAAGCGTCTTTACCCAGAAACAAAGTTAGCTATTGGTCCAAGTATCAAGAACGGTTTCTATTATGATTTGGATCGTGAAGAGAAGTTTACAGATGAAGATTTAGCTAAACTTGAGAAAGAAATGAAGCAGATTGTCAAGCAGAACTATCGCCTGGAACGTATTGAGATGAGCCGTGAAGAGGCTATTAAGTATTGGCAAGATCGTAATGAACCATACAAAGTAGAACTCATTCAAGATATGCCGGAAGATACACTAATCACTTTCTACAAACAAGGCGAGTTCGTTGACTTATGCCGTGGCGGTCATTTGGATTGCACGGGTAGAATTAAGGCTTTCAAGTTGACTTCAATTGCTGGTGCTTATTGGCGTGGCGATGAGAAGAACAAGATGCTGACACGTATCTATGGTATTAGCTTCCCAAAGAAAGAAACATTGAAAGCTTATTTGCAAAAATTAGAAGAAGCTAAGCAACGTGATCACCGTAGAATCGGCCGTGAGATGAACATTTTCATGACATCTGATATGGGCCCAGGCTTCCCATTCTGGTTGCCTAATGGTGTAAAAATCAAAGAGTGCTTGAAGCAATTGCTGATTGATAATCAAAAGCGTATGCACTATCAACAGATTGAAACACCTATTATTTTGTCAAGACAATTGTGGGAGACATCTGGTCACTGGGCACATTACCAAGAGAAGATGTACACAACTGAGATTGATGGTGAGACATTTGCTGTTAAGCCGATGAACTGCCCAGGTGGTGTCTTGGTTTATCGCAGCCAACCTCGTTCATATCGTGATTTGCCTTTGCGTTTGTCTGAATTTGGTCATTGCCATCGCCATGAGCAATCTGGTGAATTACACGGCTTGATGCGCGTGCGTTCATTTACACAAGATGATGCACATATCTTCATGACAGCTGAGCAGGCTGAGGCTGAGTTAGAGAATGTTATCAGCTTGATTGATCGAATCTACAAGCGCTTTGGCTTTAAGTACCATGTTGAATTGTCCACGCGTCCGGAAGATTCAATGGGCTCAGATAAAGATTGGGAGTTGGCAACGAATGCTTTGGAGTCAGCTTTGAAGAAACGGCATATGGAATATGTCGTTAATCCTGGTGACGGAGCTTTCTATGGCCCAAAGATCGACTTCCATATCGAGGATGCCTTGGGTAGAGAGTGGCAATGTGGTACAGCTCAGATTGACTTCCAGTTGCCTGAACGTTTCCAACTTGAATACATTGGTAGCGACAATGAGAAGCATCGCCCAATCATGTTGCACCGTGCAATTTATGGCTCATTGGAGCGCTTTATTGCGGTCTTGATTGAACATTATGCTGGTAAGTTCCCATACTGGTTAGCACCAGAGCAAGTTAGGATCTTGCCTATTTCTGAAAAGGTCGCTGATTATGCGCATGAATTAGAGTCAGCTTTGTTTGATGCTGATGTTCGTGTCCAAGTTGATTGGCGCAATGAAAAGATTGGTTACAAGATTCGTCAAGCTCAGTTAGACCATGTGCCTTATATGTTTGTCGTTGGTGAGAAGGAAGCTAATAATAAGCAAGTAGCTGTCCGTAGCCGTGATGAAGGCGATAAGGGCGTTATGAGCTTAGAGGATTTCTTAGCAAGCGTTAAGTAAGCTTAGGTACAGGCAATTTAATTGATCGGCGTGATTAGTGAATTACTGATTGCGCCGATTTTATTTTCGAGGTGGTATATCCAGTGAAGCATAGGCTGAAATAAAGGTGTATACAGATGTTTACATATGAAATTTCATGCTATTTTAAGAAAATTTGAAAATTGCACTTGCCAGATTCAAAGAAAACGTGTAAGATAGCCATGAAATTTTTGGAAAGGAGCAACCTAAGATGTTTGCTGTTCAATCAATGCAAAGCAAGTATTGGCGAAGCGTATAGAAAAGGTTGTTTCATACATTAGATGATGGTATAGAAACAACCTACTGAGCTGGGGGTTTCTGTGCGTCATAGCTTGAGGTCGCATAGTGGCGGCTTTTTTTATTTAGTTATATAGCGGCTTTTATGGATTGCCATATCTACCCCCATATTGAGACAAATAAGAAATAAGAAAAGTGCTTAAAAATGGAGGTTATTTATGAAAAAGAAGTCAAGTTTCGCATTTATCGTTTTAGTGGTGTTAGCTTTAATTGTTTCACTATTTTTCCTGAAAAAATTAGATAATGGCAACAGTGAAAAAGTTAGCTCAGTCAGCGCAAAAAACGAAGTACCTACAATTGGCATTTTGCAATTAGTTTCTCATCCAGCCTTAGATTCGATCAAACAAGGTATTATTGATGGCTTGGCAGATGCAGGTTATCAAGAAGGGAAAAGCATTAATATTGATTTCCAAAATGCGCAAGGTGATCAGAGCAATTTGTCGTTGATGGCGCAACAGCTGTTAACAAAAGAGAAAAAATTAGTCATAGGTATAACAACTCCAGCCGCTCAACAATTAGCGTCTAAGGAAAAAGAACGCCCAATTATTCTTTCAGGTATAACTTATCCTAAGCAAGCAGGCTTAGTTGATTCAGAAGAGCATCCAGGTAAGAATGTAACAGGCGTTAGCGATCGCTTGAATATTAAGGCTCAAATTGAGCAAATACACGAGGTGTTGCCTGATGCGAAAAAGATTGGTATTTTATACACTTCTTCTGAAGATAATGCTTTAGCCCAAGCCAAAACAGCTGAACAAGAGATAAAGAAAATTGGGTTAGAAACTGTAGTTAAATCCGTAACTAATACGACAGATATTCATCAGGTAGCTACACAATTAGCAAGTGAGGTACAAGCAATTTATGTGCCAATTGATAACGGCATAGCTTCGGCAATGGCAACATTGGTCCAAGTTACCGATCAAGCTAAAATACCAGTTTTCCCATCGGCTGATAGCATGGTGAAAGACGGCGGCATGATGGGCATTGGCGTTGATCAATATCAAATTGGTCGCTTAACTGCTAAGGTGGTAGTAGATGTCTTAAATGGAAAAGATGTAGCGACTTATCCTATTCAAGTATTAGACAAAGGTACAACATATATCAATAAGAAAAAAGCGGTAGAGCTTAATATCAATATCCCAGAAAAAATTGCTGAAAAAGCCGTAGCTATTGATAAATAAAGGAGTAGACTGATGGGCGATATAATTTTATCTGCTTTAACGGAAGGCGTTTTTTGGAGCATAGTGGCAATTGGACTTTATATCAGTTTCCGAATTTTACATTTGTCTGATATGACCACGGAGGGTAGCTTCCCACTAGGTGCCTGCCTCGCAATTGTTAGTATTTTGAATGACTTATCACCACTTATGGCGTTAGTTGTAAGTTTTATAGGTGGTGCCTTGGCTGGCTTAGTGACTGGTGTTTTAATAAATCGCCTAAGAATTCCGAATCTTTTAGCCGGTATTCTAACGATGAGTGCCTTTTATTCAATTAATTTAAAGATTATGCAAAGGCCTAACTTGAATATTTTGGGTAAAAACACCTTGGTGAATTATATTACCCATCAAAGTAATGTCTTACCTTATGCTTATTTATGGCTTGGTTCTTTAATGGTTGCGCTCCTTCTGACAGCTTTATATTTCTTTTTCAAAACGGAAGTGGGACAAGCTTTGATAGCTTCGGGTGATAATGCAGAGATGGCTATGTCATCTGGTATTCCGGTAGAACGCATGAAGATTTTAGGCTTAATGTTGGCTAATGGTATTATTGCTTTGGGTGGCGGCTTATTAGCGCAAAAAGGCAATTTTGCTGATGTGAATATGGGCATAGGCGTTATAGTTGTCGCTTTAGCATCGATTATTATAGGTGAAGTTATTTTCCCTTATGTAACATTCGGTCAAAGACTGATTTGTATTGTGCTTGGATCGATAATTTATCGCTTCCTATTGGCTAGCGTTATTTCCTTAAAAGTTATCAGTGCAAATGATTTTAAATTGTTTTCGGCATTGCTTATTGCAGTTTGCCTAGCATTACCTTTGATAAGAGAAAAAATTCATCGATGAGGAGGCGTTGAGATGAGTAAGGTTATTCTACAATTAAAGGATCTTTCTAAAACGTTTTTCCAAAACACTTTGCAAGAACGTAAAGGCCTGGACCATTTCAATCTCACCTTAAATGAGGGCGATTTTGGTGTCATTGTCGGTGGAAATGGGGCTGGAAAATCCACTTTGATGAATATCATTGCGGGCAAACTCAATTTAGATCAAGGGCAAATCATTTTGGACGATGTTGAGCTAACTAATTTAAAGGATTATCAACGTGCCAAATGGTTAAGTAGGGTGCCGCAGGACCCTAGCCTCGGTACAGCACCACGTATGACGTTATTGCAAAATATGGCAATTGCTTCTAAGCGAGGCCAGAAACGTAACTTTACGTTTTCTGTATGCGACAAGGATATTGCTTTTTATCGTGCCTGTTTAAAAGAGTTAGGCCTTGGCTTAGAAGAGCGCTTGGAGCTGCCGATGGAATATTTGTCTGGCGGCCAACGGCAAGCGGTAACTTTGTTGATGGCAACTTTAGCAGATAGCAAGTTGTTATTGCTAGATGAGCATACGGCTGCTTTGGACCCTAAAACCCAGCGCTTAGTGATGCAATTAACAGAAAAGTTGATTAAGAAGAAAAAATTGACTACTTTGATGATTACACACAGCTTAACAGATGCTATTACTTATGGTAATCGCTTATTTATTTTAAGCCAGGGCAAGTTGTTTAGGCAGTTCGATGCGGAAGAAAAAGCGAAACTTACAGCAGAGGATTTGTTCAGAATCTTAGAAAAAAGTAACGAAATGCTCCTATAACTAGGAGCGTTTCGCTATTTATACTTTTCAAAAAATGTCTACTTCAATTTGGCTTTGGGACTGTTATATAGCCAAGCACAGACGAAAGCTGTCAGTGGAATTGTGAACAAGATGGCGAGCGTGCCGATGATGGCGTTAAGAATATCGACGGCAAAGCTTTCTCTGTTGATGAAGAAATTCCATGACATGCCAGTGCCGCTTAGAACAAGCACGGTGAGGAGTGAAGTGCCGATATAAGCCATGATCAAAGTGTTAGATAAAGTTGAGATCAAATCACGGCCGATGTCCAGCCCGATTTTGAATATCTCGTGTCGCTTCAAGTTAGGCGCTTGCAATTTTACTTGTGCTAAGGCAGAGGAAATATCCATTGCCACGTCCATGACTGCTCCGAGTGCTCCGATTAGAACCATAGCGAAAATGAGCGCCGGCAAATTGATTTTGTTAGGTAAAGGTAAGTTAGCCAAGGTGATAGCCTCATCACCAGTTAGACCGCTAATTTTCAGCCAATAGTTGCAGATGATGGCAAGTAAACCGCTTAAACTGACACCAGCCAGGCAGCCGATGGTAGCGGCATAGGCTTTGGCATTGTAGCCGATAACTAAGAGGAAGCTGATCAAAGTGCCGTACAGACAGGTTAAGAGGGTCATAAGATAGACGTTGTAAGCAGCGAGGATGCTTGGGATAAAGACGAGGAAAATCATTAAAACAGTCAAGACTAAGGATAGTAAAGTGTTAAGGCCTTTTAAGTGCCCAAAGGCAAGCAATGCGATAGCAAAGACAGCAAAGAGCCAAATTAATTTAGTATGCCGATCGTATTCGACAAATACGAAAGGTGATAGCTTATTAGCGCTTGCTGGATTGGCGCTCTGCTTAGGGCTGAATAATAAGACACGGTCACCAGATTTAACTTGTGTAAGGCTGTCGGAAGGATTGCTAAAGTCAATGCTCTGATAACCCACGATACGCTCGCCTTGGCGTTCACCAGTTAGAAGGGTGGCTGTGAAGTTTATCTTCAAATTAGGCTTTTCGCCAGCTAAACCGCTTTCACTCTGCTCTGTATTGACGATTTTTTCGATTCTCGCTTGGACCAAATTAGCTTGATTTTGAGGCAAGCTAGGTACAGATTGCTTAATTATAAGGTGACTGACTAATAGTATTAGCAAGCTCATACCGATGGTCAAAAAATAAAGAGAACGTTCTTTTGTGTTTAATTTCTGTTTGGCTAAATCTAAATGATGACTATGGACAGGTTCATCGTAGGTAAAATGTTCGCTCATATGTACTTCCTTACTTTTAATCACCGCCATGATAGCACAAAAAGCATGGATAATTTGAAAATCATTTGCAAAAATGTTTTAGGGGAAATAAAATTAGCAATCGAATTACATGTCTAGCCAATTAGCTTTACTTTAGGATATAATTTTGAGAGCTAGGTGTATTTTACGTGATTTACGCCGATTAATTGACTTGATGAATTTAAAAGTGTAAGATTATATCTTACTAAGTTAGATAAAACAATATTAGAACATGCAAATTTGTAGAATTTGAAGGTTGACATTAAAATGATATGGCACGAGAATGCTTTGACAGACAGACAGACAGACAGACAGACAGACAGACAGACAGACAGACAGACAGACAGCATGATTTATGCATAGATTATGCTGTAGGTAGTGTTGACTCTAATTCTAGAGTTGCATTAAATTCTTTAAGTAATTCAAATAATTTAATTCATTACAATTTTATAAGTGTAGATAGTAAGCAAGGACAGTGTCGTATGATGGCATCTGTCTTTGCTTATTTTTATGCTTATTTAAACAGATTGTATATATGGAGGGCTTAGGCAATGAAGATGAGTAGATTGAGTCGGATGTGTGCACTTACTTTGGCAGCTGGCATATTTATGACAGTTATGCCGTGGCAGGTGCGAGCAACAGAAACTGAACAAGCGAAGACGGAGATTGCTACAGAAATTAAAGCCAAAGATGAGAAAGCAAGCGCTGATAAATCACAGGCGCCAAATGATTCGTTAAAAGACAGTAACATTGCCGATAAAGCAAAAGAAGTTATGCCCGCTGATAAGGCTAACGTTGAAAAAGAGAAAGATTCTAAAGCACCAAAAGTATCTGAGACTGACAAACAAGTTTCCAAGTTAGAAAAGAATGAAGATGCTGAGTTAGTGAGTAAAGATGATCTTTCGGCTATTTCTAAAGCAATGATTGGAGCAGATAGAGCTGTAACTGAAAGTGGTACAGGCAAGGTCGAGTTTAAACTTGGAAAATTTGAAAATGACAAATTATCTGATTTGTCAGAGAACTGGTATACTGAACAGCTTGTAACTAGTGCTATAGATATTGATGTTTCTGGTAATAATTACGTATTAAACAAACCTTACATTGTTTTACGGGTGCCTAAAACTAATAAAATTAAAGATTTAAAGTTTATTGATTCACAAGCAGGTCGTACAGAGCGATATGAAGATGACGATTATAAATATGTGAAATACGTTTATGATTCAATGTCTGGTGGTACACATTATACTTACCCTTTCTATTTTAAATTTGATGCTCATAATGCTAAAAATGATGACACTATTGAAGTTACAGCTAGCTTGTATAAAGATGGTGACAATGGAAAAGATGGCGAGCTGTTTCGAGAGTTAAAACAGACATATCGTGCTAAAACACTTGGATTTGAGCTTTTTTCGACACAATATAACTATGACAGTATGCAACAAATAGGGGACTTGCAGACAAATAATGATGGACACAAGAGCATTGTGAAAGGTTGGGTAGAAAAGGCTAGTGATACTACAACTTTTGAAGGTAAACCATGCGTTGCTCCAGTTTATGCTTCCGTAGCGCCACAAGCGATAAAAGGTATTAGCGAAAGCGTAGGATTGGAGTATCCAAAAAATATCAAATTTGTTTTGGAATTCGATAATACAGAACCAGGATTTACCTTTGAAGGTAGATGGAATTTCTGGGGTGTTGGCAATGCTGATATCAAAAGAGAACTTAGTGCTGATGAAAAAGTTTTAACCATTATTTGCCAAAATCCAACCATGGCTGGTTCAGCGGACTGGACCAATAATTATCGTCAGTCATTACAAGTAAAAGCTTTTGTAAAAGCGAAAGCAGTTACTTTGAACAAAGATATTAGTGTTAATATTTCCGCTTATAAAAATGTCGATAAAGATGGAAATAATGGTGAACTGATTGGTACACGCAAAGAAGTTTATCATTTTAAACCCGAGCCATTTTCGCGTGGTGGTAATTTTTCATACAGTAAAATAGCATATGATGGTTATAATATTGCTGAAGAATTTGCTTACATATATAACGCAGATTATTACTATATGAACAATAAGCTTTACAAGGGCGCATTCAGTATGAATGAAAAAGGTGTACCTCTTAAAGGCTTACTTACTAATTGGAATACGGGATCAAGCTTTGCTAATCCGTGGAAAGATGGCAATGTAACTAAAGTCAAGGCGATTTTCAACAAATTAGAATCAGACGGTATCTATTTCAAATCAACTCGTTTGTGGGCAGACTGTTATGATAGCAAAAACCCTGAAAATGAAAATATCCTGAATGCGATAAAGTCAGCTTGTTCCAATGGAAATGTTAAGCTATACGGTATCGATAATGCTGGCAATGAAACACTAATTAGCGATAAGGTTGAATACAATAAGGCTATTAATATAGATGATAAAAAAGGTTTATATAAAGAAGTAGTTTACAGGTTTGATAAGCCGCTTGTTTTGGATAATTTTCATCTGTATGTAAATGACCGTGTATGGTTCTTAAATGATGAGTTGAAAAGCTTTTCCAACTTGGAAGATCAAGAAAAGGCTTATAGTTCTTCACTTAGTGTAGCAATTTTGGATAAAGACGATAAACCTGAAAAAAAGGAATATACGAACAATACTACTAAATTCTTTAGAGTAAGAGCATTACATCCAGTAGTCGATGAGTTTATTAGTGCTGAGCAGACGGTTGCATACAGCAATGAAGGTACTTTTAATTATTTAATTGGCCCTATGTTACCAAAGGTACGGCATGATATATCTACATATGGTGCCGATTTAAAAGAAATTAAAAATTTAAAGGTTATCACGCTCATTCCAGCTGGATTTGAATTTACAGGCGAAATAAAGCGCACTGACAATGATGGCCACAATTGGACTGCTGAAGTATCTGATCCTGTAATAAAGACTGTTAAGAACTATAAGGGTACTGGTAAAACAGCTGTAATAGCTGATTTTGGTAATGTGCCTATTGAGCGGTATTATCCCTTAAATTTAGTGTTGCGTGCGACTAAAACAGCTCAACGTGGTAAGAATAAGTTCGTTAACTATATGGTTTATGATGATAACGACTTTATTCGTCCGCTAGGCAGCGATAAACATGAACATGATTACGTTGACACCTTGGATTTAGATGATGATGGTAACACGCAAGAAGTTTTCATGCAAAAGCAAACAAATGTAGAATTTATACCACCGCTTGAATTAGTTATGAACAACAAAGTCTGTTTTGAAGATATTAAAGACGAAATAGCGATTGTAAGTGATTTAGGTAGTAAGACTCAACATAAAATTAACATTTTCAATAATTCTATTCAGACGATAAATAAACTGAGTATATTGGATGTTTTACCATATGTAGGCGACCATGCGATTGCTCCTAATGAAAAAGGTGAATATCCAGCACGTAACTCCTCTTTTGCTACGCCGTTAATAAGTTCGGTTGAGGCTGCCAATGATAAAAGTGTCAATGAAAAATTTTCTTTCTATTATCAGTTAAGCGCACAAGGAAATGATTTAGCTAGTGTGCGTGATGGACAATGGGTTAAAAAGGAGGAAATAACAGATTGGTCAAAAGTTAAGTCTGTAAAGGCTGTGCTTAAGGAAGGTCAAGAACTAAAGTCAAAAGAATCAATAGATATTATTTTGCCAGTAAGTATGCCAAAAAACACAAGCCTTGAAGAAGGAACAACATACGCCATTAATTCAGCTGCGTTTAGCACAGATGATCAAAACTATACTGAGGGAAATAAAACACAGTTAAGTTTTGTTAAATACAAAGTAGAAGGCATGGCTTTCTTAGATCTGGATGAAGATGGTAAATATAATAATAAAGATAAGATTGTACCAGGTATAAAAGTTAACTTGTTAAAACCAAGTCCAGCTGCTTCTACGCCTAGCACAAATGCCGAAAATCGCTCAGCTAGATTGGATGAGGATAGAGACGCTGATAATGCCAATATACCTGAAGGTTACGAACTTGCTAAGGATCTAGATGGCAATGCTATTACGACAACTACTAACCAAGAAGGTAAATATAGCTTTGACGTTTATCAGCGAGCTTCTTATATGGTGCAGTTTGAACTTGGTAACGGACAATCATTTAGCGCGAAATCTACAGCTGGTTCAGAAGATATAGGTACTAATTCTATAGAGGCATCAACGGCTAGTGAAAAGTCAGCAGTTTCTACACAAGGAAAATTGAATCCTTCTAAGAAAAAAATGATTCGAAGCGTCGCCATTAAACAAGTTTGGAAAATTAAAATCACAAAAGTGGATGCTAAAGACGAAAGTAAGAAATTAGCAGGTTCAGAGTTTGCCTTAATAAAAGTTAATGGTGAACAACAAGCGACAGCTAACGGTAATGAAGTTGAATTTAAAAATGTCACAACAAATGATGATGGCGAAGCAACGTTTGAAAACGTGCCATATGGTAGCTATAAAGTTAGAGAAATAAGAGCACCAAAGGGCTATGAATTGCCTGAACAGCCTGAAACAGCTGTACCTGAGTTATTGGCTCATATGAATCCAGCTTCAGTTGATGTTACGGTTACAAACAAGCTTAACAAGGCTAGGTTGGTCGTTCTAAAGACAGATGACAGCAAGGAAGCAAAACCATTAGCTGGCGTTGAATTTAAGCTAAATATAATTGGTGAATTAAAGACAGAGACTAATTCAAATCCTGCTGTTACAGATAAACAAGCAGAAAAAGTAACTGACAAATCCGCAACTGGTGATGCATCAGATGTTACAAATTCTGTAAACACAACAGAGCAGACTGAGTGGACAGGTACAACAGATAAGGACGGTAAGATTATATTCAAGGACTTGCCACTAGGCGAATACACGCTAGAAGAAACTAAGGGCCTAAATGGTTATGAGAAGTTGGATAAGCCGATGGATATTACGCTTAATACGCCGTATGACGAGAAAAATTCTGACAATACTACTAAGACAGTTAAAGTCGTCAACAAGAAAAGCATAATCCCGACAAAGCCAAGTGTACCGAGCAATCCCGAGTATGTACCAAGTACTCAAACTGAGCCGAAGAAAATTAAAGTCGGTGTTGTGACAAAGACCGGCGAGCTTGCAAATATGGCAAGTGGGTTTGGCCTGGTTATGTTAGTTGCGTTTGCTGCATTGACTGTCAACAAGCGTAAGAAATAGTAAATTAACAAGCTGCAATTTAGCAGCTTGTCATTAAAATGAATCCAATTGAAGAGAGGAATAAAATTATGAAAACACAAATGCATGCAAATGTTTTCAAGAAAAAATGCTTGGCAGCTATAACAGCTATGCTCATGGCAGCTTTGCTCGTTGTGCCAGCTAATGTTAAGGCAGAGGGAGAAACTATTACGGTGAATAATAATTTGTCGGCTGATCTCCTTTTGCGTAAAAAAGACAATAGCGAAGATACTGGTAATAAAGTCATTGAGGTCGGTAAAGATGACAATATGACTTTTGTTGGTACATTAGGTGTTAAGCTTATAAAGGGTCAAATGAATTGCTTTGAGCAAAAATTTTTAGGTGATGGAACTGAATGTGATCCTAATACCTGTAAAGAAAATGTACTTCTTAAAGATAACTACGATAAAATTAATTTGGAAGGTGTTGAGTCCACATTTAAAGCAACTTTAACTTTAGCTGATGGCTTAAAATTTAAAGATAAAGTAGAGACTACTTTGACAGGTGCTAACGATTTATTTAAAATTACAAAAACTGATATAGTAGGTCAAACAGCTACTATCACTATGGAGTTGAAAGATAAAGCTAAATACACAAAATATGACGTTTTGAAAAATGATGTTAATGCTGTAGATGACGACTTGAAAGTAAGCTTAACAGGTGTTCAGTTTGCCGATAATGCAGTGGCAGATAGAGCTTATACAGTTACAGGTACTGTTGAAGGTAGCTTTAGTGGTACTGCTCAATATTCAATAATAACAAAGAAATTTGTTTTAAGTTGGAATGGCAAGCAAACTGATGCTGGTAAATATGACGATGGTATCGCTATTGCTGTTAAGTACGCTGCTGCTCCATCCCCATCCCCAGCTCCAGTTGAACCAGAAGTAGAAATTCCGTATGTGCCAAGTGACCCTACAGAGCCAGTTGTTACTGAAGTTGTAGAGCCTAAGGTAGGCAAAGTTGCCAAGACAGGTGAAATGGCTAATACCGTTAACCAATTAGGTTTAATTATTCTAGCTGCCGCTAGCGTTGTAATTGCTAAGAAACACTAACATAACTATCAGCTTGAGATAGTTAACATAAGCCAGCCGATATAGGCTGGCTTTTTCAGTAGGGGGGTGAAATTTTAATTGGTTAGTTACAGGGCTAAAGAATCACAACTTTGAAATTATCACTGATTAACTACAAACAGCCGTCCAAAACTTGCCAATTAGCCTAGGAGCGTATATAATTCACTTATACGGCTCGAAAAGAGTAAGACTTTGTCTTGCTCTTTTCTTTTATTAATCTGCGATTAATTGATGAACAGCCTAATTGTTGCAAGGGAGAATATATGCAAGCGAAGAAGAACACGCTAGCTGAAAATGCTTATACACTCTGTTTGGATGCTGTGCAAGCTGCGGGATATGAGCTCTTAGAGGTGAAGTACGGCAAAGAACAGGGCGAGTATTACCTAACTTTCATCATTGATAAGCGTGGCGGTATTGGCATTGAAGACTGCGAACGTGTGAATGATATAGTCGACCCGTTACTAGAGACAGCTAATTTGGTGCAAGGTGCGTACAATTTGGAAGTTTCTTCCGCTGGCTTAGATCGCTTGTTGCAGACAGAGGCAGATTTTAAGCGCTACCTTGAGAGCGAGGTAGAAATTAGCTGCTATCGCAAATTCTTGAACTGTAAGCAATTTATTGGCTTTCTGTTGGACTATGCCGATGGTAAGATAACGCTTGGCCTGGATTTGTTGGCTATGCAGAAACGAATGGACAAGAAAAACTTCAAGGACTTTTTGTTCAACATTGAGCTAGCTTTGACAAGCGTGGACTTAGATAAGCTGACAGAAGCTGAACGCCAAACCTTGTGGCGCAAATTCAAACCAGCAACTTTACTAGAAAGAGAAGAGCCGATTGAACTTAATTTTGCTGAAACTGAATGGAGTCAAGTGAAACGCTATATTGATTTTTAAGCTTTAAGTTTTAACCAATGTACTTTTATGATGAATATAAGGTCAATTAAGATAGGAGAAAAGATAAAATGAATGCAGAACTGATTCAAGCAATCAAGGACTTGTGCAAAGAACGTGGCATTGATGCTGAAGTTTTATTTCAGGCCATAGAAGAAGCCCTTGTTTCAGCTTACAAACGTGAGTTCAACGCTAAGAATGCCGAGAACATTCGCGCTGAAGTAGATAGAGATACTTGCGAGATGCACGTATTCCTGATGAAAGAGGTAGTTGAGGAGGTATCTGACCCCAACTCAGAAATTAGCTTGGCTGATGCCACAAGCATTGATAGCGACTTTGAACTAGGCGATTTGCTTGAATATGAACTTTCTCCTCAAGATTTTGGCCGCTTGGCAGCCCAGACAGCTAAGAGCGTGATCAACCAAAAATTAATCGATGCAGAAAGCAACCGTATCAGTGCTGAGTTCACCAACCGTATCGGTGAATTAGCAAGCGGTATTGTGCAACGTAAAGATAGACGCGATGTTGTTGTTGATATTGGCCGTGCAGATGCAATTTTGCAAGTGCGCGAACAAGTTAGACAAGATGTTTATAACTTTGGTCAACGTATGCGCTTCTATATTCTCAAGGTTGATACCAAACATGGTCGCCCTGTTGTTTATGTCTCTCGTAGTCATCCACAATTGATAGCCAAATTGTTTGAAGCTGAAGTGCCTGAAATTCAAGAGGGTATCGTTCGAATTTACAGCGTTTCACGTGAAGCTGGCTTTAGAAGCAAGATTGCTGTTTACAGTACAGACCCAGATGTTGATCCAGTTGGTGCTTGCATTGGTAATCGCAGGATGCGTATCAACAACATCATGGAAGAATTACATGGCGAAAAGATTGATATTGTTCAATACGATGAAGATCCAGAAACATTCATTTTGAATGCTTTGTCACCAGCTAAAGTTTTGCGTGTCACCTTGTATCAAGAAGGCGATACAAACGTAGCAGAGGTAGTTGTACCAGACAATCAATTACCATTAGCTATCGGTCGTTCTGGTCAGAATGCTCGTTTGGCTGCTCGCTTGACAGGTTGGCATGTTGATATTAAGAGCGCTTCACAAGCTGAAGATTATCAAGCAAAATTGGATGATGATTTAGCAGAATCAATTGACGCTATTACAGAACAAGCTTTGGCTAAGGTTGAGGCTAATAACCAGACAAAAGCTGACGCTGAAACAGAAACAGAAACTGCTGAGTAAATAGTTGCTGTTTGCTTATGAGGAGGAAAGGCTAAATTGGATTTAGACATAACGGCGATAAATCGAAATGGCCAAACGAATGAGTCTGATTTTGCTTTGCCCAAAGAAAGGGCGGAGCTTTTAGAGAAAGTTCAGAGCTTGCTTGGCTTGGCTAGACGAGCTAGGCACCTGCAGCTTGGTTTAACGGCTGTAACTAAGCTGATTGCTAGTGGAGAGGTGGAGCTTATCTTTGTAGCCAGTGATTTGGCGGAAGATAGTAAGCGTAAATTGCATAACCTATTGGCGAGCAAGGAACACCTGCTTAAGCATAATTACTATTGCTGTAATATGTTTACCCGGGCAGAACTAAGTGCAAAGCTTGATAGCGAAAGAGCTGTATTGGCCTTGCCAGTCGATGGATTTAGCCAGTCACTTAAGCAGAGCTTGCTGACTTACAAAGAACTTTTGCAGGCAAATTTACAAGATCAGGAAATTGATCCGAGTAATTATTTTTCAAAGCTGCAGGCTGTATGTCGTACTTATACCAAACGAGTTACTCAGTCAAAGCAACATAAGAATAAATTAGTTGGACAACATGAACAGACAAAAGGTCTTAGGCAGTTACGAGGAGGGAAAATAGCGCATGTCGGAAGAGATAAATAAAAATGATGAGGCAATTGAAACGAAATTAGATCTAACGGACAATAAAGAGCTTGAAGACAACAAGGAGCCCAATGCGCCGGTAATTACCATGAAAGGCTTATCAGGTAAGAAGATTGCCAGCGTAGTTAAAGTCGTTAAAATCAAGAAAAAAGCTAAGACGAGCAAGGCAGCTGATTCTGAGGCTGAAGCGGAAGCAAAAACTAGTGCTGTTAGTGCCGCCAAAGATTTGCTGAATAATACGGCTGACGCTGTTAAGTCGGCTGTTAAGCAGGGTGTTGATGCTTTAGCTAAGGTGACAGGTGTAAGTGAGAAATTACATAGTGAATCTAAGGCAAAGGTAGAGACAACTGATGCACCAGCTGAAACTAGTAGTAAAGCTGAGCTTCCAACAACGCCAGCTTCTGTTAGCGAAGCTGCTTTGGAAAAAGTCTCTGAACCCGAACAAACAGCTATGCCTGAACCAGAGAAGCAAGAGAGTGCTACAGATGAGGTAAACGTGCAGACAGAAGCACCTGCAAGTGAAACTAAAGTGGAAACAAAAGAAGAAGCTACTAAAGTTGCACCAGAATCAGTTAAGACTGAAATGGAAACTGAAACTAAAGCTGAGCCTAAAGTTGAGGCTAATGGCAAAAAAGCTAAAGAGTCAAAAGAAAACATAAAGGCTAAATCTGAACATAAAGCTAGCAAGAAACCACACAAGCAAGTGGTTGCTCAGTCTGTCTTGGATAGCGTCAACGTGACTTTGCCAACTAAGTTAGGCAAAATAGATGACTTCAATCGTGATGTGATCAATCGTGTGCGCGAGGAACGTGAGAAAGAAAGACGCAGCGTAGCTTCTCAAAAGGCTGCCCAAATGACAAAGGCAATGGCAAGTATGCGTTTGCAAAAGTTAGAGAGTAAACGCCAAGAGGAAAAAGCTAAGAATGCTCAAGCTGAGCCTAAAGCCCAAACAGGTGAAACTGTTGAAAGCTTAGCTAGTGTTGGCTTTGTTGTGCCTAAGCCAATTGGTAAAGTGCAATTGCCAGTTAAGCGTCAGGCTAATAGCCAGTCAGCTAATCGGCCGAATTTCAATCGTCAGGGTCGAAACAACTCCACACGTAACGAGCGCCCAAATCAAGGTGGTGGATCTTTTTCTAACCGTTCTGACTTTGGTGGTTTTGCAGATAAGGACAAAGATGACGAGCGCAAATTAGTTTCACATTCACGTAAGCAGAAAATTGCCTCTGTTGATAGTGAATTGACAGAGTTATTAGGCAAAGAGGCACAGCGCCGTAACTTCCAAAGCCGCGACATGCATAAGAAGCGCAATGATAACGATGAAAAGACGAAACGCAGCAAACTCACGAACCGCAATGAGCGCATGCGTGGCCGTATAAGCGAATTTGACGAAGATGATGACAATGAGAGAAGAAGAGGTAAGCGTAAGAACCAAGCAAATACACTAAAAGAGGCGGCAAATGCGCAAGTTACACACGTTTCCTTGCCTGAACAATTGACCGTAAAAGAGTTCGCAGAAGCTATTAAGAAGACAGCGTCCGAAGTTATCATGAAATTGATGGCTTATGGCGTGATGGTCAATATGAACCAAGATATTGATTACGATACAGCTGCAACAATTGCTGATGAATTTGGCATTACTTGCGATAAGTTAGTGGAAGTCACAGCTGAAGATATTCTCTTTGATGATTCAGAAGATGTCGAAGAGAACTTAGTTGAGCGCCCACCAGTAGTTGTAGTTATGGGTCACGTTGACCATGGTAAAACAACTCTGTTGGACCATGTGCGTAATACAAGAGTTGCCTTGGGTGAAGCTGGTGGTATTACTCAGCATATTGGTGCTTATACAGTTAGCTTGAAGGGTAGAAGAATTACCTTCCTTGATACCCCTGGCCACGAAGCTTTCACAACTATGCGTGCGCGTGGTGCACAAGCTACGGATATTGCAATCTTGGTTGTTGCGGCAGATGATGGCGTCATGCCACAGACAGTTGAAGCAATCAACCATGCTAAGGCTGCTAAGACAGAGATTATCGTTGCTATCAACAAGATTGATAAGCCAGGTGCTAACCCAGAACGTGTTAAGCAAGAATTGGCTAATTACGATTTGATTTGCGAAGAGTGGGGCGGTTCCACCATCATGGTGCCAATTTCAGCTAAGAACGGTGAAAACATCGACCAATTGTTGGAGATGGTCTTGCTCACAGCTGATTTGCTGGAATTAAAAGCCGATCCAAAGCGTCAGGCCAAAGGTATTGTTTTGGAAGCCTCCTTGGATAAGAACCGTGGCGTTGTAGCTTCCTTGTTGGTACAGCGTGGTACTTTGAAGAAAGGCGATACAATTGTTACAGGTTCTATCGTTGGTAATATTCGTGCCATGATTGACTCACGCGGCAAAAATATCAATCAAGCTGGGCCTTCAACACCTGTACAGATTATCGGCTTACCAGAAATTCCAGAAGCTGGTGAGACATTCTATCAGGTTAAAGCTGAGAAATTGGCTCGCCAATTGGCTGACCGCCGTAAGGAAACGGCGCGTGAAGAGCAAATTAGGAAGAATCCTAAGATCAGCTTGGATGCCTTGTTCAATCGCTTGGAAGAGGGCAAGCTGCAAGACTTGAATATCATTGTCAAAGGCGACGTGGTTGGCTCAGTTGAAGCTATGAATCAGAGCTTGCTCAAGTTGTCTAATGATGAAGTTAAGATCAATATCATTCACTCACAAGCAGGTGGTATTACCGAGTCAGATGTACGTTTGGCAGAAGTTTCAGATGCTATCATCATCGGCTTTAACGTACGTCCTAACAATAATGTCACAGACTTAGCTAAAGAATTGGGCGTTGATATTCGTCTCTATCGTGTCATTTACAATGCAATTGAAGATATTGAGAAGGCTATGAAGGGTCTCTTGGCTCCTACATACGAGGAGAAAGTGCTTGGCCATGTCGAAGTGCGTGAAACATTCAAGATTTCTAATGTCGGTACAATTGCCGGTGCTTATGTCTTGGATGGTAAAGCTCAGCGCAATGCAAAGGTAAGATTGTTGCGTGATAGCAAGATCATTTATGAAGGTCAGTTAGCTAGCTTGAAACGCTTCAAAGATGATGTCAAAGAAGTTAGCGCAGGTTATGAATGTGGTTTGTCAATTGAAAACTACAATGATATTAAAGTTGGCGATACACTTGAATTGTACGAAATGGCTGAGGTAAAAGAGGAGGAATAAGCTTGGCAAATTTAATCAGACAGAAACGCGTTGGCGATGAAATTCGGCGAATTTTAGCTACCGCTTGTCAGAATGGTACTTTACGTAATCTGCCGGTTTTGACGACCTGCGTGGCGGTAGAGATGAATCGTGACTTAACTTATGCTCGTTGCTATATGACAATTCCAGGCTCGGAAGCAGTGAAACAAGCCAGCTTGCAACGTTTGGAGAAATTAAAAGGCTTTTTGCGCCATGAAATAATGCAGCAAATTAGTCTGAGACAGGCGCCAGACTTGCGCTTCTATTTGGATACATCTTTGGAGTATGGTATGCAAATTGATGCTAAATTAGCTGAAATTGCCGAAGAACGTGCTTTGCGTAGAGAAACAGCCGCCACTGAAAATGCTGAAGCTGAGACAGAAACAGAAGCTGAAACGGTTGAAGCACTTGCTACTGACGTGACTGAGCAAAATGCGTAAGTTAAACGCTTTAATTAGTGAGGGCGATTATCTTTGTAGGTAGTTGTCCTCTTTCTTTACATTTGACGAAAAAGAGGATTTGGATGGAGATACAGTCAGAACTAAATTTGCAGTTTAGACATAATACGAAGACTTTGGCCGCACTTTTGTTAGCCTTGGCCCAGGCGAAAAACGAGGCTACAAAATTGTACATTTTGCCGCATCATCGTGCTGATGGGGATGCAATTGGTTCAGCTTTTGGCCTGAACATAGCTTGCCAAAAATTAGGTCTAAAAAGTGAGGTGCTGTTAGCAGAACCAGTGCCGCCTATGTATGCTTACTTAAGTTTACCAGATTATGCAGTTTTAGATACAGAGGCTAAAGCAGCCCAATTTGTAGATAAGCTGACGCAGGAACAAGCTTATGTTTGCTTGATTGATAATTCAGCTCCTGAAACTAGATTAGGCGTCCGTTTTGCCTTGTGGCAAGCTTGCCAAGAGGAGAGGCGCTTAATTATCGATCACCACGTTTCAGATATTCCAGCTGGTGAACGTTATGATATTGCCGCTAATGAAATTGCCTGCTCAGGTATGGTGGCTGAATTGATAATCTTATTAGAAAAGCAAAGTGGCCAAAGCTTACTAGATGCTAACTTGGCTAATTGCCTAATGACAGGCATTATTACAGACAGCGGCCAGTTAAGCTATGCGGCAACCAGTGCCCAGACTTACCTTTTGATGGCAATTTTGAAACAGCACGGGGCAGACCAGGAGCTAATTAATCGTGTGCATTATCACACAATGAGCGTGGCTAAGTTGAAGATGATAGCTTTAGCTTTCAGTCAGACTGAATTTAGCTATGACAATACTTGCTTAGTTTCCCACTTGACAGCTGAACAAATTCAGCAAGCTCAGGCTGGTGAAGTAGACTTAGATGGCATAAGCTCCATGCTTAGAGAAGTTAGAAGCGTCAAAGTGGCTGTGCTTTTGCGTTCGACTCTAAAAGGTAACGTCTTAGGCTCAATTCGTTCGACTGAGGCAATTAATTGTCAGAATATAGCTAAACAACTAGGTGGTGGCGGCCATGAAAGAGCTAGCGGCTTTACCATCTACAACGTAACTTTAGAGGAAGCTAAAGCGCACTTTTTAAGTGCTTGCAAAACAGAATTGGAAAGTGAAGATGCTGAATAATTCAATATACTTGATCTATAAAAGTATCGGCCCCAGTTCCTTTGCCTGTGTCAATCAGCTAAGACATAGCTTAGGTGCAGAAAAAGCAGGTCATATTGGTACCTTAGATCCCTTTGCCGAGGGCTTATTACCCGTGTTTGTCAATCGGGCAACGCGCTTGATTCCTTATTTGGAAGTTGCTAGCAAAACTTATCGCGCCTTAGTTGTTCTAGGTGCTAAAAGCACGAGCTTGGATGCCAATGGTGAACTTGTATCTAAGCAGGAATTAAGCTTCCAAGCTTATTACGCTTTGCTAAAAGACGATGCAGCTTTAGCTAAAGCACAAATTCAGCAATTAGTAGGCGTAAGTGAACAAGAAATACCGCTTTATTCAGCTAAAAAGGTTAATGGCAAAAAGTTATATGAGTATGCCAGGCAAAATCAGTCTGTCGAAAAACAGTATAAAACGATAGAAGTGACGGCTGCCAAATTGTTGAATTTTCAAGGTATCATCAGCCAAACAGAGTTAGCAGAGCTTGATTTAGCTAAATTAGAGCAATTATATACAGAGCGCTTAAATGAATTAAAACAGCAGAAAGCCTGGCCAAATCCAACTCTATTTCCAGCGGCCAAAGCTCGATTGCAAATGAAAAAATTAGCTAAACCATTGGAGCAAGCTGCAATTTCTGCTTGGTGTAAATTTACACCAACGCTTTATTTTGATATTGAGTTTACTGTCAGTAAGGGAACTTTCATTCGCGCCTTAGTTGCAGACTTAGGCAAGCGCTTAGGGACAGAGGCTTATACGCTGCGTTTGTTGAGAACAAAAGTGGGGCAATTTGATCTAGCTGATGCACATTCAGAAAGTGAATGGCAGGATTTATTTGCGCAGACCAAAAGCGAAACTGAAAGGGCGAAGCTTGGCCTTAATTTGCAGACGGCATTTTCTAATTTGCCGAATTATGTTTGCAATGATAAAGAGCATAAGTGGTTGCTACAAGGTAGGACCTTGTCATTTTATCAAAAGGAACTAGCCAAAAAGCCAGAATATTCTACAGAACATTTATGGAAAAATCTTATAAATTTGCCTGCAATGAGTATAATTAAACAAAGGCAGTATGTGTTAGCAATTTACGAAGGACAAGTTATCGCTTTACTTAGTTTGCAGGAGATGGAACAAGGCTTACAGCTTGTACCGGAAAGGATGTTATTTAGCCATGAAGATTTATAAGTTGCGTTATGAAACAGGTTTGCTGAAATTGGTTGAACAATATGCAAAACAGGTGCAAAGCAAGGATGAACTTGTGGATAACATGTTGCAGCAATATGCCGATGTATTTGAGCAAATCGATCAGCAAAAAGCTGCTGTTATGACAGAGGTAGCTGAGATTGAAGTGGCCGGCATGCCGGAGAAAACCGTCATTCGCAACAAGGCTGATTTGAGCCAATTCAATGCCGATGCTATTGCTAAGAGCTTTAAGGCTAAAGATTTTCAAACAGCTTTTAAGGACGCTGTTGCGAAAGCTGTCAAGACAACTAACAAATTTCAACAGATAGGTGAACTCAAACCAACGCCGAATAGTCAGGCCAGAGCTGTGACAATTGGCTTCTTTGATGGTGTCCATCGGGGCCACCAAGAATTGTTTAACCAGCTTGTTTATTACGCTAGCATCAAGAAATTAACGCCTTGCTGTTATAGCTTTGATAATTTGCCAAAATTACAGAATGAAGCTAGAGTGCAGACTCTCAAGCAACGGCAGGAGCAAATTGCTGCTTTAGGCGTGCAAGAATATATAGAGCAAGAATTTAATCCCGCTTTTTCTAATTTGACAGCGGAAGAATTTGTTGACCAGATTTTAGTTAAGCAATTGAATACGAAGCTGTTAATAGTTGGTAGCAACTTCCGTTTTGGGCATGAGCGAGCTTATGGTATTCCTGAACTTGCAGATTTGTGTAAGGCTAATGATATTGAGCTAAAGGTGCTTGAACCTTTAACTTATGCTGGCGAGATAATTTCAACTAGCCGCATCAAAAAGTTACTTTTGGCGGGACAGGTTGATTTGGCGAATGCTTTGCTTGGCCATAATTTCAAAGTTAGAGGCAAGGTGAAGAATGGTCGGGGCTTAGCGCGCAAATTCAAATTGCCAACTGCCAATATGGCCTTAGATAAGGAACAAATCCAGTTGCCTTATGGTGTCTATGTTACACGGGCAATCGTGGGTGATGTTGCTTACAATGCTATTACCAATTTTGGCGTTAGACCAACAGTTGATGCAAAAGAGAGCGAACCAACGGTTGAAACTTCTTTGCTTGATGTCAGCATGGATCTTTATGACAAAGAGATTGAAATTGAATTCTTGCATTTTCAGCGGCCTGAGAAGCATTTCCCATCCTTCTTGATTTTGACAGCGCAGATTCAAAAAGATGTACTTGATGCTAGGCGTTATCATGAGAGTATAGAGAAATTTTATCGTTATTATGCCAAAGACGGCTTGCAGCTTTATCACTTGCCAAGTGAGCGTTTCCTATCTGGCAATCTTAGCTTGCTTTTGGCCTTGCCGTTAAATGCGCGTAATGCCAGCTGTATGACTTTGCTTGGCAATATCTTGAGTTCCTGTAATGCTAATTTCCAAACGCATCAATCGTTCATGAAGCGTTTGGCCGAGCTTTACGGTTTGCAAATTTCCGCCAATACCTGTGCTTTAGGTGATATGGCAATTTTGCAATTCGATTTACAAGCAATTTTCCAAGCACCAGATGGCACTTATACATTCCGCGAGGGCACCGATTTATTGTTTGACTGCCTATTAAATCCATTACGGGACAAAGAGCATGTGCATCTTTTGGATCGCCAGACTTTCAATTGCGAAAAACAAAATCTTTTGGCAGATTTGGCTGCCCAGATTGATGATCGTGACAATTATGCGTTAAAAATGGCCATCGAGGAACTTTATGCCGGGACTGATTATCGCTTTGATCCACATGGTGAGCGTGACTTCGTTGAAAAATTAACGTTAGAAGAACTCAGTGATTTTTGGCTGGAGTTATTGAAAACAGCTGAAGTTATGGTCTTTACCGCAGGTAACATTGGCCAAAAGACGCTGCATGGCTTAAAAAAGCATTTGGATAATTTCCCTAAAAACAAAGATCGCTTCTATTGCTTAGCCAACGTCAATCCAACGCCATATCGCTTGCACAATAACATTAAACACGTAGAAAATTGTAATTTTGTGAGGAGCCGCTACTTACTGTTCTTTAGTAATTTGCCTCCTTACACAAGTAATAAAGTTTTGAGCTTTCAACTTCTATTGAGCGTTTTGGTGGGTGATGTGCAATCGTTATTATTCAGGCGCTTACGTGAGGAGTTAGGCTTAGTTTACGGCATCAATTATGACCTCTTAAGCTATATGGATTGCTTTGCACTGATTTTAGCTTTGAACGAGGAAAATGTACCACTTGCACTCAAAGAAACGGCCAAGATCCTTGATGAGCTGAAAGCGGGCAAATTGGCTGATGATGTCTTTAACAACACGAAGCTATTGCTACAAAATGAGCTTATAAATGCGACAGACTCACTATTTGGTTTGATGACTTTCCAGATGAATCAGCTTTTGCGCAATGCTGAGATTGATCAAAGGCTTTTGTTGGATCAACTTGTCCATACGAGTAAGGCGGAAGTTATTAGCTTAGCCCAAAATATAGAATATCGCGGTTCTTATCATTTAATTGAAGGGAAACAAGGTCATGCAGAATGAGCGAAAAATGATAAAGCGTGAGCGTCAGGAAAGCTTTACGCGCACCAAACAACATATTTACGAACATTATTCAGGCCTGACAATCAGCTTTGTGCCTAAGCCAGGTTTCAAGCGTAAGTTTGTTTCAATTGCTTTGCCAGTTGGTTCTGATCACCAGAACTTTTACAGCAAAGATCAGCATCATATGAGCTTGCCAGCGGGAACGGCGCATTTTATGGAGCATTGCGTTTTTAAGCATGGGCCTAATTTTAATTTTGACGACAAGATGGCCAGCTTGGGTATCAACGCTAACGCCTATACAACCAATGATCATACGCTTTATTTTTTCTCTTGCATTGATAATTTAGATGCTGGCTTGGAGATTTTTCTAGATGCTTTATTGCACCCGGATCTGAGCGAAGCAAGAATTGACAAGGAACGAAATATTATTTTGTCTGAGTTAGAGATGTATCAGGACGATGTTGTGAGCGCAGCTTCTGAGCAACTTCTGCATGACTTATTTGTCAATCACCCAGTTAGAAATGATATTGTGGGAACGAGAGAATCGCTGGCTGAAATCAAGCTAGAGCATTTGGAACAATTGCATCACAGCTTCTATCAGCCTAGCAATATGAAAATTTCAGTGGTGGGTGATGTTTCAGAGGAGCAGACGATAGATACGATTTTCAAAGTGATCGATTCTGTGCCTGGTTTGGAGAATCACCATCGTACTTTGACAACTAAGGTGAGTGAGCCAGCTAGAGTTTGTCATAGCTTTTCTGAGTCTAAGATGCAAATTGCCCATCCTTTCTTCAGCTTTGGCATTAAAGACCCTGATGTTAATTCCAAGAGCAATCTTGAGGGCAGGGACTTAGTTGGCTATGATATTGGCTTAAGCTTGCTGTTTGATTTGTTGATAGGTGAAAGTTCCGAAATATACAATGAACTGTTTGCGGATGGCTTGATTGATGAGAGTTTCTATCATGAGTTCAAAGTGAGCGGTGATTATGCCTACTGGCTTTGTGCTAGCTATTCCAAAGATCCAGAACTAGCTGTTAAACGTATCTATCAAGCTTTGAAGATAGCTATCTCGGAGCGCCGCTTACAGCCTAATGATTTTGCGCTGAAAGTAAAAGCTGAGATGGGCGCTTTCCTTTTGTCTTTGGATAGCATCAGTCTGAGTGGCTATAAGATGGCTGAATTATTGTTACGCAATTTGGACCTCTTTGATGAGCTATCTATTTACAATAATTTGGTGCTTGATGATTTGTGGAAACAGGCTGAATTTGTTTTGGATACAAGCTTGCAGGCTTTACATATTGTTCGGCCTGAACAAGGGCAGATTGAGTAGGAGTGAAAGAGGTATATATGACGAATTTTCAAGTGAGCTTTCCTAAATTAGGTATCTACGACCTGCCAATTCAACGTGAGATAGTTAATATTTTTGGTTTTTCAATTTACTGGTATGGTGTGATTGCTGCTATTGCCTTAGCGACAGTTATGTTCTTAGCTTTTCGCCGCTCTAGCAAATTTGGTTTTAGCCAAGATGATTTGACTGATTATTTTATGTTCTTGATTCCAGGCAGCTTGGTGGGCGCTCGGCTTTATTATATTGCTTTTAGCTTTGATAGCTTTAGACAGAATCTCTGGTCGATTTTGGATATTCGTTCAGGTGGCTTAGCGTTTTATGGTGGTGTTATAAGCGGCTGCTTAACTTTGTACTTTGTCAGCTTGTATAAGAAGCAAAATTATTGCTGTTTACTTGGCTTATTAGCACCATATTTGGCTTTGGGCCAGGGTATTGCAAGAATTGCGAACTTCTTTAACCAAGAGGCTTTTGGCACTAATACTAATTTACCTTGGGGCATGATTTCAAATGGCACGAGAGAATATTTGGCCGCTTTGAATATGCCTAACCTAGATCCTACCTTGCCCGTGCATCCGACTTTTTTGTATGAACTTATCGGCAATGTGCTTATTTTTGCTTTGATTGTCTTTGTTCAGAATAAATTACTCGAACAGCAAAATGGTATTTACAGAGCAAAAGAAGCTGGCGTAAGCATGGCTTTGTATTGCTTACTTTATGGTGCTTTACGCTTCTTTGTTGAAGGCATTAGAACCGATTCTTTGTATATTGGTCAGACTAATTTGCGTGTATCACAGCTTGTATCGTTGCTTATGGTTTTAGCTGGTTTAATTTATGCTCTTTACTATTTACACGCAAGACGGAAAGAGATGAACTAGATGGAAAATAGCAGTAAACAGCTCCATATTCCTGTACTGTTGCATGAAGTTTTAGCTAATCTTCCTCAAAATTTTACAGGGCCTGTGCTTGATGTAACTTTAGGTTATGCCGGGCATAGCTCAGCTTTAGCCAATTTGCTGCCAGATAATGCCGAACTTGTAGGCATGGATAAAGATATTAATGCTTTGACTTTTGCCAAAGCTAAGTTAAGTGGGCTTGCGACCAAGAAGCAGCTTAATTTGCGCTTTTATCAGCACGACTTCAAATATTTAGCCAATTGGCAGAAAACGCAGGGCAATTGGCAGGCACAATTCATTTTGGCCGACATAGGTGTGTCTTCGCCGCAGATAGACGATGCAGAACGCGGCTTTTCCTATCGTTTGCCAGGCCCACTTGATATGCGCATGGATCAAAGCAAAGGTGAGAGTGCAGCTACGGTGTTAGCCCGCTTGAATGAGCGTGAATTAAGTAATCTCATCTATACTTATGGTGAAGAAAGGTATAGCCGGAGAATTGCCAAAGCCATTATTGCTTACCGTGCTAAGCAAGCTATTTCTGATACTCAGACTTTGGCCAAGATAGTTAGAGATGCCATGCCTAAGCAGGCACTCAAGGAGAAACAAGATCCAGCTAGACGGACTTTTCAGGCCTTAAGGATATATGTCAATGATGAACTTTCAGCTTTAAGTCAATTCTTAGAAGCTGCCTTACCGTTGCTTTTACCAGACGGACGTTTGGCGGTTATCAGTTTCCATTCTTTGGAAGATAGAATTGTGAAACAGCAATTTCAGACCTGGGCTAATCCATGTAAGTGCTTGAAAGATCTACCTTGCTGTTGTGGCCTAAAACCACTAGGCAAAATTGTGACTAAAAAAGCGTTGGTGGCAACAGAGCTAGAATGTGCGAAAAATCCTCGCTCTCATTCAGCTAAATTGAGAATATTTGAAAAATTTTAATGGACTTGTATTATTTAGCCGCCATAATGGTACGGATAGTGATATTAAAGATTAAATGAGGTAATGTAGGCAATGGAACAAGGGCGAGCTGATTGGCAAAGTAAATATACTGCCCGAATCAAAGCTGAGCGTGAGACGAAACTTAAGCGCGGAATGAATGAACTTTTGAATCGTCGCTTTAAGAGTAAGCGACGTAACGTTACGCGTACAGCCTTAATTGTTATAGCTATTTTGGTGACGGCCTTTTCCTATGTTTTGCTGAGAGAAACAAAACTGGTCAGACAACGTTACGACAATGCTGAACTTACTGAAAAAATTACAGATTTGAAGTTGAAGAATGAAAGCAAAAAGGAACAGCTTGCAAAATTATTTGATGCCAAGACTCTATCTGCTAAGGCTCGGGAAATTGGCTTGGAGAAAGCAAGTCAGGATCAGATCATAAGCATTCCTGTACCTCAGATTAACCAATTAAGTATTAATTTACAGTCAGCCAATGCGATCAATTATGAAAAAAGTGGTGAAGTAGTTGATTTTAAGTTGATTTACAAGAATCTGGCTGATTATTTTGAGACGTTAAATTCTAAACAAGCTAAAAGCAAAGACACAACAGATAATAGCGTGCAATACGGGCTGGAAGCGGCAAATGGCATTTTGCTTCGACATGCTTTAGAAATTGATCAAGCCTATGTAGACAAAGTTAAGGAAAATGCCAAGCAGAGTAAACAGAGCGAGGCTCTTTTGGCTAAAAAAATAGAAGCCACAGCAACTAAAACTGAGTTAGCTAACAGCCAAATTAATCAAACTGAGAACGTTGAGATTGGCTCAAGTTCTAGTGCAGAGTCAAGTGAAGTTAGCGATAAAGAAGCAACCAGAACAGAGAAAACAGGGACAAACGGCTGATTAGAAGGGAAAGAGCATTTTGCAGTTTAATTTTGGGCGCAAAAAGAATGCAGATGAAGCAGAAAATAGTGCAACTTTTGTAGCTGCACATGAAAATGACCGCTTACAGTGGCAGATACCAAAGACGGCTCAGCAACGTTTGAATACAAACGAGGCAAGGACAGCTGCGTCTAAAATTAAGTCTAGTCGTCGTTCACTTTTCAATTGGCAAAATAGATTGAAAAATTTGGCCAAGCAGGGTGAAGTTAGGCGGACGCAGGATAATGCCTATGCTCGTTATCGTCGTTCAACTGATAAATGCAAAATCCAAAGTATTACAAGCGTAGTTGTAGTTTTTGTGTTGATTATGGTCCTGTCTTTAGCAAGCGTGTTAAAGATGTTCGATTTGACTGTTATCAGGCACAAAGAGTTCGTGACCAAAGCGGCCAATCAGCGCTTACAACGTGAAGTATCCTACCCTGAACGTGGCAATATTTATGATAAAAATGGTACGCTCCTTGCTTTGACAACATACGTCTATAACGTCGGTATTTCGCCATCAGCTTTGAGGTCTTATTTGATTACGAATGCCCCTAAGCGAACTGAAATAGCTGATAAGGTAGCTGAGTTAATTAAGATGGATAAACAGGAAATGCGAGCCATTATTGAAAAGGTGGATGAGCCTTATATTCAGTTGCGCCGCAATGTTTCAGCTGATGAAAAAAATGCTTTACAAGCCTATCTAACTGAAAAAAGCATTTACGGTATCGTGGTCGATCCTGTGATGACCCGTTATTATCCACAAAATGACTATTTGTCCAACGTAATTGGCTTTACCTCTAAGCAAGATGAGCTGATTGAGGGCGTTACGGGTATCGAACGCTATTACAACGCTGAATTATCTGGCCAGAAGGGCGTTAGTTACAAAGAAGTTGATAACTTTAACCGCCAGCCGTTGAACAATGCTGTTAATTTGGATATTAATGCCAAAAAAAGTGATGATGTCCATTTAACAATCAACAAAACAATTCAAGAAGAAGCGCAACGCCAAGTTGATGCCCTGACAAATGTTACAGAGCCGCGCATGGGCGCTTTTGCCATCGTGGCCAAAGCTGATACAGGCGAAGTTATGGCGATGGCTCAAAGTAACACGTTTAATTTGAATAAGCCGTATGAGAAACCTAAGTGGAACAATCTACGTATCAAATATCTCATCAAAGACATCGAAGATCGCAAAAAACGCGAAGAAAAAGAACGCAAAAAGCGTGAATATGAGGAAACTTGGGCTAAGATTCGTGGCGAAACTGTACCGACAGAAACGCCAACCACAATTGACCCAACGGAAATTAAGAAACGGGCTGATATAGAAAAGAGCATTACGGGTAATTTTGACCCATTCAAAAACCAACAGGATATGGCCTATCTGACAGGCGATGTGTGGTCGAACTTTATTGTGCAGAAGTCATATGAGCCTGGTTCTATTTTTAAGCCATTTACTTTAGCTATCGCCTTACAGCGAAATGCAGTTAATATCGACAAAGATTATTTCTCTGACTCACCACTCTGGGTCGAAGGTTGGACGGCCTACCCAATTAAATGTTGGTCAGAGAACATGTTCGGTATCAACCACGGTACAGAACGTATTGATCAAGCTCTCTGGTATTCTTGTAACCCGCCGTTTTCACGTTTGGCAGAAAGAATTGGCATTGATCCCTTCTTTGAATACATCGTCAAATTAGGCTTTTACGATAAGACTGGTATTGATTTGCCAAGTGAGGGCATCGGCGTGCAGCATGCTTTAGATTCCTTGGATATGGCCGACTTAGCTACTTTAGCCTTCGGTGAACAAGCCACAGCAACACCTATGCAAATTATGAGTGCTTATATGGCTTTGGCTAATGGCGGCAATCTCTTAGAGCCCCATATTGTCAGCAAAATTACTGATACTAACGGCAACATTAAGCAAGAGATTAAGCCGAAAGTCGTCAGACAAGTTTTCTCAAGAGAAGTTAGCCGTAAAGTTGTAGAAATTATGCGTGGAACGACCTATGATGGCTTCCCAGGCCAGTACATTTATTCAACGGGCCTAGATTTAGCCGGTAAAACAGGTACATCAACGGTTGATACCGATGGCGATGGCCAAGATGATGCTTCCTGTTTCTCAACTGTAGTCATCGGCTCAGCTGCCGATCCGGAATATGTGGTTTTGGTTGCCACTTTGCAACCCCTTGATCCTAATACAATTGGTACATGGGTTGTGCAGGTAGCAGCTAGACGTTTAGCTATGCTTACTCATAATGAGTTACACAAGAAAGCCAACTTTACCGATTATGACTTTAACAATGCTTGGCGCAAGCATATTGTGCTTGATTACCGTGGTATGTCTCTCAAACGAGCTTACATCGATGTAACTGAGATGCGTGGCTTGGAATTAGTTTGGCCGGTTGGAGTTGATCCTGAAAATGAGCCGATTACTGAACAATGGCCACAACCAGATAGTCGTATGATCGATGATGGCAAGGTCTTTGTTGGTACCGCTTCACACCCGTTGTCAAGCTTAAATATTCGGGGCAATGTCGATGTGCCTGACTTTACCGGCCTTGATATTGTCGAGGCCAAGGCTTTGGCAAGAAACAGTCAGGTCAACATCTGTATTGATGGCGTTGATCCAAGAGGCGTCGTGATTTCACAAGATACACCACGTTTCAATGAAGCTGGTATAGTGAATCAGATCAAGAAGTGGACTTCTATCCGTTTGCGTTTTACGAACAAACCATATGATCCTAATATTGATGATGTTGATAGTACATTCAAAAATGCCGAGGGCGAGGTTTTGCCAAAACCTGAAAGTACGGAAAAGGATGGAAATTAGAGGATGCAAGAGCTAAAAATAGAAGATTTATTGCAAATTTGGCCAGATGCTAAATTATTGGATGGCGATGCCCAAATAGCGTTCAAACAGTTGCAGACTGATAGCCGTGGCGAATTAGACGGTTATATCTTTGTGGCTCTAAAAGGTGAACGCTTTGATGGCCATGACTATTTAGAAGTAGCTATCAATAAAGGCGCTAAAGGAATCGTGATTGATCAAAGTTCCAAATTAGATGAGCAACTATTTCAGTTAACGAAAACTCATAAATGTGCAATTATTCAAGTTTTTAATACGTGGCACGCTTTCTATACTTATGCACGCTATTGCCGCGAACAGTATAAGCATCCGGTTGTGGCTGTGACAGGCTCAGTTGGCAAAACTTCATCACGTAGCATGATTAGCCGGGCTTTGCAGGCATTCGGGGCAGTGACGGAAACAGCTTACAACTTGAACAATGAAGTTGGCATTAGCCAGACACTTTTTCGCTTAGCTAACGAAAGAACTGATTATGCGATAGTAGAGATGGGAATTGATCAAATTGGCGAGATGGCACGTGAAACGGCGCTTGTTCAGCCTGATATAGCGGTAATTACGAATATAGGCTTTTCACATATTGGCCATTTCCAAAACCTAAAGATTCTTTTGCGAGAAAAGACGAGTATTCTTAACGGCTTAAGACCAAATGGCAGCTTGCTTCTACCTTTTAATGATGCACTCTTGACAGAGTATGCTAGTTTCCATAAATTAGCGGCGCATCTGAACTTGTATTTTTATGGCCTAGAACATGATTTAGATATGGAACTTGTTAAGAAATTCCCTTCGACCTGTCATTGGCTTGTGGCTAAGAATAGACATTTTGAACAAGCTGGCTCTGAGCAGATTTACCAGATTTTTACAGCCGAGGCAGGCAACTTTGTGAACGGTAGCTGGCAAGTTAATAAAACAGTTGATTGTTCTTTAAAGACAGCTGCTACCCACCATGCCCAGAATGCTTGCTTGGCTTTAGCCTGTGCTTCAGCTTTACATTTGGATTTAGACAAGGCAGCACGTAATTTGGCTAGTTATAGTGGGGCTAATGGCCGTGAACGAATTATTAAGGTGGCAGATACGGTTTTGCTTGATGATTCATACAATGCAGCAAGTAGTTCATTCAAGGCTGTGTTAGAAACAGGTGATATTTTAGCTAAGCAATATCAGATCAAAGATGTGATTGCCGTTTGTGGCTCCATTAATGAATTAGGAGCTTACAGTGAAAGTGAACATGGCAAAGTCGGTACTTATTTAGCCGAACATCAGCTTAAACGCATTTACTTCTTAGGCCATGGTGCTTACTATATGCAAGCTGCTTATCTCACAAGTTGTGAGGAGAAAGGCAAACAGGCTGCTATCTGCAAAACTTATATGCAGCGTGAAGATTTGGAACAGGACTTATTAGCTGAACTTGGCGGAAATGAACTCTTGATTTTTAAAGGTTCGCATAGCTTTGCTTTGAGTGAAACAGTAGAAAAAGTTTTCAATGAGCTTAATTATCGTGCGCAATTGAAGGAGAATAAATAATGCTGAATAGTGCAACAATTTTTCTGATTATTTTGGCGATGCTTACAGCCTATTTGATTGGCGTGATTTTGATACCCTATCTGAAACGTTTACATTTCGGGCAACATGAGCGCTTGGAGGGCCCTAATTCCCATTTGGCAAAAGAAGGTACGCCAACTTTCGGTGGCTTCATCTTCTTATTGCCATTCTTCGGCTTTACGCTAGCTTACACAATCTGGCTAGCTGTTTCAGAAAAATACTTGAGCCGTGACTTCTTGGTTACGCTGTTTGTTATCCTATTGACCGCCGCACTTGGCTTCTTGGATGACTATGTTAAGGTGCGCAAAGATAAAGAGGGACTTTCACCGAAACAAAAGACACAGTATTTGGTTGCCATTTTTAGCCTTTATGCCCTTTATTTTGTGACTGTAAGTGAACAAGCTAGCTGGGGCTTAGGCTTGGCTATACCAGGTTTAGGCTGGTTAGCCTTTAATTCTTGGCTTGGCAAAATTATTTTTGCATTATTTATTGTCTTTTACTTATATTGTTGCTCCAATGCAGTCAATATTACAGATGGTGTTGATGGTCTTTGCGCAAGTGTGACGGTGATTGTTTTACTTGGTATCGAGGCTTTGCTTGCAACTTTATCAGCTAAATTAAGTGCTAATTTGGTAGCCGTGAAGTGGCCACTTGGCTTAATTCATCTGTATCAATTTGCAACCTTGTTACTTGTAGCTAGCTTGATAGGCTTCCTTATGCATAACAAGTATCCAGCCAAAGTTTTCATGGGTGATCTTGGCAGCTTGTCATTAGGTACGACAGTTGCAATTTTCCTCTTGCAATTTGGCTGGGCTTTCGCTTTCTTAGCCATGGGCATGATTTATTGGGTTGAGATATTATCTGTTTTGATTCAAGTAACTTATTTCCGCAAAACAGGTGGCAAACGTATCTTTAAGATGACACCAATCCATCATCATTTTGAATTAAGCAACTGGTCAGAACGTAAAATCGTATTTGTCTTTAGTTTGGTAACGCTAATTGGGGTAGTTATTGCTTATAGTTTGTGGCGTTAGTTGAACTTTATATTTGAGTGTTAAGGAGTTAAATGAATAGTTTGTGGCGTAAGCATACCGGCGCAAACAAACTGCCGGTGACAGAATTTAAAGATGGTCTTAGCGATAGCTCATTTAAGCCTAAGACTAAAAGCGACATGAGCACAGCTGACAAACAACAATTGGCTGTTAGCCAAGCTTTGCAAAGTAAGAGCTTTCAGGCTGAAAATTTGAGTCAGGCAGCTTTTGCCCGCTTGAAAGAAATGCAAACTCCGCATTATCAGGCAGCTAATCCGCCTGTATCTAATAAGCATGAGGCACGAGCCAAACAACAGTTCGTTAAAACGGAAGATAATTTGCGTAAAGGGGCAGCTAAAGCCAAGCAAACAGTCTATGAATTAGTCAATGCCAAGAACAATGAGATTGATAACGGCTTGAGTGGCAGCCAGAATTTGCTTAGACAGAAACATATGCACTTAGGTATACTTCTGATGATTATTGCCATGCTCTGCTTTGGCCTTGTGATGATATTCAGCGCCAGCATGAATATTGGTATGTATGCCAATAACAACCCTTTCTTTTATATTAATCGGCAATATGTGGCAACTTTAATTGGTTTGTTTGTTATGTTTGTCGTAGCTAACATTGATATTCGGGCCTTTAATCGTCTATTCTTTGTGGTGCTTTATTATTTAGGTACGATGGGCCTCTTACTTTTAGTTTTAATTCCGAGCATTGGTACTTTCTATAATGGCCAAAGACGCTGGCTGAAAATTCCATTCAGTGGCAATACAACCTTCCAACCATCTGAAATAGCGAAGGTGGGTGTGCCGTTTATTTTGGCTTTTTATTTTTCGACAATTACTAAGTTGCGCGATCAAGGCTATTTTAATTTGCAAAGTGCTTGGCAACAGCGTTGGCTTGATGGCTTTGTCGATATTGCTTTCCCAACACTTATAGTGCTTTCTTGGTGTTTGCCAATTTCTTTGCAATCGCATATGTCGGCCGTATTTATTATGCTGATGTTGACCTTCGTTTTGCTTTTGGTCATGCGCTTACCTTGGCGTTCATGGTTGTATGGTGGCAGCGAATTAGCCGCTTTATTCTTGGCCTTTGTGCTGATGCTTGTTGTGCTTAAACCATTATTGCCAGCTAACTTTACAAGGCGTTGGGATCACCTAGCTAAGCGCGTGGAAATTTTCAAAGTACAGAATCAGGATGAAGAGGAAGCGAAAGAGAAAAAGATAGATGTCGATACCTATCACTCTGATCAGGCTTTTATTGCCATTGCCAGTGGAGGCTTAACTGGTACAGGCTTAGGGCAGGGTAAGCAAAAGCTGAATTATTTGCCTGAAGGCCATAACGATTATATTTTCTCCAATATTGTTGAAGAGTTAGGTTTCATCGGTGGCTGTGCCGTTTTGTCTATGTTTATTATTTTCTTTATCATCGGCTGCTCGGTTGTTACGAGAACAATTGGCATTTATCCGCGTCTAATCAGCTTTGGCTATCTGTTCCTACTCACAATCCAGGGCGTGTTAAGTATAGCGGTTAATGTTGGCGTAATTCCGCCAACTGGTATATCAATGCCATTCTTTAGCTTTGGCGGTACTTCCAACGTGTTCTTCTTGTTTGCAGCAGGTTGCATATTATCCATTTCCAAATTTGCCGTGCGACCATCCATCGCCCAAAAACAAGAAGTCATGTTAGCGGAACAAGAAATTAAACAGAAATTCAAAGATCAAGGCTTAAGAGTCTGAGAAAACTTGAGATATTGAGAAACTAGGAGTTATTTATGCGTAAAAATTATCAGCATGCAATTGAGCAAATAAAACAAGAGTTAGATTTGACAAAACCTTTATTGATTTTCACTTGTGGTGGTACAAGTGGCCACATCAATCCAGCTTTGAGTGTAGCTAGCTATATTAGAGAAACTGCACCCAATTATGAGATTTTGTTCGTCGGTACAGAGCGCGGTTTAGAATCCAAATTAGTGAGACAGGCCAATTATCCGTTCTTTGCAATCGAGGCTTTGCCTTTTCATAAACAGATTAAAGCTTTGCTTAAAGCTAGTTTGACGCTCATTGAGAGTCAGCTTGTTGCCCGCAAATTGTTGCAGGCATTGAAGCCGGTTGCTGTCTTTGGTACAGGTGGATATGTATCTGCGCCCCTAATTAGTGCGGCCAAGTTTCTTAAAATCCCAGCTGTCTTGCATGAACAAAATGCTTTCCCGGGTAAGAGCAACTTATTCTTGGCCAAGCATATCGATTTACTTTGCTACAGTTTTCCAGACACTGAAAAGTATTTTAAAAAGGCCAAACGTTGCCTCTTAACTGGTAATCCTGTACCTGAACGCTTCTTTAAGCAGGACAAAAAAGCTGACCGTAAGGAGCTCAATATCGAAGCTGATGCTAAATGCGTGCTGGTTGTAGGAGGTAGCTTGGGTGCCAAGCGACTAAATGATGCTGTGTTTGCCTTGGCTAAGCGTTACAAGACAGAAGGGAAGCGTCTACCTTGGCATATTATTTTGGCTTTGGGTGCTAAAGGCTGGGCCAATTACCAACAAGAAGTCAAAGAATATGGTGATATGCTAGATTGCCGTGACTATATTTATGAGATGGAAAAATATTATGCTGCAGCTGACTGTGTGATTTGCAGAGCGGGTGCTTTAACTTTGGCGGAAATAGCGGCTGTTGGCAAAATGGCTGTCTTCGTACCATATCCTTATGCGGCCCATGATCATCAAACTTACAATGCGATGGCTTATGTGAAAGCTAAGGCGGCTTATATTTGCAAGGACCAAGATGTAACAAGCGAATATTTAGACAAAACCTTGCAAGAACTACTTAATGAACCAGCTAAGTTAGAGGCTATGAGTGCTGAAGCTAAAAAATTGGCTTATCCGAACGCAAATGCCGAAATTGCTAAAGCCTTGCTAGAGTTGGCGCGTAAATAAGAATTTAGATAGTGGATTAAAGTTAGATAGTATTTAGAAAAAGTGTTATATTTAACAAATACCCTTTAAAAGTTGGCTGAGTCAAAAGGCAAAAGTGATAGATCATGAAAAAGAGGAATGCTAAGCAAGCTAAATTTGCCCTGCGCAAGTTGTCAGACGCTGAAAGTAAGCGCCTAGCAGCTACAGTTTCGCCTGCCCATTTAGCATCTGTGCCAAAACAAAGCCCAACTTTAAGCCCGCTTGTTAAAGATATTATTGCAAATCAAGTAGACAATAATCAGACTAGCGCTGACCACACAGACTCAAATTCAGCAGCCGAAAATCAGACAAGTGCTAATCAGGCAAGTTCCAAGCGAGTAGATACCAGCCAGATGGGCGTAAATTCGACATTCGAAAAGCAAATAGATGCAAGCTTACCATCTGCAAATCAGGCAGATGCTAATCAAGTAGATGCTAGTCAAACAGGCACAAATAAGACCGTAGCTGAATTTGCAGCTAAATTCATTAATACTGACGAGAGCGAAAGCGTTGAGAACTTAGAAACAGAACCGTCAACTGTGAATTTGGCTGAAAAAGCAGCTGAAGCTTATATTAGTGAGCTGGTTAAGCATGTGGATACGTCAAAAACTGAGCCTCATATCAAACGGGTTGATCTACCTAAAGCTAACGAATTAGTTAAACGGGTGAATGAACCGACAGCTAGTGATTTAGTAAAACGAGTGGATGAACCATTAACTGACAAGTCGATTAAATTGCCAAATGAATCATCAGCTACAACAGATAAAGCGGCAGATTCTTTAAACGATACTGTGCGCAAAGTTAAGCAGGATCAGCCAGATTATGCGATTAGAATTGCTAATTTGCGTCAGGCTTTAACACATAAGGCCAAATTAAAAGATGCCAAATTGCAAGCTAAACAGGCCAAGGAACAAGCTGCGAATACTGGTGAAAGTAGCTTGGTTAAAGCTTTGCAGGAACAGCCAAATCCAGAATTTGTTCAAGAGTTAGCTAATTTTCAGGTACCTAGTGATCCTAAAGCGCGCTATCAATTAGTTGAAAAATTGCAGCTGCTTGCGCCAACTTATCCTTGCCGCAAATTTAAGCTGAAGCAGACAGAAGAACAAGCAAAAGGTCAAACTAAATTGACTGCTATGGAAGCTAAAGCTGGCTTAGATACAAGCAGACAGCTTATTGCGCGTGCCTTGCAACATAGGCGTTTGCTGTTGAATAAAGCCTATCGTAAGATCACGGATGAAAGCATTTATGCTGCTTATGTGGCTAAGCTCAAAGATGGCCAACTAAAACAGCAACAGCCAACTGAAAAAGCTAAACTAGCTGCAAATTGTCGTAGAGAAGCTAGAATCCAGTCAGCTAACTTACGCAAATATGCACGTGTTAAAGCTTTATTTAAGCGGCGCTTTAAATTCAAAAAAGCCAGGCAAAAAGCTAATCGCTTAGGTAAGACCTGGCAAAACTTTAGCAAGTTTTTGCATAGCTTTAAGATAAGTGCAGCCATAATTTGCCTATTGTTAGGACTAGCCTTATCACTAATTGCCTTGCTACCGCAATTTTATTTACAAGAAGTAGAAATTATGGGCAATGAGCATTTAAGTGAACAAGAACTTGTCGATTTCCTCAAAGTTAAGAAAGGACAACATCTTATCACTTTGCTGAAAGGAGACCTTTGGCAAGTTTTGCAGGGCAGAAATGTCAATATGGAGCGCCGTTTAGAGGAGAACTATCCGATAATTTCACAAGTACGTTGCTGGGTCAAAGTGCCAGGCAAACTCTTGATAAAAGTTAAAGAGAGTACGCCCATTGCTTATTTGCAAGTGCCAGGTGGCTATGCCAATATCGATGCTGATGGCAGAATATTAGCGATAAATATGGGTGAGGCAGCTTCAGGGGTACCACTTATAAAGGGCCTTGATACTGGTAAGCTCCATATCAACCAACTATTTACGCAAATTAAGCAACGTAGTTTTGCTAATGCGATTGCTTTTATGGATAACTTGATGCGTTCAGATGCAGATAGTGCTGACAAACTCAATTTGATTTCGGCTCTAAAATCAATTCATCTGATGCCAGATGCTTCACTTTGGCTGGAATTTAGTTTTAATTTAAAAGACAACGAAAATAGTGATAGCTTGCTAGTACATGTGGGCAGCGATATTGCAGATTATGCTAACTCAATTTATTGGCTAAGAAATACCAAGCAAGTTGGAGCCTTGGACAAACTCGGTAACGGTTACCTTGACTTAACCCATGAGCAAAAAGTGTTTGTTAAGTCAGCTGATAATGTCGCTAATAATGCTGGTAATCAAAATGGCAAATTGAAAGCTGAGCCTTGGGATAATGCAGCATGGACATGGAAAGATATTGTTGTTAAGACGTTCCAAAAGAAAGTGGGCGACTAAGTTAATTGGGCAAGCAAAGGCAAGTTTTGTGGACTTACTTTGCTGACTGCTTAGAAAAATTTTAATCACCTAAAAGCCAAACACTCGATGATAATGTGTCCAAACACTCGATTAGAAACAGTCCAAATACTCGATTTATAAGATCCTAGGTACTAAATTGCGTATATTATAGTTGGGGATGCAGTATGAAAAAAATATTACAAAAGAGTTTCTGATCAAGTTTTACTAGAGCATCTATAGTCTAAAGGGGCAGTGCTTATTGAAGGGGCAAAATGGTGTGAAAAAACAACCTCTGCAAAACACTTTTGTAAAAGCCTTATAGAGATGGAGCGGCCTGATTTGACTGAACAATATCAGAGGATAGCTAGAATTAATCCGTCATATCTACTTGAAGGAGAGGTACCACGCCATAAGGCAAGCAAATGTAATTAAATTGTAATATAATATAAGAGGCTGATTACAGTACGTCAATTGGTACCAGTAGTTTGCCGACAGCTATATGACAGCTTGTTTACAATTATTACATAGTGTATTATTTATAAATAGTTTATAAATTAGCACTGTTAGTAGATAACAGGCAGCCTATAATTTAACTAACTTTTGTGTGATTTGAGGTAGTAAATGAACATTGCAATGGAAAAATCGAACTACGCTTCGATTAAAGTGGTTGGTGTTGGCGGCGGTGGCTGTAACGCTTTGACACGTATGTTGATTGAGCCAGCAGAAGGTGTTGAATATATTGCGATCAATACTGACGCGCAAGCTTTAGATGTGACAGAAGCAAATGAGAAGATCGTAATTGGGGATAAAGTGACGCGTGGCCTAGGTGCTGGAGCTGATCCACAAATTGGTGCCAAAGCTGCTGATGAATCCCGTGAGGAAATTGCAGACAAAATAGAAGGCGCCGATATGCTGTTTATCACAGCTGGTATGGGCGGTGGCACTGGTACAGGTGCAGCACCTGTAATTGCTCAGATTGCACATGATATGGGCATTTTGACAGTTGGTGTTGTGACAAGACCATTCCGCTTCGAAGGCGCTAAGCGCATGATGAATGCTGAGGCAGGTATACGCGAACTTGAACAGTATGTTGATGCTTTGATTGTCGTGCCAAATGATAAATTACTTGAAATTAGCCAGGAAGATACAACTTTAGTTGACGCTTTTAAGATGGCTGATGAAGTCTTAGAGTTTGGTGTCCTAGGCATTTCAGATTTGGTAACTGTCAATGGCTTAATCAACTTGGATATGGCCGATGTTAAACGTATCATGACCAATGTTGGTATTTGTCACTTAGGTATTGGTAAGGCTGAGGGCGAGAATCGTGTCGATGAAGCTATCAACTTTGCTATGAACAGCCCATTGCTCGAAACATCTATCGATGGTGCTCGTAAGATCTTGATCAACTTCACAGGTTCAGACATGAAGCTCAAAGAGATCAACAAGGCAGCTTCCTTGGTACGTGATGCAGCTTCACCAGAGGCAGAGATCATCATGGGTGCTGTCAACGATGAATCTATGGGTGACCAAATCGCTGTTACTTTGATTGCGACAGGCTTTACTGATGAGAATCGTAATCGCAACAAGGATACAAACGGTCGCGACCTTTCTTTTGCTAAGAGTCAGACTAGCCCAAAGGCACAACCAGTTGCTAAGGTTGCACCAGCTATGCCAGATTTCTTGAATAATTCAATGAGCCAACGTGAGAGCCAGCCAACAACATCTCGTTTTGCACAGGGTAAGATGGCTAGCTTGAACAATAGCTTTGCAAATCCACAGACAAGTGCTTTTGCAAGCAACCGTAATGCATATGTAGCTCCTAAGCAGCCTAATATGCAGAAGCCAAGTTTTATGAATGGTAATGCTTCATCAACACCTAAGGCAAAAACTGAGAAGAGTACAAAGATTTTGCCTTGGTTCTATTCTGAGGATGAGGATGTCAACGAATAATTGTGTTGTTGGCAGTTAGAATATGACGCATAAGGTGCTGATTGCTTTGATGGTCAGCACTTTTTGTTAAAAGGAAAGGGTAGCTTAGATGCGTTGTCCAGTTTGCAAAGAAGATAGTGACCGGGTTATTGATTCTAGACCGATGGATGATGGCGCTATTATTCGGCGCCGGCGTGAATGCAATAATTGTAAGCGTCGCTTTACAACTTATGAAAAATTAGAATATCTACCATTGATTGTGGTCAAAAAAGATGGTACGCGTGAGGCGTTTGACCGTGATAAATTGATGAATAGTGTGTTAAAGTCCTGTAGCAAACGCCCGATAAGTGCAGAAGATATTAGTCAAATGGTGGATAATATAGAGGGAAGTTTGCATAACTTGTTGAAACGGGAAATCCCTAGTCGCACGATTGGTGAACTGGTGATGGATCATTTGAAGGATATGGATGAAGTTGCTTATGTTCGTTTTGCCTCAGTGTATCGTCAATTTACCGATTTGGAAGGCTTTCAACAGATTTTAGGCAGCCTTTACCAAAATAAAAAACACGATAATGAAAATTAAATGGAGGAAAAGATGAGTGATTTGAATTTGTCGAAAAAAGCACTAATTATTGATGATGACGCCAATATTTGCGAACTTTTAAGACTTTATTTCATGAAAGACGGTTTCACAGTTAAGACGGTGAATAATGGTTTGGAGGCCTATACAGCCTTTACTGAATATGGCCCAGATATTGTCATCCTCGACTTAATGTTACCTGGCAAAGATGGTTACGATATTTGCCGCGAAATTAGAAAGACAAGTTCTACGCCAATTATTATGTTGACAGCTAGAAGTGAAACATTAGATAAAGTTGTTGGCTTGGAGCTCGGTGCTGATGATTACATTTCTAAGCCATTTGATGCCCAGGAGTTTATGGCTCGCGTGAAGGCTGTTTTGCGCCGCAGCAATGCCAAGATGGAGGGACCAAAGACTCAGACAGAAGATAGAGTTTCTTATCCTAATTTCACTGTAGACAAGCTCAGCTATACAGCTGTCGTCAATGGGGTTGAATTGGATATGCCACCTAAGGAGTTGGAACTATTGTTCTTCTTAGCAACTCATCCAAATCGCGTATTTACACGTGAACAATTGTTGGGTCAAGTTTGGGGCTATGATTTCTATGGTGAATCAAGAACGGTTGATGTGCATATCAAACGTATTCGCGAACGTATTGATGCAACTGGTGGCTCTGATGTCTGGCAGATCAAGACAGTTTGGGGCGTTGGCTACAAATTTGAAGTAAACCAATAATTAAGAAAAAGGTAAGCTTTAGAGATGGCAATCTTTCCATGGCGTAAGACGCCTAAGCAGGAAGCAGATAGCACATATCACTTCTTTAATTTGTACACTAAGACAGGTCTTTTGATGTGCCTGACTTTTCTAGTGGGCTTTATATTGCTTACTCTAAGCTATTACAATATATTAGCTACATCAATTAACCGCGGCCGCCTGCTCGAAATGCAGAAGGCGGCTGTGAGTTTTGAAGACTTATTTCGTGATGAGAAGGTTGTGAAAATCAGCGATTTGTATCGCATTCAAGACAAAATCAACGACCGCTTGCAGATTATTGCTTCCACCACGAATAACAGTTATGTTTGGTTATTAGATTCAGAAGGCGAAATTCGTTTCAAGTCAGGTATGCCTGAGAGCTTGAAAGAGGTGTTTAGTCGTTCTTTGAATAGCCGCAATTATATAGTGCCTAGTGGATATAGCGGAGTTGAATTATCGCGTCAAGGTGCAGCCTATGATAATGCCTATCGTGGCCTATTTGCCAAAGAAGGCGGTAAGTGGCTGAGTGTCGTTAAACCAATTTATAATGTTTATGGTTCAACTTTGGGAATTATCCAGATTCATCAGCATGTTGATATTTGGTCTGATTTAACGCTTTATTTGATTAATGGCTGGCTAATGACCTTGATTATCGCTATTCTTGTTGCACTTTTAGTTATTTATGCTTTCATTCGCCAGCTGTCTCGGCCAATTCGGGCCCTATCTAGCGCAGCAAGATCAGTGGCTTTGGGCGATTTTACCACAAGAGTTAATTTACCCGAGTATGCTTGTCAGGACCAAGATGAGGGCATTGCCAAAGATGATTTAGCTAACTTAGTTTGCACGTTCAACCAGATGATTGAACAGTTGGAGCAGAATAATGCCCAGCAGCGTGACTTCGTTGCTTCCATATCGCACGACTTGAAGACGCCTTTGACTTCCATCAATGGCTTTGTCACAGGCATGTTGGATGATGTTATTCCACCTGAACAGACGAAGCATTATTTGGAGATTGTTAAGAGTGAATGTTCACGCATGGTTAAACTGGTCAGCGAATTTAACACGGTTTTACAGTTTGAAAATAATCAGGTCAAATACAACTTTGCTGAGTTTGATATTAACGGCTTAATTAAAGAAGTTATTATTTCGCAGGAAATGCAGATCAATGCTAAGAACTTGACGATTCAGACTGATTTAGCTACCAAAGAAGGTAGTGGTATTAAAGTTGTGGGCGATCGTGAGCAGTTGCAACGTGTCTTACAGAATTTGTTGAACAATGCCGTTAAATTTACGCCCAAGGACGGGATCATAAGTATTAGCACTTACTTGCCTAAGGGCCAGAAACGCTTTGTGCAAGTACAGGTAGATGATAGCGGTACAGGTATTCCGCCGCATGAACAGAATCTCGTCTTTGATCGCTTTTATAAAGCTGATCGCTCCAGAACCGGCCGCAGCGGTTCAGGCTTAGGCTTGTTTATTTGTAAGACGATTTTGTCCGCCCATGGCCAAACTATTTCGGCTCATACCAGCAATATGGGTGGCGCTAGCTTTCGCTTTACATTGCCTTTGGCTTAGTAAACTAGGCCTAGTAATTAATTTCGCTGTGTGATTTCTTGGTACGATTTTTTAATTATTGCTTAGAGTATTAACTAAAGTGATAGCGCTTAGAGCACTTACTTTATAGTGAGTCCTATTTTCTGGGAGTAAAGGCTGTTTTACAAAAGTTCTATAGCTATACACTATTTCTAGGCCATTTTAGAAGGTGTAGTACGCGTTTACATGGTTGACATTCTAGCAGCATGTGATATTATTTTGATATCAAAGGAAGTTGTTATACGCAAGCCAAGGAGGTTGTATGGAAGAAAAAATATTGCATGCCCGTAAAAATGGTTTAAGCATGCTTTTGCTGTTTTTAGTTATGTTATTTGGGGCAGTTGGCCTGATTGTTTATAGTGGTTATAGTATATCTGTCAATCGTATGCTGGGCTACTTAGGAATAGTAGTTGCTGCGGTATTACTTATTACGGCAATAATTTTGATGTGTGGCCTCAAAATTGTTAAACCAGAAGAGGCTTACGTTTTGACTTTGTTTGGTGATTACATTGGCACATTGAAAGAAGAGGGTTATTATTGGTTGAATCCTTTTTGTTCAGCAGTTAATCCTGCTGCTAATACCCAATTAAGCCAGAGCGGCGATATTGCAAAAACTGTGCAGATAGTAGATGGTAAGCCAGTACCTGCATCAGGCGAAACTGTTCAGTCTAAAGCTATTTCCTTGAAGCTTATGACACTCAATAATGCTCGCCAGAAGATTAACGATTGCCTGGGTAACCCTGTAGAAATTGGCATTGCTGTCATTTGGCGTGTCACAGATACAGCTAAGGCGGTGTTCAATGTCGATAACTACAAAGAGTATCTTTCATTACAGTGTGATAGTGCTTTGCGTAACGTTGTTAGAATTTATCCATATGATGTAGCAGAAGGTGTCGATACAACAGGTGATGGTAATGCTGATGACGGTAGCTTGCGTGGCTCGTCAGATATAGTAGCAGAGCGTATCAAGCAGGAAATTCAAGCTAAGGTGCAAGATGCTGGTTTGACAATTGAGGAAGCTCGCATCACCTATTTAGCATATGCACCAGAGATTGCAGCTGTTATGCTGCAACGCCAACAGGCAAGTGCAATTGTTGCAGCTCGTAAATTAATAGTGGAAGGAGCCGTTGGTATGGTTGACATGGCTTTGCAAGAGCTTAGTCAAAAAGAACTTGTGCAGTTAGATGATGAAAGAAAAGCAGCTATGGTTTCTAATCTGTTAGTTGTTTTGTGTGGCAATCATGATGCTCAACCTGTTGTAAATAGCGGCAGTTTGTATTAGTTATGGCAGAGCTTAAGAAACAAATTCCACTACGTTTGAACGTTAAGCTCTATGATTCAATAGCAGCGTGGGCAGAAGATGATTTTCGCTCGGTCAATGGCCAGATAGAGTATCTGTTAAGTGAGTGTGTTCGTCAACGCAAGAAAAATGGCCGTTATGTGTCAGATGAGTTGGACAAGCCGCTTGATATTGATATTAAGTAGCAAGAAAAGTAGTTAGCTAAAATGATATGTACCCAGAAATCTGGACAAATATCTAATTAGACTGAACATATGGATGTCAATCTGTACTTTACAGGTGGCATCCATTTTGTTTTACACTGGATTCTTCCATTAGCGAATGTATTTTCCTAAATATTTGTTCACATTTAGATTTACATGTAGCAAAGATTTTAGTAAGTGCTTGTGATTTTTTCCTTAATGATGATATACATAACTTGAAGGTTAGGTAAAAACTGACAAAAGCTTCAAGCAACTGGAGGGCTGAAATGCAGAATATTGTTAAGCGTGACGAATATCTCAAGCAGCTTATTGCCAAAAAAGGAAACGGACTGATTAAGGTTATTACAGGAATTAGACGTTGCGGCAAAAGCTTTCTTTTGTTCAATCTCTTTTATTCAATCTCTTTTATGATTATCTAATTTCTACCGGTGTAAAAGCAGATCAGATCATAACAATTGCCTTGGATGATGATATCTTTGTGCAGTATCGTGATCAAGATAAATTGTCGAAGTATGTGCGCGAAAAAATTACAAATTCTAATATGTACTATATTCTCAGGCTTTATAACGTGCTTAATGGCCTTATGCATCTGCGCAATGTTGATATTTATGTAACGGGGAGTAATTCCAAAATGCTCACAAAAGATGTACCGACTGCTTTTCGTGGCCGAGGTGATGAGATAAAGGTTTATCCCCCTTTTTTTAAGGAGTATTACGATTTTGTCAGTGGCGATAAATCAGATACTTATGAGGAATACGCTTTGTACGGTGGTATGCCACTAGTTCTAACGAAAAATAGTGATAGGGAGAAGTTGAACTACTTACAAATGCTTTTCACTGAAGTTTATTTCAAAGATATCGTGGAACGTTATGACATTGAATTACTAGATGTACTCAGTGAATTAACGGATGAGATTTGTTCTGCTGTTGCTTCACTTACTAATGCCAGTAAAATAGCCAATACTTTGCAAACGCTTAAAAATATTAAGATTTCAAGTACAACAGTTTCTAATTATCTGACCTATTTGATGGAATCTTTCTTGTTCAGCAATGCTAAACGCTACGATGTTAAAGGCAAGAAGTATTTTTCTTATCCGTCAAAATATTATTGTACCGATATTGGGCTTCGCAACGCCAGACTTAATTTAAGGCAACAAGAGGAAACACACATAAGGGAGAATATTATTTACAATGAACTTTTGATTCGTGGATATTCGGTTGATGTTGGGGTTGTGGATGTTGTTGAGACGAACGGAAGAAAAATAGCAAAAAAACAGTGTGAGATAGACTTTGTTGTAAACAATGGATCAAAAAAATACTATATTCAATCTGCTTTGAATGCTTCAGAGCCAGCAAAACTTGAAAGTGAACTCAGACCATTAAGAAATACCAAGGACTTTTTCAAGAAGATAATTATAAGCAAAACAAGTATGAAAGCCTGGACAGATGAAGAAGGTATATTGCATCTAGGGCTTTATGAGTTTTTGTTGAATTAAAAAATCGCTTGAACTGTAAGCACAAAAAGGGCAGACAGTAGCTGCCCCTTTCTTGACTTAACTAGAAAGTCAACTAGTAGCTGAAGTCAGCTATTAGGCGGCTTTTAGCTTGCAGATTTTGATATACAGGTGAGCTGTTTAACAAGCTTACATGTGTACCTATAGCTTCGACCTTGCCATTAGCTAGAACAATAATTTTGTCGGCATTTTCGATTGCCTTGAGCCGGTGCGAGATAACAATAACTGTTTTGTTCTGTACTAATTTTGACAGAGCAGCTTGGATTTTAGCCTCATTGTCAATATCCAAATTAGCTGCAATTTCGTCGAGAATGAGAATTGGTGCATCTTTTAGAAAAGCCCTAGCGATAGACAAACGTTGCCGTTCACCACCTGATAGTTCAACACCATTTTCACCAATCTTAGTTTGCCAACCATTGGGCAAGTTGTCTACGAAATCTATATTTGCTAATTTAGCCGCCCTTAGAACTTCAGCGTCACTTGCATCCGGTCTTCCGATGCGAATGTTTTCCATGATGCTAGTATCGAAGAGCACGACATTTTGAAAGACGATGGAAAGATAACGATAAAGACAGCTTGGTGCAATCTTAGTTAATTCAATACCACCTACAGTAATTGTACCGACTTGATAGTCATAGAAGCGAGAAATTAACCTTAAAAGTGTAGTTTTTCCACAGCCAGAAGCACCAACTAAGGCAGTAACTTCCCCTTGCTTGGCTGTTAGGCTTAAATTTTGCAAGACTTGTTCATGACTTAAATTATTATCGTAAGCAAAACTAACATTTTGACAGACAATATCGAAAGAAGAGAGCTTTTGTTCTTCGCCACTTGCTGTTGCTTGTTGCATAATTTCCATGATGCGCTTGTTCATGGAGTTTAAGTAGTACATCTCCATGAAGAACATATTGGCAATATTGATGATCTCTTTGAATTTAATGCAAGCTAAAGTATAGCCTAGGAAATAGATGAGATTGATTTCACCATTTCTCATTAAGATAAGGCCCGTCAGCATCGTGACAGCTAGAGTTAATTCAGAGCAAATATTGGCAAAGAGCATGATAAAAGCTGAAGAAAATTCTGATTTGATATGAATTTTTTCACTTTCTGACATTTGCTTATCTAGCTTTTCTTTGACAGATTGGAAAAGATTGAAATTGTTAATTTCTTTAGCTAACTCTATACATTCTTGGAAGCTTTCTGAATTATCTCTTAATTGCAGATAATATCTATGGAATGTGGCAGTTGCGAATTTACGTGCAATAAAGACGAAAGCTAAACTGATTAACGAGGGACAAATCACGGCTAATGCCATTTTGTAATTGCCGATGAGCATAAGTATAAATAATAGTGGGGTAAATATGAACAAAGCTAATAATTTAGGCATAGCATGTGACATGGCATGCTCAATTTGGGTAACGTCATTAATGATAGTTTGTGCTAGGTCAGATAGATTATGCTTGCCAAAATACGATAGCGGTAAGGTAGAAAGCTTTTCAGCAATTTTAATTCGTAAATTCGCCGCTTCCTTGTATGTTGCGTTGTAAGTGCTTTCATATTCAATTGTTAAAGCTGTGCCTAACAACAACAGACAAATTACAGCAAAAATAATGTAAAAAGCATTACTATGCATTTGATTAAATAGTAGCTGATTCAAAAGTAGTAACAATAAGCCAGCTGGTAGCATATTAAAGCAAAAAGTCACAAAGCTGTAACAGACAGCCTTAATTAAGTCACTGGCGCCCTTTTCGGTAATAGCAAAATATTTTCTAAGCAAGTTTTTCATCGTTGACCCTCCAATTATTAGCTTGTTCGAACAAAGCCCAAATGTGCTGATAGTCAGTAGAATTAGCTAACAAATCTTCGTGTTTGCCCCGTGCTTGGATTTGACCTTTTGCTAACACGATAATTTCATCAGACTGTTTGATAGCAGATAAACGGTGTGCAATCATAATTACTGTCTTATGACGCATGAGATTTTGAAAAGCCCTTTGTAATTCGTACTCATTATCTGCATCTAAAGCTGCTTGTGCTTCATCCAGAATTACAATCGGAGCTTTCTGTAAGATGGCACGGGCAATGACAATTCGTTGCTTTTCACCTACAGATAGATGGACACCTTGACTACCAATAACTGTATTTACACCGTCTTTGAACTTAGCAATAATAGGCTGACAGCAAGCTGCATCTAGAGCTTGAAAAACTTCCTCCTTGCTAGCGTTAGGCTTAGCCAAGGCGACGTTTTCATAGATTGATTTTTTGAACAATTTAGCATCTTGAAAAACAAAGGCGATAGCCTTATGTAAGGCTGCTTGGCTATAGTTACTTAGCAATTTACCACCTATACGAATTTCACCACTCTTAATTTCGTAATAACCAGCAATTAACTTAGCAAGCGTTGATTTGCCTGAACCAGAAGCTCCCACCAAGGCATAGAATTTGTTTTCCAAAAAAGTGCAATTGATATTTTTAAGAATTTCTTGACCTGTTTTATAACTGAAACAGACATCTTTCAATTCAATTTGGTAATTGTGAAATTCTGTATTTGTACCAGCAGCGACCTTAGAACTTTCCATTTCTTTGTACAGCTTTTCCAAAGTGTCTATAGCGTAATTAGCCTTAAAAGTGTACATGCTGATGAACATAATGCTCATATGAGCAGTTAGCATTAAAGCAGTCAAAAGAAAAGTCATAATCAATTCTATAGCTAGAGTTTTTAGGTCGTTGAAAGCTGATAAAGAGAAAATCAGCGGAATTGTGATGAATGGTACAAAACCATAGAATAAAAGTTGATAAAGTACATAGGGCTTCTTACAAACTTGTGAATATTTATAGGCTGTTTGGGCATACGTGTAAATCAAATTACATAGTTTGTGCATCGATTGAACTGAAATACCAAAGACTTTGACAACTTCGATACCGCGTACATATTCTACTGTTTCAGCTGACAAATTATCAATAGCAGTCTGGTAAAGAGTCATAAAGTCATTGCCTTCCATCATACTAGCTAGAACAATAGCAGTTGCTAAAGTCAAAATAGAAATTGTTAGACCAACTCGCCAACTGATACTAAATGACAAAACAAGTAATAAGATGGGCATAAAAACAGCACGTGTATTATCCGGGATAAGATGGGCCACCATCATGTGTGTCTCAGCTGCATTATCGTCAATGACTTTGCGAACGTAGCCAGAATTGTGTGTATCAAAAAAGCTAAAACTAGCTTTACTTAACGTGTTAATACCAATTTTCCTTAACCTAGTTTCTAAGCGAAAACCTAACTTGTGTGACATGAGTAAGCCAAAGAAATATAAGCAGGCCGCTATGATTAAAAGAGTACAAGCAATTAAGGCGAAAAAGATTGGATCAGCTGAAAATTCTGGCTTTAATAAGCAGACTAATAGCTGATAGAGCATATAATAGCCGCTTATCGTGGCTATGGCTGACAGAATTGTCAAGAATGCCGCAATGTAAGCCTGATAAAGCTCAGGCCTAACATAGGCGAACAGTTTTTTATATGTATTCATACATTTACTCCTTGTATAACATAATTAGAAGCATAAAGCATAGCATATGGCACTTTTAACTGCTAACAATTCTTTTTATTTTGGACTAAAGCATTCATTTTAAGCGAATATATGTCTAATCGTGATATTATGGTTTCATGTACTAATTAGCGAGAGGAATGTACTTATGGTCTATGCTGATATGTTGAAGCATTATTTCTCTAATTGTCAGCCCTGCTTGAATGAATATAGTCCATTAGGACAGGCATTTTTTGGCGAGAATGAAGAATATAGAGGTGAGTTTTGGGTTTATGAAACAGATGAGTTTATCTTGGATATTCAAGACGTTTATATTAAACAAAATTATTACATTGAGTCAGAACTTGCTAGTCATGATAAATTTTTAGCTTCTAACTATATTATTAAAGGGCGGGGAGCGTTTTTAGCACCATATGAGGAAATTGGCGATAATAGTGTGTTTGTCATTGATACAGCTGAGAAGCTTAAGCCTTGTGTCTTTTATGCTAACAGTCGCTATTTATCTGTCGGGCTGAAATTTACCCAAGAAATGGTAAATAAGCTCTTACAAAAAGAACATGAACTACAAGAGATTAATCTAGGGCAAGCTTTTACACTGACGGGAGATAAAGTTACTTTAGAATTATATAAATTAAGTCAGGAAATAATGGCTTGCCGTTTGGATGGCTTAGCAGCCCGCCTCTTTTTTCAAGCTAAGGCTAACGAATGGCTATGTTGTATCATTTCTGCTTTTGCAAATTTAGCTAAGCCACCTATTTCTAGTGATGAAAAACTAACAGCATCTATGGTCGCAAGCTATATTGAACACAACAATAACTCGGAGATACACCAAGAATTTCTATGCAAAATAGCTGCCTGTTCACCAACCAAGCTAAAGACTTTATTCAAGCGAGTATATCATATGTCTATTAGTGAGTATATTCAGCGACAAAGGATGCAGGCAGCCCAACATTTGCTACTCAATACGAATATGAGCATTAAGCAGATTGCTTTAGCTGTCGGCTATAAGTCACCAAGCCGCTTTTCCACGCTGTTCAAGCGGTATAAGCATATTTATGCCAAGGATTTGCGTAGCCAAACATATGTTAAAAAAGATTAGCTGTCGATTAGTTTTTACTTAGACTTAAATTAGAATACTAACTTAAAAAATAAAGGCGGCATCCCACCTTTATTTTCGTGTTATTTGCAAATTACACGCTATAATTTCAAATCTTCTGGCTTAAATAGCTTTAATTTGAAACAAATTTGGCCAATTAGCCAAGTGAGTACAGCTGGCAAAATCAGGCAGATCATCACCAGAGCTAGCCAGTCAAAACTACTGATACCTGCTTTAGTTCCCGCACTGATAGCTTTTAGCCAACCTTGAATTACGCCAATTGGGCCGCACAAGCCGCAAGTTCCCATGCCTGAGTTAATGGCAGCGCCATTCATCTCAAGCTTGAATATGCAAGTAGCAATTGGGCCAGTGATGGCAGAAGCTAAGGTAGCTGGCAACCAGATAACAGGCTTTTTGACGATGTTCGGCATCTGCAGCATGGAAGTGCCAAGACCTTGCGCAATAAAACCTCCAAAGTGATTGACAGAATAAGAGAGGATAGCAAAGCCAATCATTTGGGCTGAGCAACCTGCCAAAGCCGCCCCGCCAGCTAAGCCAGTCAGACCCAAAGCGGCGCAGATAGCAGCTGAGGAAATAGGCAAAGTCAAGGCAATACCAACAAAGACAGAAACCAAAATGCCCATGATAAATGGTTGCTGCAAGGTTGCCCACATGATCATCTCACCTAAACCCATAGCAGTTTTGCCTAAGAAAGGGGCGATAAGCTCTGATAATAAGCTACCTACGACGATTGTGACAAATGGGGTAACTAAAATATCTATTTTAGTTTCGCCAGCAATCGCTTTACCAATTTCAGCGGTAATAATAGAAACAAACAATACAGCAATTGGTCCGCCAGCTCCACCCAAGGCATTCGAAGCAAAGCCGACAGCTGTTAAGGAAAAGAGGACGAGTGGTGGGCATTTAAGGGCATAGCCAATGGCAATTGCCATCGCAGGACCACTCATGGCCATGGCAAGACCGCCAACTGTGTAAGGCTGTTTAGCAATAACTGCAACTGTTTGTTTGAGCCAAGCTAAATTACTGAGATTGGCAACAGTGTTTATGATTGTGCCGATTAAGAGAGAACAAAATAAACCTTGCGCCATGGCACCCATTGCTTCGATGCCGTAACGTTGCATGGAAAATTCGATGTTCTTACGTTTAAGAAAGTTTTGAAAAGCCGTCATTTCTGCTCCTTAGTCTGGACTTGTACAGCACAACTTTAAGCTGGTGCGCTAACAAGTGTAGTGTTCAGTGCAATGTGTATGTGATTGTGTGTTTACATATGTCATGACACCTAAATTAAGACGCATTATATTCCCCTAAAATCTAGCTGTCAATTTACTTATAGATAAAAGAGTTGAGAATGGAGCAGACATTCTCAGCTTGAAAAAGGCAGATTTTCTGGTGGGACTCGTAGCTTCAGTGAGAGACAATGCACAGCTTACAGAATTTCATTTCCCAAACTCGAAAAAATTTTGATTTTGGGAAATAGAGCATTTATCATGTACCTAAATAGATTGCGGAGGAGCAAATGGAAATACCTGAGAGAAAACAATATCTTAATCGACTTTTAGATCTGAAAGATAGTTCTATACGAAAATTTTATTAGCCAATACTAAACATACTAAAACTTTGCAGGAAGGAATACCAGTTATAGATATTGCGCATTGGCTTCTAGGAAAAGCAGATTAACTGTAATCTAGCTTACAATGCTGATATAAAGCTCTGTTGAAATGCGTAATTGATAACAAGGGGTAGTATTTTATGGCGTTTATTAGAAATTTAAGCATCAGGCAATTAGCTACTTTGGCTGTGACATTTAGCTTGTTTATCACGATGTGTACTGGCTGCTCTAAGCGTGTAACTAAAGCAACGCAAGCGACTAAAACAATTGAAAGCTCTAAAAAGCCAATTTTGACAATGGCTAAATCAGATAATGCAAGAACAAGTTCTACTGAAAATTCAAGTGAAGAAAGCACTTCCATTAAAGCCACTCAGACGTTATCTAACAATGCCAAAGCAGCAGCCTTATACAAACAAGTTTTAGATTCAGCTAAGACATGCAAGTTTGGTACGCATAGGGATAGCGAAGAGGCACCTGGTACCAAAATTACATTTTTGTATGCACTTGTCAATATGAGCGACCGGGATACACCTGACTTGATTCTGGTTAGAGATAACCATTATTTACAAGCCTTAAAGTTCTTTACTGTCAATGCCGATTATACAGATACTGTTTGTTCGGAGAAAATTATCGAACTTGGCGTAGCAGCTGCTGGCGGTTGTAGAAGTGGATTATTGCAAGCTGAAAAAGGTAATTGCTTGTATCATGATTGGTGGCTATCTGGTAGTGGGCAAGGAGAGACTATTAAGTTGACGATGCATCCGACGGAGTCAGATCCTTTGAAACAAGAAAAAGTGTGGTCAGGGATTATTAATCAAGCACCTAAATTAGAGGGAACAGCCATTGAATTTTTGGATATAACCGATACAAAAGCACTTTCTGATTTGGCTAACCAAGAAGATGGACACTACAAGCAATAACCCAAAAATAGCTTATAATAGCGTATTATCCTTAAGCCAAGGGAACTTAAGCTAGTTAGAATTATTTAAGTGCATTTGAGTTCGCGTTTTAGCGTTCGTATATCAACGTTGATGCGCGTGGATTTGGGTGATGGCTAAAGTCTACTCCCACAAAATTTGCTTAGCTCTTAACTCTTTGACACAACGCTCATAAGCTGCTTGATCTGGGAAATTAACCGTGTGCAAATGAATACCATCAGTTAGAAGTGAAAGCGGAGCAGCTTGCATATTTTTACAATTTTTAATGAAGCAATCCACCTCATAACGATTACTCAAATTTAGATTGCCAACCAATTGGCCATAGAGCGGATGCTCCACGATTACGTTTAAGACAGTTGCGCCATTATCGACAAAAGTGTAAAGCTCATCAGCAAATTTGCTGAAATCATGGCGACAAGCAATGAGCCTACTGAAACCGTTTGACTCGTTATGCAGAACATAACCTCTTGGGGTTGCATCGATAGCACAACCACTAGCACGGAGAAGTGCAATATCCCCCACGATTACTTGGCGACTTACATGAAAGCGCTTTGCCAAATTGGAAGCACTGATTGCACTTTGAGCTTGCTCTAGTAATAATTTTATTTCCTCACGTCTTTGTTCAGCTTGCATGGCCCTGCCCTCTCATAACTTGTTAATTATTCTAAAAATCTGCGCAAGGTCTGTCAAATTGTGCTAAAATAAACGATGACTGTTTAACCTGAGTGGGGAAAACTTCTAAAAATCGAAAAATCGCTTGACAGGTCGAAGTATAAGCGCTAAGCTTATTTAGCTTGTCTTGTTAATAGACATATGGAGGTGTTGGAAAATGGCAGTACCTAAGAGAAGATGGTCAAAAGAACGTTCACGCCGTTCACGTTCAAATTGGAAGCTAGTTGCTCCAGCTTTAGTTGAGTGCACAAGCTGTCATGAACTACGCCAAGCTCATAGACCTTGCAAGGCCTGTGGTGTATACAGAGGCCGACAAGTTATTGATGTAGCTAAGGCTGAGTAAGTTCATTAGTACATGTAAAGCTAGTCAAGATTATTATTTGCGATGCACCTTTTTATGGGCGCTTATTTGCTATATGGCTAGAAGCTTAAGTTAAAGAACAGCGAAGCAGTTTCGCTGTTTTTTTGTTAATTACAGTTTACTTAAAATAGTTTACTTAAACTTTTTCTTGGGAGAGAAAATGAGTCAAGTTATTGCAGTGGTCGGGCGGCCGAATGTCGGTAAGAGCTCGTTATTTAATTATTTAACTGGCAAGAAGATGGCAATTGTCAATGACCAGCCTGGTGTCACTCGTGACAGGCTCTATGCCAAATTTACCTGGCTGAATAGAGAACTAGCGCTGATCGATACAGGCGGTATTGAGCCTTATAGTGAAGATGTTATTCTGAGCCAAATGCGTAAGCAAGCAGAGTTAGCCATTGAAACGGCTGATTTGATCATGTTCATGGTCGATGCTAGAAGCGGTTTGCAGGCAGCTGATCAGGACATAGCTGAATTTTTGCATAGAAGTGGCAAACCCGTAGTTATCGTTGTCAACAAATGCGATAACCCTGGCCAGGTACCGCTTGAAGTTTATGATTTTTATCAATTAGGTTTTGAACAAGTTTTTCCAATTTCAGCTGCACATGGCTTAGGTGTTGGCGATCTGTTGGATGCTGTCTGTGCTGATTTGCCAGAGAACGATTTGAATGATGATTCAGAGCAGGCTATAAAAGTGGCAATTATCGGTAAGCCTAATGTCGGCAAAAGCTCACTTCTGAATCGCTTGTGCGGTGAGGAGAGAGCCATTGTTTCCAGTGTTGCTGGTACGACTAGAGATGCACTTGAGACGATGGTCACACATGGAGATCAAGACTATCTGTTCATAGACACAGCTGGTATGCGCCGAAAGAGTAAGGTTGACGATTTGATTGAGCGTTATTCAATTGTTAGAGCGATTGCTAGTATCGAGAAAGCTGATGTTTGCTTAATTATGGTCGATGCTGTGCAAGGCGCTGGCGAACAGGATACTAAGATAGCGGGCTTAGCTTTAGAAGCAGGCAAAGCTTGTGCCTTCCTTGTGAATAAGTGGGATTTGGCGAAAGAGAATCAGCTGAATCAGAATGAGTTCAGCAAGCAATTACAGACGAAGTTCAGCTTTATGCCTTGGGCGCCAATTATTTATATTTCAGCGCAAACAGGTTTCCATATTGATAGCGTCTTTGCCACAATTACCGATTTATATCAAGCTGCTAGCTTGCGCGTAAGTACAGGTATTTTGAATGAGGTTATCGGTGAAGCTCAGGCTTTGATGCAGGCGCCATCTTACAAAGGCCGTCATCTCAAAATTCAGTATGCTACGCAAGTTGCCATTCAACCACCTCAGTTTGTGCTGTTTGTGAATGACGTTAATCTCTTACATTTCAGCTATGAGCGTTATTTGGAGAATCATTTGCGGAAGAACTTCAATTTCCAAGGCACACCGATTCGTTTCATGCTGCGTGAACGCAAGCGAAAGGACCAATAATCGGGCCTTTTTAGCGTAAATGCTAGTTGCATTTAACAAATTATTTATTGTCCTGCCATAGAGCTGATGATAGACTAAATTGTTAGTCCTTGCTATTTAGGGGACTCGCGCTTTTTTAGAAGAATGTAATAAATTTTAGATAGAGGATAGATAGAAGAACATTATATGAGTGAATCACAAGCTAATTTACGTAATATCGCTATTATTGCTCATGTTGACCACGGTAAAACGACTTTGGTTGACGCTATGTTGAAGCAATCAGGCAGTTTCCGTGATAACGAGACTGTCAGCAATTGTGTGATGGATTCCAACGACTTGGAACGTGAACGTGGTATTACAATTCTAGCTAAGAATACAGCCATTCAATATGACAAAACACGTATAAATATTGTTGATACGCCAGGCCACGCTGATTTCAGTGGTGAGGTTGAGCGTATCATGCAGATGGTCGATGCTGTTATCTTGATCGTTGATGCTTTCGATGGCCCAATGCCTCAGACACGTTTCGTTTTGTCCAAGGCTCTGAATATGGGATTGCCAGCTTTGGTTGTTATCAATAAGTGCGACCGCCCAGGCGCTGAGCCGGCTCGTGCTTTGGATGAAGTTTATGAGTTGTTCATGAACTTGGAAGCTAGCGATGAACAGTTGGATTTCCCAGTTATTTATGCATCCGGTCGTGACGGCGTGGCTGCTTTAACACCAGAGGAGATCAAAGACGGTACAGCCAAGAATATTTTGCCGTTGTTGGACGCAATTGTTGAAAAGTTGCCATCTCCAAAGGGCGATCCGAATGCCCCAGCCCGTCTTTTAGTTTCTAACGTCGAGGCCAATGCTTATCTTGGCCGTTTGGCAATTGGTAAGATTGACCAAGGTACTTTGAAGACAGGTCAAGAGATTATCGTTGGGCGTTTTGGCGAAAGTACAGTTAGAAAAGCACGTATCAACAAATTGATGCGTTACATGGCTTTGAAAGAAGTAGAAATAGAACAAGCTGAAACTGGCGAGATTGTCTGCTTGGCTGGTATTGAGAATATCAATATCGGTGATACGATTTGTGAAAATGAAAATGTTGAATTGTTGCCATTCGTTGCAATCGAAGAGCCAACAATTGCCATGAATTTCATGGTCAACGACAGCCCGTTTGCTGGCCAAGATGGTAAGTATTTGATGAGCCGTCACTTATCCGCTCGCTTGGAGAAAGAGATGGAACGTAACGTGGCTATGCGTTTGGAATACACTGATTCACCAGATCGCTTCATAGTTAAGGGACGTGGGGAGTTGTCCTTGTCAATTCTGATTGAGACAATGCGCCGTGAAGGTTACGAGTTCCAAGTTGGTAAGCCAGAAGTTATTCTCAAGCATACAGATGAGGGTGTTTTGGAGCCAATGGAAGACTTGTTCATCGATGTGCCGGACGATTATGTGGGCGCTGTTATTCAAAAGTTGGGTGAGCGTAAAGGTGAGCTCAAGGACATGCATCCAATTCAAAACGGCTATACACGCATGACTTTCCATATTTCATCCCGTGCTTTAATTGGTTATCGTTCTGAGTTCATGACTGATACACGTGGTAATGGTGTTATGAACACGTTAATTAGTGGCTATGAGCCATGGAAGGGCGAAATTGAAACACGTAAACATGGTGTGATTGTTGCCTGGGAGACTGGTGAAGCTGTTACCTATGGCCTTTACAATGCGCAAGAACGTGGCGTTCTGTTCATCGATGCTGGTGTTCAGGTTTATGAAGGTGAAATTGTGGGTAAGACACCAAAGCCAGAAGATGTTGTAGTCAATGTCTGCAAGAAAAAACACGTTACAAATATGCGTGCTGCTGGTTCAGATGATGCTTTGAGATTGACAGGTCGTATGGATTTAAGCTTGGAGCAATGCCTTGAACTTATCAATGATGATGAATTGGTTGAAGTTACACCGTTAAATATTCGTTTGCGTAAAAAGATTTTGAGCACTGACTTAAGAGCTAAACAACGCGCGAAAACAAAGTAATTTAGTGACTGCTAACTTTAGCTAGCCTGGCTATAAGAGAAAGGAAGCAAAATGCTCTCTAGAAAAATAAGAACAACTTTTAGTGGTTTATTTATTGTTTGTCTTTTGTTGATAGCTGTGGTATTTGGCTTGATGTTTGGTTATAGAGTCGTGCTTAAGCAAAAGACACGCTATGACTATATGGAGCAGATTGCCAAGCAACAGGATTTCATTCAAGATCAGGTTGATACGCAATTTGCTAAAGAGTTAGCAGACAAGAAACGTGAAGCAAAGGGCGAGCATAAGCTGAGTGAGGCTGAGCTGGCTAAGTTGGAAGAGAACAAGCTTAAAGCTTATAAAGAGAAGCTTAAGGCCTGGAAAAAAGAGAAGAAAATTCCTCTATCTTATGCTGTGCCTATCAAAGGTGAAGAAGGCTTGAAGCCTGTTTTCATCGACTTTGGTGATGCAAGTAAGCAGATAGCGGCTAAGTTGGAGAGTCAGGGCTTAATTAAGTCCAAGACGGTTTTTCAGGTTCTGTCTAAGTTGAACGGTTTCGATGGTAACTACCAATACGGCACACACTATCTAAGACCAAATATGGGCTATGATGAGCTGATGTTTACATTGACTTTGAAGCCTGATCGGGTCTTAGTTGTTATCCCAGAAGGCAGTACCTATATTGATATTAAGAATATTTTGCGTAAATCAGGTATTTCATTCAATGAGGCCAAGATGGACAAACTGATGAATTCACCAGAAAAGTTTGAACATTTTGATTTCTTGGATGGCATTAAGCGTACTCCAGGCCGCAATTTCTTGTTAGATGGCTATCTGTTCCCAGATTCATACTATTTCGATTGCAATGCGAGCGAGATTAGTATCTTGAGTACGCTACTTAACAATACACATTACAAGCTGTTAGATCAGTATTATGAACGGGCTAACACTTTGAACATGACGATGGATCAGGTGATAATTTTAGCTAGTATCATTCAAAAAGAGTCGTCTGTTTCGCAAGAGATGTACAAAGTTAGCCGTGTTTTTAGCAATCGTTTGGCTAAGGGTATTGCTTTAGAGTCGTGTGCTACGATTAACTATCTGAGACAGCAAGAGAGATTGGAGCCTGTGTTCTTGGTCAAAGATAATGATTTGAATCGTGAGTCAGCCTACAATACTTACAAAAATCCAGGCTTAACCCCAGGCCCTATCTGTAATCCTGGCGCTGAGGCAATTTCAGCAGCTTTGTATCCAGACACTTCAGCTGAAAGTCGAAATTATCTCTATTTCTGTGCAGCTGGTAAGACAGGTCGCAACGTGTTTGCCAATACTTTGCAGGAACATCAGGCTAATATTGAGAAATACTTGGAACCACTAAACGGTAATTAAGCTAAGTAGGAGAGGATTTAAGCATGCAAAAAAAGCGTGGTGCTTGGCGTGGACCAATTGAGTTATTAGCTCCAGCTGGCAATATGGAAAAGTTGAAAGCGGCTGTTCTCTATGGCACTGATGCTGTTTACATGGCTGGTCAGGCGTTTGGCTTGCGTGCTTTTAGCAAAAATTTCACCACCGATGAGATGTTTCAGGCTAGACAATATTGCACAGAGCATGGCGTTAAAATGTATATCACATGCAATATCATGGCCCATCCTTCACATATGGCGGAATTGGATTCGTATATTAATTTCCTAAAAGAACTCAAGCCAGATGGCGTGATAATTTCAGATCCTGGTGTCTTGCTACGTTTCAATGAATTAGCGCCAGAATTAGAGAAACATATTTCTACTCAAGCATCTACAACTAATGCCCAAGGCTGCTTATTTTGGTGGGCCAATGGCGCAAAGCGCATTGTTTTGGCACGCGAATTGTCTTTGGAAGATATTCAGAGTATTGCTGAATCTATTCCAGCTGATATGACGCTTGAGGCCTTTGTTCACGGGGCAATGTGTATGGCTTATTCTGGTCGTTGCTTGCTTTCTAATATGTTGACTGGCCGTGGGGCTAATCAAGGGGAGTGTGCGCAAATTTGCCGTTGGGAATATAAATTAATTGAGCAGAAGCGTTTGCAAAAGACTTTACATAACGGCGAAAAGCCAGAGGAAAATTATCAGTTCTCATTAGAAGAAGATCAGCACGGGACGTATTTTCTGTCCAGCAAAGATTTGTGCATGATTGAGCATATCCCAGAGATGGTGGAAGCTGGTATCACTAGCTTTAAGATTGAGGGTCGCATGAAAGGTGCTTACTATGTGGCTATGACTATTCGTGCTTATCGTAAGGCTTTGGATAGCTATCTAGCTGATCCTGAACATTATGTGTTTGAGCCTGAATGCTTGAATGAGCTTAAGCAGATGACGCATCGTGAGTATGGGACAGGTTTTTACTTCAAAGCTCCACAAGAACAAGCGCAGGTGGCGAAAGATGAGAGCTACCAGAAAGAAGCGACAATAGCCGGCATTGTTATGCGTGATTTAGAGGCAAGTGAATTTGCAAGTCCTGAAGCTGGCCTAATGCCTTTGGAGGAGTTTGTAGTAAAGACAGCTAGCTTAGGCAAAAGGAAGCAGCGTGAGCTTAAGAAGTTAGAATTGTTAGATGATGCCACGCATGAGCTTGAGGAAGAGGGAGTTTTGCCAGTTGGTCGCTATGCCTTATTGGAGGAGCGTAATTTCGTTGACATTGGTGAGGTGTTGGAGTTTGTGTTGCCAAGAGGTCCGATTTTGACATACCAAGTTGAAGCTCTCTATGATTCTAATGGTCGTAAACAAGCTAGAATCCGCCATGCTAAAGAAATGTTTTATCTTGCAATTCCTGCCAATTGGCCCAAATTACCAGCCGGCACGTTTGTTAGGAAGAAAGATGGTTAACTATTTTTGATATAGGTGTCTGGCTACCGTTAAAGGTGGAGCATTAAAGTGAAGAGAGGGTAAAACCTCTCTTTTTACATTAATCAAATGACAACAGGCAATACCATAGCCTTTTTGCATTTCATGTCCGTGTGTCAAATTCCCCAATAAGCACTATAATTAAGTCAAAAAACAGGGCAGCCAATATGCACATCGTAGCCGGAGCAGATAAATTTCAGATACTTGATTACATGACTGATGCAGTTTGCCAATTAAGGCAGAAGAAGCAGTTTAAGCCTATTTTTGTGATAGTCCCAGAAAACCGTAAATTACTGTTAGAGCAGAACTTATTATCCAAAGCTGGTGGACAACTATTTTTTACCGAAGTTCTGTCGATTAAACGCCTCGCATACCGCTTGTTCAAAGAAACTTTAGCGTGCCAAATGAAAGCTGTCAGCAATGAATTAGCCAGCTTGTTAGTTTACATCCATGTGCAGACGATTAAATCAGAACAAGCTAGCCAAGAAGAGGCTAACTATGCAGCCTTGTCGAGCTTCTTCCATAAGCCAGAATACATGCAGAAATTGCTGACCACAGAAGCAGATTTAAGGCGCTTTCAGCTGAATTTAACAGACATCATTACAGCTTTAGCCAAATTTAAGACGGCCAAAGCTGACAAGCTTCGTAAGAAATTGACCGCTTTACAAGATTTGAGTACAGCTTATCAGACGGCATTAGAGACTGAGAATTTAACCGATTCAGTTGGCATAGTTGCCGCCTTAATTAATTTGCTGAAACAGTATCGCCAATTTAAAGAAAAACAGGGTGACAGCTTCGAGGCAACCTTAAAACGCTTAAGCTTTTTAGATAACAGTGCTTTCTATTTTTACGGCTTTGCAGAAGATAATTTTATTACCCGTCAAGAATGGACGCTTTTAGAGGAACTATCTAAGCTAGGCGTGGATTTATGCTTGAGTGTCAGCTTGCCGAATATTGCTGCCAATTATCCCAAAATAGCAACTTTACGAGCTGAATTTGAGTTTGTCCAAGCCAATTATTCTTACTATTATCAGCCTAATTTGCGTAATTTAGGCAGCGACAAGTGCTTAGATTTCTTTCAACATTTACCTATTAAGGCTGCCAATGTGTATCAAGCGGGAATTAGAGCGTGCCTGGAACTATTAAGCTTGCCGGCATTAGGTAAATTAGAATGCACATACCTTATCCCAAATTATGATTTGAATCAGGCAGCAATAGAGGCTAAACTCTGTGATTTACAGGTCCCACAAGCTACCAGTGAAGCTGTACAGAAGACGGCGCTTGAGGCTACCTTTCAAACTTCCAAAAAAGCTACATGCGAGCTTAATAACGGAACTAAATTAGCGCCTGAACAAGCTAAGCTAGCCAAGTGGCCAGCGCCATTAAACAGGCAGCTAAATTTGAAACAAACAAGCGACAAATTAAGCATTTATCGTGCAATTTTGCGCGAACTAGAATTAAATTGCACTGGGCCAAATGCAAAAAACAAATTCTCAGATTGTGCCATCTTATTCTCTAACTACGCTGAGGATAGTGCGGAATTTTTGAGCGTTGCAGCAGACTTTAATTTGCCAATATATTTAGCGGAAGAACAGGCCCAAAGTTCTATTTTGAGCAGCTATTTGGATAAACTATGGCAGATACTCAAATATGGCTTGAATAGAGAGACGGTTTTAGCCTTTTTGCATTCGCCTTTGTGGAAAAATAAACATTACGATTTGGCAAATTATGAAAATTACCTACTGAGCCATGACTTGAACTACCGCAGATTGCTTGGCCCGTTTCGCAAACTTACTGATTTTTTAGCTATAGATCTAGCAAAAAACAGTTTAGATTGCCTAATGGAAGTAGAAGCTGGCAAGATAAGCGAAGAAATACTGTGGCCACTTAGCAAATTGCAAAAAAATTTGCAAAAAGCGAAAACGCGCGGCGAAAGACTAAAGGCCATTTTACGCTATTTACAAGACAGCGCACTAGCTGAACGCATATATCTCCTAAGCCAAGATTTAACTAATAGTGAAAACGCTTTATTAAGACAAGCTGGCGAGACTTTGCAGGCAGCTTTTCAGAAGTTCATCAAGCATTATGGCGAGCTATTAAAATACAGTTATGACTTACAGCATGAAAGCTTGATTGACTTTCTTAATAGCTTGGAACTTGACTTTAAGACTATGGAGTTTAATCTCTTACCAAGTTTTGGTCTTCAAATTTGGGTGAGTGGGGCTGAAAAAGCTGCTTACATGCGCTTTAAGGTGATTTATTTAATTAACTTTGCGCAAGTAAATGATTTGGTTAATCAGATGCAGTCAGGTGTATTTAGCTTAGAAGATTTGGAATTGTTAGCTAGCTATGAAGCTGAGTTAGGAAAGACTAGAAACGCTTTGGCGTTCAACAATGCAATTTCAGCCTTTGATACAAGTTCAGCTAGTCAACGCCAGCTATTATGCTTTTTGTATGCGAACTTAATTCTGCCAGCTGAAGTGACAATCTGTCAGTTTACAAATGAAGCCAATACTTGGCCGATGCAGCTTGCCAGCCTGCCAGGTGTTGAAGTGCAAAATGTGGCGAATGAGAGCCTGAATGAAGCGAAAGATAGCCTGAATGAAGCGAAAGATAGCCTGAATGAAGCGAAAGATAGCCTGAATGAAGCGAAAGATAGCCTAAATGAAGCAGAAGCTAGCTTAACTCATAAGCAAACAACGACAAAGGCTTTATTAAGTAGTGATTATTTACAGGCTAACAGCGAGTTAATTAAGCAATTAGCTAAGCTGGATTTGCAAGCTAAGCAGGCTGTAAAACAGTCTAAAACTTGGCAAACTTTGTGGCATAACTATCTGTCAGCATATGAATTATGTGCCGTAAGTGAACAAATGTATCCGAAGCGTAAGTTCCGTTTGGCAATTTTGGAGTTTCTCAACTTTGCTAAACAAACTTGTCAGGCCCTCCAAGAAGTTTCTGTTCCTGAAAATCAAGTCACGCCAGAGCCAACGCCAGAGACTACGACAGATGTCATGCCAGAAACTAAGGAAAATGCCACGACTGAGGCTCTAACGGAAGCTATGACAGACGCTAGTAACAATATAGAAACAGAGTGGCAGTTAGGGTCGGAAATAAACTTGTTAAGGATGGAACAATCTGAGAAACAACTTGATTTTGCCTTGCTTAAACGTTTGTTAGCTAACCGTTATACATTTTCAATCAACCAGCTTGAAACATATCGGCAAAATCCATTCGTCTTTTTCTGCCGCTACCTTTTAGGCTTACAAGAAGCTAACAGCATATCCAAATCTGCCCGTAACTACGGCATATTGTTGCATGCTTTTGCCGAATTAGCCGTTAAGACATTCTATTTAACGAGCTACAAATTAAGTGAACAGGCGATAGACATTGATCACCTAAATGAATTGGCACAAACTTTAGATATTTCCGCTTTGCAAGCTTATTTACAAACCAGCCTGAAAGAACCTTTTACAGCAACTTTGCCTTTATCTAAAACAAATGACATGACAGCCAAGATAGCTAAGATTTATCAGGCGCTGACAGCACCGTATCTTTACGATTACCAACCGAGTATCAGCTTATTGGAGTTTATGAAGCAGACTGAATCTGAGCGCGTTGAACAAGCTAGCCTCAATAATTTGGCCGCTAGTTTGGAAACTCTCAAAGCCAAGCAGGCTACTAAACGCATGTTCGTTCAACAAATCTGGCAAAATCTGGAGAAAACACGGGGCGAGAAGCTGGATCTAAACAGCCTGGTTTATCAAGAGGTGCTTTATCCGCAGCTCATTGATCAAGCGCTATATAGCTTGAAAAATATTTTGGGCCAGACGAGACAAGATGCAGAATACACGCTACCAACATATTTAGAGAAACGCTTTGAGTTACCTTTAGCAGATTCGAATTTAATCGCTAGCCTGAGCGCCGATTTGGCCCAAACAGCAAATTCAGATAAAGCAACAATTTTGGATAAGATGGAAATTTCAGATAAAGTTGCAATTTGTAAGGCCGCGCAGCTTCTTGGTAAGATTGACCGGGTGGACACAGCTTTTGATAGCAATTTCCAAGCGACAGACTTTGCTGTTATTGATTACAAGACAGGCTCTACAAAATTTGACTACGAACGCTTATTAGCCGGCTTTGACTTGCAGATGCCTTTGTACACGGCTTTAGTAAATAACAAGCTTAAAGTGAGCCAGGCGAGTTATCTTTATTTGAAGAATTTGTACGTGAATAAGTCCAAATCTGGCCTAGCTAGTAAGGCGCTAGACTTAGGGCCAAACTTCTTTGCTCTGTCTAGAAATGCGCATGAATTAATCGCTAAACTTGAAGTGTGCAAAGAAGATAAGGCAAGTGATAAGTTCAAGCTAACTAGTTCTGATTTTGTTAGAAATAGCCAACTTTTGAATGATTTAGCAGATTATAGTTTGCATTTGAGTCAGGCCTCTTTAGTTGATATTTTGGCCGCCAAATTCCCTTATCTGCCGATTTTAGGAGCTGATGGAACGGGGAATTTACCATTTCAGTGCCTAGCTAAATATGACCTTGCCAGTGGCGCATATCGCTATATGGCAAGCGAAAGAGCAAATAGCAAAGGCAAGAAAAACAGCGCTTTAACGAAGTTGGAGGCAGCTTTGCAAGCTTGGCAAAACAGATTAAATCAGGAGGCGAATTTAGATGAGTGAACAGCTGAATTCAATTGTGAAATGGCGCTTACAGCAACTAGAACTAAATGCTGAACAATATAAGGCTGTCACTTTACCTAAAGGCAATATTGTCGTTTCGGCAGCTGCTGGTTCTGGCAAAACTTACACGATGACAGAAAGAATCATGTGCCGAGTTTTAGCTAAAGAAACTACTTTAGCCAAATTGCTGATCTTGACTTTTACAGAAAAAGCCAGTGAAAACATGCAGACAGCCTTGCTAGACAAAATTGCTCAAATTAGGCAAGCTTTCTTAGAAATGCCTCTTTCTGAACGTGAGAGTTTGGGCTTAGATGTTTGTCAGACGGCTGAGACTACTTTGAGTCAAGCGACAAGTGAACTAGCTTTTGCCCAAATTTCAACCATTCACGCCTTTTGTAAGCAATTAATTGCTGATGCAGCTGATTTAGCAGATGGTGGGATTGCCTTGCAGGCCAATGAAATTAAGCAGGCAAAGATTGCCGATGAGAAAGTGAGCGACACGTTGTTGGAGCAAGCTTGTCAAAGAGTGTTAGATTACGTGCTACAAGTCATCAACACCAATGCCATGCTTGATTGGGGCCAATTTAGTCAGAATTTGACGAATATTTTGCCTGATGAGCTTTCAGAGACGACTTTTACGGAGCAGGCTAACAATGAATTTAAGCAACTATGTCTGCAGATGAATTTACAAGGCGAGAATTTCAAGCAAACGTGGCTTTTGCTATTAGCTCAGCTTCGGGCCACTAAAGATTTGACGAACCTAATTTCAGTTCTAAAATCAACCTACAAACAGTTTAGAAGCTATCCAGACTACATGCAAAAACTAGAGGACGCAGCCGTCTATGCTTATAAGCGAGCGGAAAATTTGCAATTAGCCCCGGAATATAGCTATTTCTTAAAGGAACTTGAGCAAGCTTTTACTTATTTTAATGTAAAGGCAGATTATTTAAGGACGCATTTACCGGGCGCTTGTTTTGTGAAGAAAGCAGCTAGCCCTGATGAGAGAACAGAAGTGACTAATTATTTGATCTATCTAATTAGTGAAATTCAAAGCCATTTAGCCCCGCTTTTAGCCCAATTTAATAGCTTAGCTAATGTTAAACAGCGCTTCAGCAAAGGTGAAAGGGCAGCGGTAGACTTAGAACTTGAGCCAGATACGCAAGTTTATGACATATACAAACAAGTTGTTGCCTTTGGTCAAAGCTTAGCCGTGCCGCCTGAACTTGCCGACAAGAAAGGGTCGAAACCGTTCAAATTTAACGCACGAACAGCTGCTGATGCAACTGAAACATTGCTCCGCGAGCAATATATTAAGTTTGTCGGACCAATTTTACAGTTAATTGCGCCACAAATTAAAATTATCAGCCAAACCGAAATCAACAAATTCAGCAATATTCAGCCGAACCTGCTCAATTTCGATTTAGGCCAAGAAACATATTTAGCCAAAGAACAGCAGCAAAAAAATATGCTGTGGGTAGAATTGTTGCTAGCTCTGGATGGCGCTTATGCGAACTTGAAAAAAGAAAAACAGGTAGCGGATTTTTCAGACTTAGAGCAGACGGCCTATACTTTGCTGAAAACTAAGAAAGTTAGCGATTATTGTAAAGAGCATTATCAGGAAATATATGTCGATGAATATCAAGACACGTCCAATATTCAAGAGGCGATTTTGCAAAAATTGGCCAAAGACAATTTGTTCGTTGTCGGCGATATCAAGCAGAGTATCTATGCGTTTAGAAACGCTAAACTCGCAAACTTTCAGAGCAAGGTCAATTTAGCCAAACAGATAGGTTCGACTGCAACAGATTCGCCTATCTGGACTTTAGTTAATTTCAATACTAACTATCGTTCATTGCCTGGTATCTTGACATTTTGTAACGAGATTTTCCAGGCGCTCTTTCAACCTGAACTTTTTAGCTTTGATTACATCAAAGATGCACATTACTTTCAAGCTGCGCCCAAATTTGCCAAGCAAAAATTAGCACCTGAGCCAGTTGTGAAAATTACTAGTTGTAAGAGTGATATAGCACCTGACAATATTGATGAATTACAGACACTTTTAGCCTCAGAATTAAGTGACAAGGACGCGTTATTAAGTGCTGACTTAAACGCCAAAACTTGTGAGCCGTATCTGATCGCTAGTGAAATTAAACAAATTTTAAGTGAGCCTACGCAACTTGAAGGGAAAAGCATCGCTGTTTTAGCACGCTCACACAGCACTTTAGCCAAAGTTGCACAGGCCTTGGCTGAGAGCAAGTTGCCGTATACGTTAGCTAAAGGCAAAAATGATGATACTGAACAAACGACAAGTGCGCCGACAGTGGCAGCCTTGGAATTGTATTTCCTGGTTAAGGCTTTGACGAATGCTTCTGACGATGAAACAATTACGAGCTATTTAACTGCAACTTATGTCCTGGCACCTTTGAGCTTAGCCGAGATAGCGGAAATTAAGGCAGCGTTAGAAGATTACAGCCAATTTGCCCTCAAGCATGCTAGTAGTTTGAGTGAAGAACAGGTGAGTTTACTCAAAAATTTGCATTATTTGCCATATCATCAGGTGTTGGATCTATACCTGGCGGCCATACAGTTTAAGGCAAGCAAGTTAAGTGAATTTTTGGCAGAACAAATACCTGACTTTTTGGTTGACTATGCGAAGTTTACCCAGCCTGAACTTGCCAGCAAATTAGAGCTTGATTTGGAGCAGCTTTATAGGTGGCAGGATTTATTTAATGAACTTGGCTTCAATGCAGCTTGGCAAACGATTTTTAGTGAGATCAAGCTGAAACAGCTAGCCCTTAACTCTGATATGCTCGCTGAACAGGCAAGTGCTTTATTAGCTTTACGCCGCCTAGTGAAGCAGACTAATAAGCTGTACACTTATCCAACCTTGGCTAATCTTTTGACTGCTATGCCAACTGCAAGTGCCATCATGTTGGAAGCTGACATGCCTAAGCTTGGAACTAGTGTGAATTTGTTGACGTTCCATGCTGCAAAAGGTTTGGAATTTGACTATGTTTTCATAGCGGGATTAGATTACCAGCTTAAATTTAGGACCAATGAGATTAACTATGCCGATACTTTGGGCTTTGTGCTGAAAGATAGTGTCGCAAATGGCCTTGTGCAATATGTGAGTATGAGCGAACTTGCACTAAAAATTGCTGAGCGAGAGGCGATATACGCCGAAGAACTCAGATTGCTCTATGTGGCTTTCAGCCGCGCTAAAGGCAAATTGTATCTTTACGTGAATGAGCTGACTAATAATTTGGCTAGCGACGAGGCTAGCAACAGGGCTAGTGATGATGCTTGTGCCACGACTATGACTTTAGCGGGTAATGGCTCTGGTTACATGGTTGATGATGGCGCTAATGCTTTGCCTGTAGAGAGAGCTAATTACGGCGCTGATGATAGCGCTAGTGCGGGCGCTGGTTACCGGGCGTCTAAATTGCAATTAGCTGAAATTTATCAGGCTAAAACTTATGCTGATTTACTTAACTTGGCTTGGCAATTTCGCACTTATAATGTGAGTCTAAATTCTAAAAATGGAGCTAGTTATTATGAATTAGAGAATTTGACGAGCGAAACTTGGCTTCTGACGCTTGCTAAAATTTATTTGCCGCTAGCTAAATACACCAACATTGCTGATAAATACGCCCAAATTAAGTTGGAAGCAAACGCAGAAACGACTGATGAAGAAGCTAAAGAAGAAAATAAAGAGGAAGTTGAGAATCTGACGGCCGAATATAGAGATTTGGTGCTAAAAGAACCAAATGTCTTAAAACAGGCCAAACTGCTAAGTGAAACAGCCATCTGTAAAGTGGACAACAAACGAAATTCAGGCGAAAAACAGGCAGAAACGCCACTTTACTGGGATATTACGACGCAAACAATTTTAGCGACGCAGGTCAAAAACTTGCTGACCAATTTGAACAAGTTGAAGGCAAACGACCTAAAAGCAGCTCGTCCAAATTCTATGTTAGCTTCTAGTTTGGCAGGCACGGATTTAAGTGCAAGCTTGCCAGAACCTGAGAGATTACAATTACAAGTTAATGCTAATAGGCTAGTTGAGGTGGAATTGGCGAGTGCATTAACACCTTATAATACGAAATACAGTGTCAGTGAGATTAAACACTTAGTTGCACCTAAAGCTAAATTAACCAAACTAAAACAAGCTGATGCCAAAAAGCCTAAATCTGAGCCAGCGGAAACTGAAAATTTGCCTTTAAGCGCAGCTAAAAGCGCTAAAATTGTGACGGAATTTGCCAATTTGTGCGATTCTGCTTCAACAATGCTTAATAGCCCTTCCATGAAGCAAGCTGCTCAAATAGCTGAACTGACTTTCACAGCTACCGACAGAGGCACCCTGATCCACCGCTTCTTACAGTTTGTAGATTTGAATAGCTTAGCGACATTAATTCACGAACAAGGAAATGGCGGCAAAAACGCTGTACAGAGCTTAATTTCGCTTTTGACGAAGCAACTAGACAACTTAGTAGACTCAAACATTATCCCTAGGGCTGCCAAAGAAATTGTGCTTGACGTTATGCCTAAATTGGCGGCTATTTATTTAGAGTCAGCTGAAACTGGGCAATTTAGGTCACTATATGAGGACTTGGCGATTGCACTCCAAAAGGAAACTAAGGCGATTTATCGTGAGTTCCCGTTTGTTATGCAATGGCCCCTTGTTAAATTCGTTGATTACTTCCCAGAGCTTATTTCTAAGGGGCTAGCCGACCAATTGCACAATATGGATCAGGCGCAGGGGCTAGATTTGGAGATAAGCGTGCAAGGTGTGATTGATCTTTGGTGGCGGACTGATAAAGAGATTTATCTAGTTGACTACAAGACTGATATTTTGAGTAAGGCAGCTCAAACTGATCGGGCCAATTTAGAGAAGTTCTTCTTGAACCATTACAAGGTGCCGATGCAATTGTATGCTTTGGCCTTGAAACAGGGCTTGAACTTATCCGAGGAAGAAGTTAAAGTGCATCTGCATGTTTACATTTACTCCGTGCAGGCAGGGACTTATGTGGAGCTGAAGCTATGGTAGCGGGGGAATGGGTGAAATGTGGGCGAATTTTATTGAAATTACTGAGAGTGAATTTCTGAAACACTCTTAGGATTTTAATTGCTTTGTTATGGCAAAGAATGTGTTGCAACAAAAATATAAAAAGACTAAAAATTGGCAAACACCAATATTATCTTGTTATTAACGGACAATTTTCATATAATGAGCAAAGATAATGATAATGTTTCGCTTTACAGGCTTTCTTTATTGCTACATACATAACTTGAGGGGAGTAATCACAAGCTAAAATGATAATTAAATACAACAAATTGTGGAAAATCTTGATTGATAAAAATATGAACAAAGTACAGCTTAAAGAAAAAGCCTGTATCAGTAGCAATTCAATCGCTAAATTGGGCAAAAATGAAACGGTACGTATGGACGTGCTCATGAAAATAGCAATTGCACTTGACTGTAAGGTGGAGGACTTGTTTGAGACTGTGGCTGAGAATAGGGAAGATAATAAAGAAAAGTAAGCTCTTACTTACAATGTGGAGAAAAATTATGGCATATAATCAAACTAAAAAGAATGAATTTAACGAAGCAACACGAGTACAAATGCCAGCTCTTGTTCATTTAACGCGTTTGGGTTATCAATATGCTGGTAAATTATCAGAAAGAGACTCGGGTATTGCTTTTGATGGGGATACCAATATTCTCATAAACGTTTTTAAGAAACAGTTTAAGAAACTTAATCCTGAACATGCAGGTGAAGAACTTGAAATATTAACTTCAATTAAACAGTAACTTGCCAACGACGATTTAGGTAAAAGCTTTTATAAGCGCTTAATCAGTGTTTCTCCTACCCGTCTAATTGATTTTGATCATCCGGAAAACAATGTCTACCACTGCACTGGAGAATTCACATGTAAAAATGGCCAAGATGAATTTAGACCGGATATTACTTTATTTATTAACGGGCTACCTCTTGCATTTGTTGAGGTTAAGAAACCACATAATATCGGTGGTATGGTTGCTGAATCTAAGCGCATGAATCAGCAACGTTTCCCTAACCGTAAATTCCGTAGGTTTATAAACATAACTCAGCTGATGATATTTTCAAACAATATGGAATATGACGCTGAAGGTGGTATAACACCTATTCAAGGTGTATTTTATTGCACCGGTACAAGAGAAAACACTAAATTTTCAACGTTTAGAGAAGATAATCCTCATGGTGATAAGGTAGCACCATATAACGCAGATTACCCGTATGAGGCAATAAATCTTGATGTTGAAAAACGTATACTCACTGATTTTAATGTGCAAGTTATTCATACTACTCCAGAATATCAGACGAATAAAGATACCTACAGTCCAACTAACCGTGTACTAACTTCTATGTGCTCTCCTGAGCGTCTCTTATTTTTGCTTCACTATGGCATAGCATATGTACATATCGAAAAAGAGGTAGACGGCAAAACCGAAGTAACTGATCAAAAACACATCATGAGATATCAACAAATGTTTGCAGCACTTGCAGTCCGCGAAACTATACATAAAGGAATAAAATCTGGTGTTATTTGGCATACACAAGGTAGCGGTAAAACTGCCCTAGCATATCATCTCAATGACGTATTGACGGATTATTTTGCTAAACATAATAAGGTAGCTAAGTTTTATTTTATTGTGGATAGACTAGATTTACTTGAACAAGCCAGCGATGAATTTAAAGCACGAGGGCTTGAAGTCAAAACAACAAATACTCGCTCAGAATTGATGGCTCAATTTCGTACCACACAATCGCTTGAAGGTAATTCAGGCAACCGTGAAATAACTGTTGTTAATATTCAACGCTTCGCTGAAGATCAAACAAAGGTAGATCTATCAGGATATGCCACTAATTTACAACGTATCTTTATTGTAGATGAAGCCCATTGTGGATATAACCCGGCCGGTAGTTTTTTAGCAAATCTATTTGATGCCGATAAAGATTCTATAAAGCTTGCTTTAACTGGAACGCCTTTGCTAAAAAAAGAGCGGGCTTCATGGAAAGTTTTCGGTAATTACATTCACACTTATTACTACGATAAGTCAATTCAAGATGGATATACGCTAAAAATCATACGTGAAGATATAGAAACCGCTTATCGTGATAAGCTATCTGAAATTTACGATTCTATTGAGCACCTTGTTCAGAAAAAAGAAGTACCAAAGGCAGAAATAGTTGAACACGACAAATATGTAAAAGAATTATTGCAGTACATTATCACGGGTTTTAATCGTTTTCGCATTAAAGAAGGAGATCAGACTCTAGGTGCAATGATTATCTGTGAAACAAGCACTCAAGCTAGAAAAATGTTCAGTTATTTTGATGAGATCCAAAGCGAACTAAGTAAGACACTGTCTTGCAATTCCAGCTTGCGAGCAGGATTAATTTTATTTGATTCCGACGATAAGGAAACCCGCAAACAAACAGTTAAAGATTTCAAAAAGAATATGACTGTTGATATTTTAATTGTTTTTAATATGCTGCTAACAGGTTTTGATGCCCCACGTTTAAAAAGGCTTTATCTAGGACGCCGCCTAAAAGACAATAATTTACTGCAGGCATTAACCAGAGTAAACAGGCCATATAAAGGATATGCGCTACGGTTATGTTGTTGATTTTGCTAATATTAAAGATAATTTTGATGCAACCAATCAAGCCTATCTGCACGAACTTAATAGATTCAACAATCCCGAAGAAACTGGTGATATAGGCGGTAAAAATTTAATTGAATCTGTTATTGAAGATCCTCAAGCTTTACTTAATGGCGTTTACAAAGCCCGACAGGTTTTATTTAATTTCGATTTGAATAATGCTGAAATTTTTTCTACACAGATTTCATCTATAGATGATAAAGATCATCTCATAGAGATTCGTAAATCTTTGCTGTCAATACGTGAAGCTTTTAACATTGCCAGAACTTTTGGAGACGATGAGCTAAAAACTCAAATGGAACAACTTAATATAGAAAAGTTACCGGTGATGCTATCCGAAGTGGAACATGCCATTTCTAATATTAATCAAAAAGAAGCCTTTTCAACTTCTGATGAAACTCGCCATATAATTAATGAAGCTATGCTGGATATTGAATTCAAATTCAGACTAAAAGGCACACCAGAGGAGATGAAAATAGCCACTGGTGCAGAACAGGAACTAAAAGAAAAATGGCAAAGAACTATTCAAGCCTTTACTACTAACATTGATCAGGATGATCCTACTTATATAACATTACGAGAAGCTTTTATGCAACGCTTTAGAGAACATGGTTTTATTATTGATGATTTAGCTGACTATGATTCAGAAGCAAAAGCCTTGGATGACATATATGAAAAATTGCTCGTCCTAAAAAAGCAAAACAATGCCCTTAGAACTAAATATAACGGTGATGTTAAGTTTGTGCGTGTACACAAACGAATAAAAGAAGAAAATGCTAGTCGTCACCAAGAAGGTAAATCTGATATTGTTGCACCATACGATGAGCAAATCGTAATATTTCTTTCAAACATAAAAAATAGCATCGATGATAAAGTCTATGACAAAAGTGACATCCTGAAAAAAGATGCTTATTTTGAAAAAACCGTTATGACGCAAATAACATCAAGTTTAAATAAATTGAATTTCAGCACAGATCATAACGATCGTCTGTTTATTCAAAGACAAATTTCGCGGCAATATATGAACCAATACAATGATACATATGCTGCTGTTTAATGGAGGACGTATGAATCAAACAATTAAAGAACACACTATAGAACTAATTGATAAACTCAAGGCTACTTGTTAATCTTACGGATTAGGTAATGACGGTAATGAATATAAAATCATCACCCAAGTGTTCCTATACAAATTCCTAAATGATAAGTTCGGCTATGAAATTAAAAAACTAAGCCCTGTTATAGCACACGCAGAAGAATGGGAAACTGCATATTCATCCATGAGTGAAAATGAAAGAACAGATCTTTTGGATGAACTATCACCGGATATTCCTAGTTTACGACCTGAACATCTCATTTCAATTCTGTGGAATCAACAGACAAAAGGTGATTTTGATCTTATTTTTGATTCAACAATGACATCTATCGCCAACGATAACTTAGAAATTTTCTCTACACAAACTACCGAGAAAACAAAAATACCGCTATTTGAAAAGCTCACTCCATACGTTACTGATGAGGCTCAGCGTGCACCGTTTGCACGTGCCCTTGTTGACAAACTTGTTAACTTCTCTTTTGAATCAGCATTTAACGAGCATTATGACTTTTTTGCTGCGATTTTTGAATATCTCATCAAAGACTACAATACTGCAGGCGGCGTTAAATACGCAGAGTACTATACACCACACGCTATAGCTACCATCATGGCCAGGCTACTAGTCGGAGATAATACCGATCTGCATGACATCGAAGTATATGATCCCTCCGCAGGGTTTCGTATCATAATAATGACAGTGGCAAATAGTTCAGTAAAATCAAATGTTTTGAAGCTTCTACCAAAGTTAAAAACTGAAGAAACTGATGGTTTATGTGTTGCTTAGAGCCACTATCGACTAAAATAATGGTTGTAAGCAGCACATAAACCAAAGAGAAAAAGAGGTAGTGTATGCGATGGATATTAAAAATTATCTTATTTTCGATTAGTCTTGTTTTATCAATTCTGACTGCTTTTCTAACATTCTTACTTGGTATAGGAACAGCATTACTGTATATCGTTATGGTGTTCTGCATATTTGGGGCGTTAGCATCTTTCATTCAAGGAGAAGTCGGAATAGGTATATCGGGCCTTGGTCATCGGTTTTCTATTTAGTCCTTATGGGCTTCCGATGATAGGAGCAACTGTGATAGCATTTATTGAATTGATAAATGAGAAGATTAAAGCGGTGTAGACAAATTGGAACTTATCGAGTTCTGTGTGTAAAGAAAATAACAATTTTGCTACCTACACTTCTAATTAACCCCACTATTTCTCTGCAACATTTTTTTATATGATATATCTATTGCAAACGCACCAAGTGGAGCAGTAAGTACTATAGCAAGTACTGCCACTGTAAGCACTGCATCACCACATGCAAATCCAAGAGCAAGCGGTACTCCTCCTATGGCGGCCTGCACAGTTGCTTTGGGTGTATATGCCATCATAATAAATAATCTTTCTTTTCCCTTGATGTTCGTACCTAACAGACATATAAATACACCTAACATTCTAAACATCAATGCACCTATTATCACTATAAGCGCTTTTACTCCAACCTTTCCAAGATATCCAATATTGACTGTTGCACCAACCAATACAAATAAGAATATTTCCGCAGCAACCCATAATTTCCCATATTTTACAGAAAGCCTTTTGGCAACAACTTCTCTTTTCTTTTGTAATCCTACTCCAATAAACATAATTGCTATTAGGGCAGAAAATGTGATTGCTGTAGTTAATTTATCTTCAAGTACCACAAGCAGTAATGAAATGCTAAGAATAATAAGCACTTTTGAAGTATCTCTGATATGTATCTTCTTAAAGAAATATGCCAGCAGAAATCCAATCCACAATCCTATTACAATTCCCAAGAATATTGAAACAGGAATATTAACGAAACTGATTAACGAGACCCCGTCTCCTTGCATCATTCCAATAAAAGTAGAAAACAAAACAATTACATAGACATCATCAACTGACGCACCAGCAAGAATTAGTTGTGGGATTCCTTCTTTTACTCCGTACCCCTTATCCATTAGTCTGACCATTCTTGGAACTACAACTGCTGGAGAAACCGCAGCAAGAACAGCTCCCATAATAGCTGCTTCCAAGACTGATAGTCCCATAAACTTTGGTGCAAGCAGAATCATTCCTACCAGTTCAAAAGATGCAGGAACAAAACACATTAAAACAGCAGGCCTTCCAAGTTTTTTAAGACCTGAAATATCTAAACCCAAACCTGCTCTTGTAAGAATAATAATAAGTGCAATTTTTCGAAGCTCTGCCGATATTCCAAGAATGCTACTGTCCAATAAATGAAGCATATATGGTCCCAGAATAATACCAACAGCCAGCATTCCGAGCAAACTTGGCAGTTTGATTTTCTGACATATCCAGCCCATAGACATACCAACGATAAGAATTAATGAAATACTTAACAACATAAAAATCCTCCTTTAAACGCAGAAAAAGCTGACACTATCTGCGTTAATTTAATCGCAGAAGTCATCAGCTTTAATAGGCGTTTTAAGTAAATATATTACTTAGGGAGAACTTCATTCCCTTTATTTGTCATTAAGTGTAACACATCGTCACATATTTAGCAAGAAAAATAGGAGTTTTCTAGAGTGACAAATTATCATTTACCACCCTGGGTGCAAGTGGGTGCATCTTTTAACGTTATCTATCATGTACACTCGACCTTTTTCCGTTGACCAGTTTCCACAGACTGCAAAAACACGCCTAAAAACCACCGGCAGTCAACCTAAAGACAGCACACCTTAAACCTTTTAACGATAGCCCTCTAAAAGCCCTGATAAATCAAGCCTAAAATGCACGCACCTAATCGACCTTTGACATCAATACGACAGTCTCAACGTGGCCAAATAGGGGAAACAGTGTTTACCAAATTAGAAAACATTCCCTCATCTTATATTGATAGATAATACATACTAGATGAAAAGTTCGATGATATTACAATTCAAGCATCAAAAATGCCAAGTAGCTGCAGCCAAGGCTTGTAATAGATATTTTTACCAAACCTACGATTAAAGGTAAGCTCGGCGTGAATGCAATGAAAGTAAAGCATCATTTGTATGACCATATAGTTTATGATTCTACCAATGAGCGTGACTTTGCAAGCGAACTTGATATTAATAAGGACATCGCTGTCTATGTTAAGTTGCCAGATGGATTTTACATATCCACACCTGTTGGTAGGTATAACCCTGACTGGGCGCTTGCATTCTATGAAGGTACGGTGAAACATATTTATTTCGTAGCATAAACCAAGGGATCCATGTCATCTATGCAGCTTCGTCTGATTGAGCAATCCAAGATTCACTGCGCAAGAGAACACTTTAAGGCTATCAGTGGCGATAATGTTGTTTATGATGTTGTAGATAGCTATAAGAGCCTTATGGATAAAGTGATGCGCCAGCTGAAAAAAAGGGAGACCAAGTTCAATAAATTATCCCCCTTAATTCATCACACATCTTCACATAATTAAGGACACTATTTCATTTCTTTACGCAAACTGAATTTATCCTTTTCCATATAGAGTGCCTTGCGTTTCTTAGCTTGTCCCATTTGCTTATTTACATGCCTTAGATTGTGGAAGAAATCACACAAACATAAACTGGTAATACTCGTTAACACGCTTGCATCTAGTTTTGTGAATTTAACATGATGATTAAGCCACGGCAAACTTAGAAGCTTGATTTGTGATTCAACAGCACCAGCCTTGGCATTAGTTTGCAGATAGAATAATTCGCCAACTTGAGCTGTAATTATGGCTGAAGAACAGAGCAAACAGGGCTCTAAATTGACATAGAGGCGGAAATTATTAAAGCGTCTAGTCTTTAGCTTAGCTTGCGCAGCTTCCAAAATTAAACACTCACAATGCCCGAAAACAGCCTGCTCTTTTTCACGTTGATTAGCTAGCTCAAACTTATCTAATTGACTGAAACTAGCGAACAAATTACGGCACAGCGCTAAATCGAGGCTATCTAGTAACCTTGCATCTGACTCAGCGCCTTGAGTAGATGCGATAGATTCAGTAGAGTGAGACTCTTTCTTTAAATAGCTTTGCAACAATAGCCAGGCTTCTTGCGCACAAGAATTATTGCTAATTGCATAACATTCCAAAGCCAACGTACAGATAACTTGCAAACGCAGATATTCAGGTAAGGCTAGGAAACTTTGCATAGCTTGCCAATTAGCCTTCGTTAGATTTGCAGTTAAGCTTCCTTGCCATGCAGAAACTGTCTTATTACTAATTAAGAGTGCGCCGATTGGAGTATCGCCGCGCTGAAAAGCTACACAAGCTTGCTGTTGACAGACAACAAGCGAAAGATAGTTTAAGTAGGCCTGACAGAGCCTTTGCTTAGCCTCTAAAGTTAATTCCATAGGCATCAAATAATATCTTCTAAGCAGACAGCACCGTACGGGCGAATTTGTAAATCAAGCACAGAATTTGCACCGCAGACAGCATCGATCGTCTGCTTATATTCTGCTAGCAAATTAGCTGGAACGTAAGCTTGAATTGTGCCGGCAAAGCCACCACCGTGGACACGATAAGCACCTTGGCCATTCAAAATATGCGCACTAACAGCTAGGGCAATGCTAATTGGCTGCTCAAGTGGATTTTGATTGCTATAAATATTTTGCAGAAGCTGCCATGAACTTTGGCCTGAAGCTTGCACAAGCTTCAGGAATTCTGCAATATCGTTTTTAGCTAGGCATTGGCCAGCGTGTTCCACTCTTTCTTGTTCAGAGAAGAAATGGATACTACGCAACAAAGCACGATCATTAACTTGATTGCGTAATTGAGATAAACGACGCCAAAAATCAGCTTCAGCAACTTCCCGGAGGACATTTTTGCCAAAGCAGTGCGAAACACTCCGCATCTCAGCTGGAATATCGGCATAGTCATTGGTTAAATCGGCATGGCTACCGCCAGCTTTACTGATAACTAAGTGATAATCGCTGTTTGCAAATGGATTTTTGAATTGCTCAACGTTGACATCTTTGCTGTTAGCAAAATCAATTTTGATCATGCCACCGAAGCTGCAACCACATTGGTCCATCAAACCACAAGGCTTATCGAAGTAAACATTTTCAGCATATTGGGCAATTTGGGCACGCAAAAGCGGATTTATCACATTATTATTATAGAGCTTGTCGATGATACTGATGATCATGACTTCGAAAGCTGCTGAGGAAGAAAGGCCAGAACCGCTTGGGACATTGGCGCTTGTATAACATTCAAAACCGCCAACTTTATAGCCAAGCTCCTTCAATTTGGCACAAACACCGCGAATTAAAGCAGCTGAGTGGCCAATTTCATCGGCATGGACATTTAAGTCGTTTAAGTCAATTTCATCAACTTTGTTATAGTCTTTCGATTTCAAACGAATGACAGGCTCAGAAATTGGCTTGACTAGGGCGATTATATCCAGACTGATGGCACTACAGATTACACGGCCGTGTTGGTGATCTGTGTGATTACCCATAATTTCGCTGCGGCCTGGGGTGCTGAAAAAATAGAAACTGTCATTTTGTAAGTTAGCCAAATCAAAAGTTGCAGTATAGCCTTGACATAAATCTTGGTAACGTTCTTTAGATGCTTGGAGTGTGTTTGGGTCATTGCCGTATAATTTAACGAGCGCTGGCTCATAAAGTGGGGCTAATTTGGCACAAAAATTAGTTTGATCTGTATTGCTTGACATGGCTGGAAGCCCTCATTTCTTGCTTTAAGTTAATGCAACTATTATAATATTAAAAACGCTGAAGCGCTATAAACGGGTATGTTATGCCCAAAAATAGGAGATTAATTAATGGCATATATTGAAGGCCTTTGCAAGAATTGTGGTTCGCTAATTCAGGTAAATCCCGCCCAGAGCGAAGCACGTTGCATTTTTTGTTGGGATAAGACAGATAGTAAGACGGCTGTTGATTTACTTAATTCAGGCTCTACTACTAAGTTCCCTAACGAGAAAATCAGCGATGCGCCACCTTTTGAAGAACGTATGAATTATTGGCGGCAGGAAGTTGGTGACAACTCTCCTCTCAAGAAGGCAGTCAAACCAAAGCACAATTACGACAATATTGCGCGCAAGGAAGAGAAGAAGAATGATGGCTTGTCAGCTGTATCACGTCTCAAAATGATGAAATTCGATCTTCTCCAAGTGCCAAAAGTTAGTTTGAAGAATCGGATATTGTTAGCCCTCGGATTGGTTATTTTGCCAGTTTCTTTGTTGGTAGCTTTGACATTACCTAAATACATTCAAGCTAGTTCTGTTAGTGTTAGCTTGCAAGCAAGAATGGGCGAAATAGTGCAGCCTAATTTATTGGCAGAGGGTCGGACGACTAGTGATTGCGTTGCCATTTTGAACAATGACATCAGCAGTTTACGTGTGGTAGTAAAAACAGTTCCTGAAGAAGCTGAATTGAAGACAATGGCAAAGAATTTGTACAAAGTTTGTGCCGAAATAACTAAATCTGAGCCAACGCAAGTTAATTTGCAAGTTATCAGCCGGGACAAGAGCTATGCAGTGCAAGCAAGCGGCGCTGATAATGTTATAATTTCTGAACTTACTCGTACACGTTAACACCAATATTAAGCATAGGGCTTGTGGGAGATAGTTTTGCTCGGTTGCGAAGGAGTAATTTATGGAAATTATCCAAGGGAAAATTTACAACAAAGAGTATTATCCAGAGCTCAATTTGTTTGACCTTTATAGTAAAGCTTTTGCTAAGTATGCAGATTTGACGGCTTTTTCATATCGTTTAAATCCTCGCGATAAGACGATTGTCCACAAAACATATGCTGAAACAGAAAAAGATATTCAAGCACTAGCAGCAACTTTACAAGCTCAGGATACAGAATTAAAGCAACGTAGAATAGCGGTAGTTGGCGTCAATTCATATGCATGGTGTTTGAGCTATTTAAGCACGGTTATGTATTTGGGCGTGATCGTACCGTTAGATCCACTCTTACCTGAGAGCGAATTGTTACCACTTCTCAAAAGAGCAGATGTTGATACTTTGATCTGCGATGCTTCTTACATGAGCAAGCTAGGTGCAGATATTCAGAAAATTACCTGCCTCAAGCACAAGTACTATATGTCTTTAGCTAGAGAAAACAGTAAGCAGCAGACAAATTTGCTGGAAGCTGCTAGAACGTATGATTATACTAGCTTGGATGAATTGATCGCTTCAGGCATAGAATTACTAAAAAATGGCTACAAGCTAAAGAACTTAGACTTAAGACCAGACAGCCTAGCATCACTTTTGTTCACCTCAGGTACTACGGCAACCAGCAAAGCCGTCATGTTGAGTCACTACAATATTACCAGTGATGTAACGGGCCTTTTGCGTGTTATATCGATGCCTTTACATGTGCGCCATCTCTGCCTTTTGCCTTTGCATCATTGCTTCGAAAACACCTGTGGTATGCAATGTGTTTTGGCTATAGGTGGCCAGATTTACATGTGCGATGGTTTGCGCTACTTAAGTAATAATTTGGTTGAATATAGGCCGCAACTGTTAATTGGGGTGCCAGCTGTTTATGATGCTTTGTACAAGAAAATATTTACCACCCTGCGTAAGCGCAAGAAGCTAGGCTTGTTCAATCTTTTAAGAAAGTTCAGCAAGGGATTAAGCGCTTTGGGCATCGATGTTCGACGTAAATTGTTCAAATCAGTATTAGAGGCTATGGGTGGCGAGTTTGCTATCGGTATCACTGGTGCAGCGCCAATTAATAAAGCGGTAGTTGATTTCTTTGCTGAATTAGGTGTCGATGTTTTGCAAGGCTATGGTCTAACAGAGTGCTCCCCGGTTGTCGCTGGTTGTAACTCTTTCTACAATGTTGCAGGCAGTTCTGGGCAAGCTTTAGGTGGCTTAACAATGGCCATCGACAATGAAAAAGCAGGGGAAGATGGCGAAATTCTCGTGAAAATTAATCCTTATCCTGCTTTGGATAGTAAGCCAGAAGAACGCGATCTAAATGTCACAATGCTTGGATATTATCAAGATGAACAGGCTACGAGAGACACGCTTTTAGAGAGTGGTTGGCTTAGAACGTTTGATGTGGCACATCTTGATCCTAAAAAGCAAGTTCTGGAAATCACAGGCCGCGTCAAATCGATGATTGTTTTGCATAACGGCAAAAAAGTCTTCCCTGAGGAACTCGAAGAGCAGCTTGAGCATAATGATTTAATCAAGCATGCCTTGGTTTGGGGTGAAAGCTTGCCTGATGGTGAAGTTATTTTGTTAGCTAGATTGCAAGTTGATGCGGAATATATTAAGGAAAATAAGTTGACGAATGAGAATATAAGTGCGCAAGTGGCCAATTTAACAAGTGAAATGTGCGCCAACATGCCGTCATTCAAGAAGTTGCGCTCAGTCTATTATTCAGTGACTGATATGATTAGTACCACTACATTGAAGGTTAAACGGCAGGCTGAAAAGACGCTTGTACTTCAAAAATTGACGGAACATAATATTGATTACCATAAAGGCAGTCAAATTTTAGATTTAGATAGCTTAACTGATTAAGTTAAATTAGTTTGGCAGGGTAGAAATAGCCAGCGCAAAGCAGGCTATTTGCCTAGATTATAGATAGGATTAAATTATGGCAACAGATAGGAAAGTTGATGGCACAATTTACGACCTGATTATCGTTGGCCTTGGCCCAGCTGGCTTAAGTGCTGCTATTTATGCAGCTAGAGCAGGCTTGAATGTTTTGGCTTTGGAGCAAGGCAGCTTAGGCGGCAAATTAATTACGATTGATCAGTTGGAGAATTATCCAGGCGAGCCTGCAATAAGCGGTAGTGATTTGGCTGACAAAATGCTCAAACAGATTACAGATTTGCATGTGCCTTATAAGTTGCAAAGCGTGCAGGGTACGGCTAATTTGGAGTCTGAAATTAAGCAGGTTATAACTAGACGTGTGATTTACCAGACTAAGAGCATAATTTTTGCTACCGGCACTAAGGAGCGTGAATTAGGCATAGACTATGAACTTGATTTGCGGGGCCATGGTATCAGCTATTGCGCCGTCTGCGATGGCCGTTTCTACAAAGATAAAGATGTCATTGTCATTGGTGGCGGTAATTCTGCGTTTGCTGCTAGTACATATTTGAGCAGATATGTTAAATCTGTCAAACAAGTTTTAAGACGAGATGTAGCTAGGGCTGATTTTGTTGAGGTCGAGCGAGTCAAGCAAAATCCAAAAGTCAAACTATACTACAACTTGTTAGCCGACAGCGTCTTGTTGACAGATGCGATAGATGGAGAAAAGAGCGTTTGTGGTTTACGCTTTAAGGAGCGTTTGACTGGTGAATATGTCGATTTGGCGGCTGATGGTGTCTTTGCGATGGTTGGTGAATTAGCTAACAGCAAATATCTGCAAGATGCAAACGGCCAAAACTTACTTGATAAAAACAATTATGTTGTAACTGATTTTAATATGCAGAGCAAAATGCCAGGTGTATTTGCAGCTGGCGATGTCAGAAATACGAATTTAAGGCAGGTCGTTACTGCTTGCGCTGATGGTGCCATAGCTGCACAGATGGCACAGAGGTATATAGCTAGCTTAGACTGAATTAGTTTGAGTTGACTTTGAGGGAAGGGAATTATATGGCGAAGAAAGTTTTAGTCGTCTTAGCTGCTGGATTAGCAACTCGCTTTGGTAGCTTAAAACAATTACAGGGCGTAAATGATTTTAATGAAGTTTTATTAGATTATAGTGTTTATGATGCTAAACGAGCTGGCTTTACAGCTGTTGTATTTATCATCAAACGTGAGATGGAAAAGGAATTCGAGGCAAGAATAGCGAGACATCTTAGACCTTATATTGAAGTGCGCTATGCTTATCAAGATATGACTGATTTGCCAGTTGACGTAAAGCTTGATCCGGAACGGACTAAGCCGCTTGGCACAGCTCACGCTCTTTATTGCACACGTAAGAGCGTTAAGGCAGACGAAAAAATGGTTGTTATAAATGCTGACGATTATTACGGTATTCAAGCTTACCAAACTTTAGCTGATTATTTGGACCAAACAGATATGCAGGTGAATGGCCAAGCTGAATATGCAATGGTGGCCTTTGAAATCTCTAAGACTTTGAGCGAAGAAGGGACAGTTTCGCGTGGCGTTTGTGCTATTTCAGAAGCTGGCTATTTAAGTGATATTCATGAGCGGACCCAAATTGCCTATATTACGAAAGAACAAGCTGGTTGTGATGCAAATAGTTGCTCATTAGAAGCTATGTTAGCTATGGAAAATGGCGAGCGTTTAATTGGCTATACAGAAGATGATGGTGAAACATGGACTTTGTTAGCACCACATACGCCAGTGTCGATGAATATTTGGGCCTTTGACTATTCGATTTTTACCTTGTGTGAAAACTATGTCAAAGAATTTTTAATAAACAGTTTAGCTAAAAATCCGCTAAAAGGTGAGTGCTATTTGCCAATGGCTATCGGTGAGGCTAGAGAGTTAGGGAATGTCGTTGTTAAGGCCTTCAAAGGTAGTGACCAGTGGTTTGGTTTGACATACAAGTCTGACCAGCCAAAAGTTCAGGCTGCGATTAAAGAGCTGATTGCTGATAAAGTATATCCACCTCAATTGTGGGCTTAAGCATTTTATTTATTCTAAGTGCCGCTTTATTTAAGCTGGACGAAAGCTGAGCAAAAGCTGAATAATAAGATCTAAATTTAGCCATACTTGCCAAATAACAAGTAAGGCTAAATTTTAATGTTTAACTTAGAGTCTAATACTTGCTTAGAATTTAATATATGTAGAATCTAGTGCCTTAGCTATGTACAAAAGTTGGGCTTGTATGGTTGAAGTTTGGGAAAACACCAATTACCCAATCATAGCTAGCATAGAAATTATCTAAGTTAGCTTCTTCTAATTCACGTTTGAAGAACTTATTGAACTTTTCTTTCACTAAATCAGCATCGAAGTGCTCATTAGGTGAAACGACGTAGTATTCAATATCAAAACGCAATAATTTCTTGTCATGATCCAGTTCAAAGTCGTGCAGCTTTGACTTAGGCTGCAGATGTTGCAAAGCATTGTTGATTAAACAAATTAATCGCTTATCTTGGCAACAATAGCTACTTGCTTTATGTTGGGGCTCCAAGTGTGTATAGAGCTTAATGCCTAATTTTTCGAGGATTTCTTGCTCTAGAGCATCGATCTTAGGATGAATTTCAGCAATCGTTAAATCACGTGGAACTTCTAAGTCGATTGAAGCAACTTTAATATTGCCATATTCGTGGTAACGCAAATCGTGCCAACTCTTAATTTCTGGTAAAGTCTTAAGCAAGGCACAGAGCTCTTTCTCAGTTTCAGGATCGATACCTTGACCTAAGAGGATACTGACAGTTTCTTTAAGTAATACAATAGCATTTTTGATAACAATGCAGGCTAAGATCAAAGCAGCGACAGCATCAACAGGGAAAGATGTAAACGGTGCAAATACGTATGAAATAATGGTACAACTTGTGATATAGACATCACCGATTGTATCGATACTATTGGCTTTGAAAGTTTGCGATTGCAAAAACTCACCGTTAATCTTATAGACAATGTGCATCAGCAATTTAATTGCAATAGCTAAGATGAGAATGATAAAGGTGTAAGGGTTAAAAATAACTGGTTCAGGATGGAACAAGCGAAGCACAGAGGCTCTTAAGAAAGTACAACCGATGAACAGAACAAGTAGACCTACCAAAAGCGCCGTGATACGTTCAAGGATAGCGTGACCGTGAGGATGTTCCTTGTCAGGTGGCAAATTGGCTAATTGCATACCGACAAAAGCAATGATTGTGCCGATAAAATCAGATAAGTTGTTGAAAGCATCAACCATGATGGCGATGGAACCTGTCAACCAAGCAAAAATCAATTTGCTTACAAACAAAATTAAGTTACAGGTAAGGGCAAATAAATTTATTATTTTAGCTAGGGAAGGGCTAATTTTTGAAGCACGTTTAGTAAAATCTTCTCCATAGCGGCGCTTGAGGTAGTGAGCCATTTGCTTGTGAGCCCAGCTTTTCTGCCAAAAATTGCTTGAGATTTGTTGCATAAATATTAAATGACATCCTTTCTTTCAGTGATATACTATTAACACTAATTTGACTTTGCACTTCTATGTGTTGGACGCCATTATAGCATGGAAAGCGAAACTTTGATGTGGTGGCGCAAACGTTCGAGGAGGAAATTGCTTTGTTGGCAGAAAATAAGGTCGTCGTTTTGGGAACTAACTACTACATTGGGTTAGGTACAATTCGTTGCTTTCGCAAAGCTGGTGTTACTGTAGTTGCAGCAGATTATGATAGAAGAAGTTATGGTATGCGCTCTAAATATGTTAATGAGCGTCTGTGGTTGAGTGATTACAAAAAAGAACCAGCGAAAGTTGTGGAACAATTAATTTCCTATGCTAAACAGCAAACAGCTAAGCCAGTTATCATTCCAACCCACGATAATTACTTATTATTCTTGGACAAATATCAAGCTGAGCTTCGGCCTTACTATCTCATGTCTTTACCTGAGCAGGGATTGGCAACGAAAGTTGTTGAGAAAGACAGTTTGTATGCACTGGCCAAACAATATGATTGTTTGTTCCCGCCAACTTTAGATGTAGACGATGAGAATTTGTATACAAAAGCAGCTAACGAATTAGCTTATCCGTTAATCGTTAAACCGATAGATTCACCAGCTTTTACCGCACGTTTCCGTTGCAAGTCTTTTGTTTGCGAGAACGAGACAGAACTGAAGAGTGCAATTGAGAAAGTTAAGGCTGCTAAGATACCTTGCTGCGTACAGAAAATTATTGTTGGCAATGATGAAAACATGCTGCTCTTTGATGCGTATGTCCAACAAAATAGTGAGATAAAGCACGTCTTTACAGGTAGTAAATTGAGACAGTGGCCGATTAATTTCGGTGCTTCTTGCCTGATGTATCAGCACTATATTCCTGAATTAGTCGAAGTTGGCAAGAAATTTTTGAGTGACATCAAGTGGCGTGGCTTTGCTGAAATTGAGTTCAAACGTGACGATCGTGATGGCAAAATCTATTTGATCGAGATTAACGCCAGAATTACAAACTTTAACGCTTGCATTGCCGCTTGCGGCATTAATGTACCGCTTTTAACGTATGAAGATTTAGTTGGCTTACCTTTAACGCCAGCTGAGCTAGAAATAAAAGAAGATTTGCATATCGGCTTTAAGTATGGCTATGAGGACTTTTTGGCTAAACGGGCATACTACAAGAGCAATCAGTGGACAAAGGAACATTTGAAGCAACAAGAAGAGGGTATTACTTTTGTCAGAGCAATTTTTGCTAAAGACGATTGGCTGCCGACTTGGCAATTTGTGTGGAATAAAATTAGAAAGAAATTAGGAATTTAAGTAATGTGTGGAGTTTGTGGCTATTTACAATCTGAGTTGACGGAAGCTGGCGTAGCTAACGAGCAAGCTAGCAAAGTTTTGAAAGAAATGATGACTTTAATTGGTCATCGTGGACCAAATGATGCAGGCCAGTATTGCTCACAAGGCTTGAGTTTAGGGTTTCGCCGCCTGACCATTATCGATTTATCTGATTTGGGCAATCAACCATTATTTTCGGAGGACCATCGTTATAGCTTAGTTTTTAATGGCGAAATTTACAATTATAAGAGTTTAAGGGCCGAACTTGAGGAGAAAGGCTATCATTTCAGGAGCCATACCGATTCAGAAGTGCTTGTACACGGTTATGCTTGCTATGGCCCGAATTTGCTCCCGAAGCTTAGGGGCATGTTTGCGTTTGCTATTTATGATGAGCTTAAAAGAGAATTATTTTTGGCAAGAGATCCATTCGGCATTAAGCCTTTGTATTATTCTTGTCATACAGAGGATAATAGTTTAGTTTTTGCGTCAGAAATTAAGAGCTTTTTAGCTTATCCGCCATTCATTAAGGAACTGAACAAAGCGGCGCTGTTACCTTATTTGAATTTCCAATATTCAGCTTGGGAGAGTACTTTCTTTGAAGGTGTGTACAAACTTTTGCCAGGTCATTATATCTTGCTGAAAGCAAGTGATTTGGCTAAAGGCAAGGATAAAGCGCCACTTCCATCAACTTCGTATTTTGATCTGTCGTTTGATTATACAGATAAACGAAGCGAGACTGATTTGATTGAGAGCTTGCAAGCTGAGCTAAAAGCTTCTGTCGATTTACACTTGCAGAGCGATGTTGAAGTTGGTGCGTTCCTATCTGGTGGCGTTGATTCAAGCTATATTACAGCTTTGAGCCAGCCCAAACATACTTTTAGTGTTGGTTTTGCTGGTTATGGCAACGGCGGCTTCAATGAAGTTGACTATGCCAAAAAGTTGTCCAAACAATTTGGGATTATTCATCACCACAAAGATTTGACGGCAGAAGATTGCTTTGCGATCTTGCCTAAATTGCAATATCACATGGATGAGCCACATGGCAACTTCTCAGCTGTGCCGCTGTATCACTTGGCTAAATTGGCTAAAGAATATGTACGAGTTGTTCTGTCAGGTGAGGGAGCAGATGAACTATTTGCCGGATATGCGCCATATCGTAATTCAAGCTATACCTCAATTTATAAACAATGCTTGCCGCTATCTTTGCGTCGCTTTAATGCAAAGTTGGCTAAGCTTGTTCCAAATGCACATCTCCAAAAAGCGCTTATTAGAGCTGGACAGGTGCCAAAGGAGTATTTCATCGGCGAGATGAATATTTGCTCAGACAAAGAAGCTAAGAGCTTGTTGCAGCATGAATATCAAGTAGGCGTTTCGGCTTTGACGGGTTTACAGGATTATTATGCTGAAATTGATAATTTACCTGAGTTAGATCAGAAGCAACTAGTAGACCTTAAGTATTGGCTGCCAGGTGATATTTTGTTGAAAGCAGATAAAATGAGTTCAGCTCATTCGCTAGAATTGCGTGTGCCATTCTTGGACGTCAAAATTTGGCAGTTAGCACGACAAATTAGTCCGGAACAGAGAATAAAGTGCTTGGAAACGAAACATATTTTGCGTAAAGCTTCAAGTAAATATTTGCCAAATGAATGGGCAAAGCGTGAAAAGTTAGGCTTCATGGTCCCACTTAAAGACTGGTTGCGTGAGGACAAGTGGGCGAATTTGTTGCGTGAAATGTTCACAACTGAAGATGCTAAGGAGTTTTTCCAAACTGATGTGCTGTTAGCTTATCTGGCTAAGCATCAGACAGGTAAAGCCAATTATCAGCATCAGCTTTATTTGGCCTATGTATTTCTGTTGTGGTATCAAGAGTTTTTCCATAAGCGTTAAGTGAAAGGTGTAAGGTGTATGGATGATATAGAGACAAAACGACCAAGATTAGGTGTTTTAGGTGGTATGGGACCACTAGCAACTGCTGTTTTTTATAGTCGATTAGTAGATGAAGCAAAATTAACGGCACGTAGTGATCAGGAACACCCAGATGTTCTAATTTGGAGTGATTGCTCTTTGCCAGATCGTACGGATGTTATCTTGCACGGCGGGGCTGAAAAGCTTTTGAATCAATGCCAAGCTGATTTTAAGCTGCTAGAAGCTGCCAATTGTGACTATATTTGTTTCCCATGTAATACTTTGCATTATTTTATGCCAGAACTTGAAAAACGGACTAATTTACCAATTTTGAATATGGTTGAGTTAGCTTTGAGCGAGGTGCGCAAATTAAATTCAGCTGCTAAAAAGTTGCAGATTTTCGGGACAGAAGGTACACGTAAAGGCTGCTTGTATGAACGTTATGCTGAGCAATATGGCTTTGAAATTGTGCCAATCAGTGACAGCTTGCAAGCTGAGCTCATGGGCTTTATTTATGAATTGAAAAATCATGGCCGTATCGATTTCCCGTTATTGTCACAGCGCATCATTGAGGCAAGGCGTTCAGGTATTGATTACGTTATTTTGGCTTGTACAGAGCTGTCTTGTATGACTTTGAATGCAAAAGCAGCGCCTTATACCTACGATGCAATGGGTGCGTTAATTTCTCGTTGCTTAGAATTGGTTATGCCAAAGCAAAAATAAGTGCTTGAAAATTACAGAAGGCTGGGGAACTGGCATACCTAGATTATTCAAAAATTGTCGTGATATGGGGTTGACAAATCCTAAATTTGAAGAAATTGGTGATGGAATTAAGGTGACCGTAAAGGAAAAATAAAGGGTAACTCAGCTTTCTAGCTATACAAAAATAGCTTGCATTGGGTGCGTTCACTTAGGGATTTAATTCCTAAAAAATTATCGGCGTAATCGGTATTACTACCGGCTACGCCGATTTTACTTATGGAGTGGAATATCAACTGCACCTATGTAATTCCACTGTATCCATATGGTTTGTTTCTTGGTTCTTGTACCTGCTACCTTTTCAGATTTTTCAACATAAATCTTATCTACAAAGGTTCGAATGATCTCTGCATTAAGTTCTTGTATATCTGTGTATTGTCGTACTAATTTCAAGAAAGAATCTACGTTGAGACATTCCTCTTGCGCTTTAGAAATAAAGGCTTCAAGGGATTCAATCTTGCTTTTCAGTTCAGCTTGTTCCTTGTCGTAGGACTCAGACATGCTCTTAAATCGTTCATCAGAAATTTTACCGTCTAAGTTGTCTTCATAGAGATGCTGAACAATTGTGTCAAGTTTGCTAATTCTTGCTTTTGCTTGCTCGAGTTCCCTATTAGAGGACTTTAACTTTTGGGTTAGTTCTTTCTCGCTTTTCTTCATCACAAGTCCCACGAACTCTTCTTCGTGCTGTTTGGCAAATGAAGTAATAGTTCTAAGCTCGTGAAGCAGTATTGCTTCGATCTGAATATTTCTAATTTGATGTGATGAGCATTTGCCTTTTTGCTTACGATAGGTAGCACAGACAAAGTATTCTTTATCATGGCTCCAATCTTTTCCTCGAACCTGATAAAGCTTGTTACCACAATCCGCACAAAATAGCATTCCTGATAACACTGGCATTTCTCCAAGATTGGCACGCACTCGTCTACCATCTCTTATACGTTGAACTATGTCAAAAGTTTCCTGGTCAATAATTGCTTCGTGTGTGTTTTTGAAAATTAGCCAGTCTTCTTTGGGATTCAATAATGTTTTCTTGCACTTGTACGATTTCTTTCTTGTTTTGAAATTGACCGTATGTCCAAGATATTCTTGCTTTTCAAGCATATTAGAGATAGTTTTTTGATTCCACATTCCATTAATCTCTGATTTCGCGGAAGGAATTTTAATACCAAGAGAGAAAAAATGCTCCGATGGTGTTGGAATATTCCTTTTGATTAGCTCATTTGCAATCTGGCTAGGCCCATACCCATTAACGCAGAGTCTAAAGATTTCACGCACTACACTGGCAGCTTCTTCATCTACAATCCAATGATTTTTATCTTCAGGATCCTTAAGATATCCGTAAGGAGGATTGATGCAGAGCGGCTTCCCACTTTGTCCTTTTGCTTTAAACACAGCTTTTATTTTTCTGCTTGTGTCTTTAGCATAAAACTCATTGAAGATGTTGATGAAAGGTGTCATGTCGTTGTCTGACTGATTATTGCTATCTACGCCGTTATTTATTGCAATAAAGCGAATATCAGCGTTAGGGAATACCATCTCTGTATACACACCAACTTGCAGATAATCTCTACCCAAGCGTGACATGTCCTTGACGATAATGGTTCCAATCTTTCCTTCGTCAATGAGAGCAGTTAATTTAAGCCAATCAGATCGCTGGAAATTAGTACCCGAGTAGCCATCATCTACAAAGAACATAAGATTGTTGAAATGATTATCCTCGGCATACTTTTTCAGCATGCTCTTTTGATTGATAATGGAATTGCTGTCACCTTGTAATTCATCGTCTCTGGATAAACGGCAGTAAAGTGCCGTTATCTTGCCTACATTATCTAGAGTATAAGAAGGCTGTCTATTTAGTTTATTCATCTGTTTTCCTCCTTTCCGACAGCCTTCAAGCGGTCAGTATATATTCCCGTATAACTCAGAATTTATCAAGTTATTTAGCTGCTATTGCATGGTTTAAATTGCTTAAAATAAGGTGTTTGATTAGGTCTTTGACACCTTTCTTAGCACTCTTGCTTTCAAGAGAGTGAACCGTAAATTCAGTATTTCCGATTCTTAACACTTCGGTTTTTACCGGTGTATCCTTAATTTGTTCATCCATGCATTTTGACCTCCTTGTTTAAGAAAGTTGCAATACTTTAATTGCTTCAGGATGTACCAGTTTCCCATCCAAATATTCAAAAGAGAGGTAACCTATCTGGTCTATAAGAGAAAATATTTCGTTTAGAACCTTGATGGTTGGGTTATGGCGTTCGATAATCCAGTAGTTGGAAAAATCACCAAAGGCGATAACTTTTGCTCCCTTTTGATAAGAAGGCATGGCCTTGTCAATGACCACAGGTCTGCCCATTAAGTTGCCATCAAAATCAGGTAGGATGTATGCTCCGGTAGTGTCCTTTAAGGTTTGAAGATAAAGAGCAGTTTCATCATTCATAAGCCACGTGGCATTTTCTCGATACTTACTATCTAGCGAGAAGAATAAACGTTTGATGGTATCTGCGGAAATCTCTTTTGCTTGCACAGCAACCTCAGCACCTGATGTATCTGATAAAATTCCTGTCGGCTTAGTTATCCCATCGCCATTTATAAAAGCTTCCGACTCACTCAATATGAACTGCTTTGTGAGTTCGCTTGTGATGAACTCTTCGATATCAAAGTCAAGATCAGCTGTAAAATCCGTACCCAAACGAATAAGGTTAACTAGGGTATAATCCGTTACATCAATACGCTTAAAGCCATCTTTAATAGGCATATGCGTCATGATGCTTGTGTCATAATCTTTCACCCATTTGGTGAACGGTGAAGCTTCATAGATAAACAATTTACTCGCTTGCGAGTGTGCTTTTACCACTGTACACAGTTTTCTAAGATTACTTTTGTTTGCAAGCTTTGCTTCGAGTTTTACTAGAGAAGAAGTCGGCAAATCATAGGCATCCGTATAACGGTGGCGCAGCTTTCTTTCAATAGTATTCGCATTACCGCTTGCATTACGCAGTACATTCCAAAACGTGCTGTGGTAGTCCTGACTTGCTAGTTTCATTTCTTTTTCAATATCTCTGTTAATCATAATCATTAGTTCCTTTCATTACTGTTTTCTGCAATTGCTGCAGTAATTTGCTTGATTTTGCCCATTTACCCTTTTGAATTCGCTGTTTTTGTACGCAAGACCCTGCGCCCGTTCCCGAAGGGGTACTCTTTAGAGATTTGACCCCCCTAGGGGGTTAGGTTCAGAAAGTAGTATGCGAATAAATTTCCAACAGCACAGTATCTAGGCAGGTTTTCTTTCTTCAATGTTGTCAAAAAGCTGAAATCATTTCAGTATTTTGATTTGTGCATGATAGTATTTCTCTTTCATGTTCAACACAGGTTTGCGATACGAATTACGCAATCATAGGCACCACCTCCTTAAACGTGGCATGATGTGGCAGTTAAATTTCGTTATTGCCTTATAGGGTTATAGGGGGATATAGGTTATTAACTGCCACTAATTGCCACTTAAAAAAATCGCTAAACTCACTTTTAAGCCTGTAGCCTTTAAGAAGCGTGGTTTTTTCTCCGCCTGTCTTGGGACGCTTTCTTACTACCTCGGCAAATTTTCTTAATTCCTGATTGAAGTTCCTGCTGTTCTCAGAAAAACAGCCGTTATCAATGCACCACTTCTTGTAGTGGTCGTATACAACTGCCGTTCGAATCTCAGAGCTTTGGTCTTTAATGAGTGCATCTTCAGCAAACTGTGCCATTTTGTCGCTGTCGTGGGCATAACTAAAAATGGCATCGAGGACGCTCTTAGGTGGCTTAAAGCCTTCATCTCGGAGGCTGGTAAAGCCTTCAAGAAGCCAGTTTAAAATGGCACTTTGCACCTCTTTTTTAGAGAACTCCGCCTTTAAGGTTTTATCCTGTTCCCACGCTTCAAAATGCCTGTTAAAGGGAATAATCTGCATGCGGTCGCTACTAAACACTGTCATATCGCTGATGACAGGAAGATAATTAGTGTTCACATACAGTTTGAACTGTGGTTTAAAGTCAAAGCTGTTCTCATGCAGGAATCGAGCGTTTAAGGTATCACTTCCTGTCATGTATTTAACTTGGGCTGAATTAAGGAATAGTCCTCGGCTTGGCTCAGATATATTGGCAAAGCGAACACCGGCAAGGCGTGCTACATCCTCGGTCGGCTGTGAGCTGTTGGGGTTCTTCTTTAGAGCAATGGTTTCCGCGCGTACCGCTTTTCCATAATCGCCCATCACAGACAGAACGCTTTCCATGAGTGTGCCTTTACCGTTTCTTGTGCTTTCTCCAAAAAGAAAGAACATGCACTCATAGCGCGTATCACCGCTTAACGCATAGCCTAATGACTTTTGAAGATACAAAGTTTTCTCGCAATCTCCGCTCATAATTTCATCAACGAACCGGCTAAAACGCTCACTTCTTGCCTTCGGGTCATAAAACACAGGTGATACTTTGGTAATAAGATCTGTTGCTAAGTGCTTGCGAAAAACACCATGCTCAAGGTCTAAAGTTCCGTTTTGGCAGTTAAATAGATAAATGTTCTTATCGAACGCTTCCATCGAAATTGGGTAAACGCTTTGAGCTTCCTTGATATAAATCTCACGGTTACGACGGCTGCTCCATTTGTTCCAATACTCAACAAGCATGGAACGGGTTCTCTCGTCTTTAATGGCACCAGCATAACGTATAAGAGAAAGAGCTAAATCTTTGCATAGTTCCATCGTTTTAAGCGTTCCAATATCGCAAGTCCAACGTACACCGTCGAAGATGAACCACATCTTGCGCTCCGGTACATAGTGCAGAATGTTTTGGAAGATATCAGCAAACAATCTGCCATTACCTAAATCACCGTTGCGATATCGGATATTTTCATCAGGCTTTAGTTCCTGTAATTTAGATAAGAGATCATCAAAGTCTTCCTCAGCACTTGCATTATGGAAAGGCTCATAGAACGTATGACATTTAGAAACAGCTTTCTGAATGGTTGTATTGCCATAAGTATCTGAGCCACGGTGTTCATCCCACTTAGGACGGAATAAAGCAGACTTACGAAAAAGTCGGTCTATTTGCTCCTTGTTACCGCCACAGTAAAAGGCAAGAATAGACACAAGCGCGGCATCCGCTTCGCTATGAGAAGGGTAAGCCGAAATGTCACCATGCCAAAGTGCTGTAAATTTAGCTCCATTTATGGCGTTGCCAGCTTTTTCAATAACAGCTGTATCGCTTAAATACGAGCTTGCACACACGTTATTTTCTTTTTCATGAGTGTTTATGTTTCGCTTCATGTACGTGTCTAAAAGCCACATTATGGCTGCATCGTCTTCTAAAAGCTCGCCTTCCTGATACACATCGCCCGTAACTGTTAGATAGCGATTCGTAGCTAGAGCGCTGTAAACCTCAATATCCCCATGCTTGATGTAATAAGCTGTTTTATCGTATGCGCCATTAAACAGAAGCAAGATATGAAAGCCATGCTTACTTGGACTGTATTCGATATAAGCGTGCTTGAAATGGGAAATAATCTCTTTTGCCCAGTCTTTAATGATTCCATTATCGATACAGTGGTCTAAATCGATACCTAAGAGATTATCAACAAGCTTTATCCCAATCCCGTCATATTGGCCTTTCACTTTCAAGACAGCATCAAGCGAGGTAAAATCGCTTAAGTTGTCTGTAGCTGCTTTCTTTCCTGTTATGGGGTTATAAGGCGGCTTAGTGAGCCTACCGTTTTCTTGCTGCTCGTACTTCCATGAACAAAAGATATTCTTGTTCTTTAGTGCTTTTGGCAGTTTCTCTAGATCCATATTTGATCCTCCTTTTCTAGAAGGCTTATCCCTTCTAAATCCACAGGCAAAAGAAAAAGCCGACTTTTTAACCTGTCTTAAAAGTTTTTTTGGTCTTCTACTTGGTAGCCACGAAAGAGGATGTAATCTGACGGTTTTAGAAAAAATTTTTGACAATAAAAATCTCCTAAGCATTCATTAGGCACTTGCCTTGAATGAACAGCAAAGGAGACTTTTTAATCTGCTATATTCTGGTGCTATTGGTTCTTTATATCGTTGATATACTCACAAAATCGTGATAATGTTTAATTATTGAAATAAGGAGCTAACTATGGCTGTTAGTTATAAAAAACTTTTACATCGCATGATTGAAGAAGATATTTCAAATCAGGACTTAATGAGAATGAGCAATATTTCCGCCAACATTATTACGAAACTACGCACTGGACAATATATATCACTGGAAAAAGTGGAAGGTATCTGCACGGCTTTACACTGCACACCCAACGATATTTTGGAATTTGTAGCAGAGGATGAAAAGTAATGGCAAAAAAGGAAACTGCTGAAAAGGCATTAAATATAGATAGTATACTTTTTAATTGTAGAGATTACTTACGTGCAGCACGAAATTCTGGCTCATTTTTTGAAAAAAGAGATATGATGCTCACACTTGTATTCTTGCGTTTTATCGGTGAGAAATACGAAGACGGCATCGAATCACTCCGTAAGACTTTAATTGAGCAGGGACTAGACCCTGATGATGAAAACATCAGAGCCGCATTCTTTGATGATGCTACTTTTGCAGACGGAACATACAACCTTCCTGTAGAAGCAAGATGGTCAACTATAATCAACACACCGGCTCCAAAACTCAATGTTGCGCTGGATACTGCATTAAGTAGACTTGAAGAGGAAGATCCTCAGCTTAAAGGTTGCTTTATAAAGGGTACATTTACCACCCGTAATTTAGCGGCTAATGACATCAAGAAAATTGTTGATGAAGTTAATAAAATCAGTCACAAGGCTTTTGGTGAAGAAAAAGACTTAATCGGCTATGTATATGAATATTTCCTTAAAGAGTTCGCAGTTAATGCAACAAAGGAAGAAGGAGAATTTTATACTCCTCACGATGTAGTTAAGCTTATTGCAGCTATGATTGAACCGTTTGAAGGCACACTTTACGACCCTGCATGCGGTTCCGGAGGTATGTTCATTCAAAGTGCCGAACTTGTGAAATCGAAGCAAGGCAATCTGAACAGTATCAATGTTTATGGTCAGGAAAAGGAAGCTGCAACTTATCGCCTTGCAAAGATGAATTTGGCACTTCGTGGTATCAGCCATAACCTTGGTGGCACAAATGATTCTTCATTTACCCATGATTTACACAAGGGATTATATTTCAACTACATTATGGCAAATCCGCCTTTCAATCTTAAAGGCTGGTATGATGAAAATCTAAAGAATGATTCTCGCTGGGCAGATTATGGAACGCCACCTGAAAGCAATGCCAACTATGCGTGGATTTTACATATACTCTCACACTTAAAGCCTTCTAACGGTGTTGCCGGATTCTTGCTTGCTAACGGTGCATTAAACGATAGTGATACATTGGAAATTCGTAAAAGACTTATTCAAAATGATAAGGTGGAAGCAATTATTGTTCTTCCGCGAGAACTGTTTATTACAACGGACATCAGTGTAACACTTTGGATTTTGAATCAGAATAAAAATGGCGGAAAATACCACGATAGAAATCTTCGTAACCGTGAGCATGAAATTTTATTCATGGATTTACGTACCTGGACGGAACATGCTGTCAAAGGTGAAAACAAGAAAAAAGTACGCCTTAGTGCTGAGCAGATTCAGCATGCTGCAGATATCTACCACACTTGGCAAAGTGAAGGCACAGACGGCAATAATTATGCCGTACCTGAGCTTTACCGCAGTGTCGGGATGGAAGAAATTGAAAGCAAGGATTGGGCTCTTACGCCAAGTAAATACATCGAGTTCATCGACCATGATTTAGATATAGATTATGAAAAGGAAATGGCACGCATTCAAGCCGAGATGAAAGACCTTCTGCATGAGGAAAAAGAGTCGCAAAAGATGCTTGAGGACGCCTTCAGGGGGATCGGCTATGGGATTGAGTAATTGCATTCTTGGGACTTTTCTGGAGTTATGCTCAAATAAAAATATAGACTTAGCTTTTAGTATCGCCAATGTACAAGGAGTTAATAACCAAAAACAGATGATGTCTACAAAAGCAGATCTTAATGATAGAGATTTGAGCAAATTTCAGATTGTGTATCCCGGAGATTTTGTTTTTAATCACAGAACTTCAAGAAATGGTTCTAAATTCAGTATTGCCTATAATGATAGAGAACAACCTGTGATTTGTACAGAAGATTATGTTGTGTTTCGTATTCGTGATGATTACAAAAAGATTTTAAATCCTAGATGGTTGTATATGTTTTTTAATCGTCCTGAATTCGATAGATTTGTTATAACCAATTCGTGGGGAAGTTCCACAGAATTCTATAATTGGGAAGATATTCAAGCAATACAATTATCTTTGCCAGATATAAAGATTCAAAATAAATTTGTCAATGTCTACAATGCCATGGTGGCCAATCAAAAAGCCTACGAGCGTGGATTAGAAGACTTGAAGCTTACTTGTGATGCTTATATTGAAGATTTACGTCGTAAAATGCCGTGTGAAAAAATCGGGAAATATATACAGGAATATTCTCATAAAAATGAGTTGGGGCTTACAGTAACTTCTGTACGCGGCATAGCGACTAGTAAGGAATTTATTGCTACAAAGGCTAACATGAACGGTGTTTCAGTAGATAACTATAAAGAAGTTGAGCCTAATATGATTGCTTTTATTTCAGATACATCACGTAGAGCGGACAAACTATCCTTAGCGATTAATGAATCTAAAGAAACCTATTTAGTTAGTCCAATAGCAACAGTTATGTACACAGATAGGAAAAGACTACTTCCGAACTATTTGAATTTATTCTTTTGCAGAAAAGAGTTCGATCGTTATGCACGTTTTCATTCATGGGGTTCCGCACGAGAAAATTTTTCATTTGAAGATATGCAAAATGTGCGTATTCCCATCCCATCATTACCAATGCAACAATCTATCGTTGATATTTACACGGCCTACAAACAACGTCGATCCATCAACGAAAAACTGAAAACACAGGTCAAAGCTATCTGCCCTATTTTAATCAAAGGATCTATAGAAGAAGGAAGAAACACAAAGGAGGCATAATCCATGGCAAAGTTAAAGGAATATAACGGCCACTACTGTGAATCAGAGTATGAGTATGCCTTCATTGGATTCTTGGAAGCGGAAGGCTGGAATTATATCGCCGGCAATAATATCAACCGCATTAGCAAAAGAGATGTGTTAATCTCCGAGGATTTCAAAAAATTTATTGCCAAGACAAATCCAGAACTTACCGAAGATGAGGTTACACAGATTTTCGACAATGTCCGTCTTGTCGGTGCGGAAAGTGATTTTGCAACCTTACATAAAGTCTATGGTTGGATGGTTGATGGTATTCAGTTTACGCCGCAGAATGGTTTGGCAAAGATGGTACCTCTTATCGACTTTGAAAACCCTGATAAGAATATCTTCCGCGTTGTCAATCAGCTTACTGTAGAATATACAAACAATGGACAGAAGGAAAATCGCAGACCTGATGTGCTGTTGTTTGTTAACGGTATGCCATTATGTGTTGTCGAACTTAAAAATCCAGCCGATGCGCATGCAACAGTTTATGACGCTTGGGAACAGATTAATATTCGTTACTGGAGGGATATTCCCCATTTATTGCATTACTGTCCTCTTGCCTGTATTTCCGACGGCGTGAAGACAAGGCTTGGAACAGTTCGCACTCCTTACGAGCATTTTTATGCTTGGCGACGTGTGAATGATGATGATAAGGTTTCTACGCTTCCATTTGCTGAAACTGAAACAATGATTAAAGGTGTATATTCACCTGCCAGATTTTTAGAGATTTTCAGAGATTATATTTATTTCCAAGATAGTATTTATGACAGTGCCGAAGTTGAAATTGTATGTAGATATCCGCAGTTTTTTGCTGCAAAATTATTAAAGCAAAGCATTGTTAATTCTATCGCTACCGGAAATGGTAAAGGTGGTACATATTTTGGAGCAACTGGCTGTGGTAAAACATATACGATGGCTTTTCTTGCCAGGCAGCTTGCACTTCGTTGTTCTAATATTCCTCAAGTAGGCTCGCCGACAATTATTCTTATCGTTGATCGAGAAGAATTACAAAAGCAGGGTGCAAAGCTATTTACCAAAAGTAAAGAATTCTTAAATCTTGGTGAAGTATCTGTTGTTAAAAACAGAGCACAGTTAAGACAGGAACTCTGTGCAAGACAAAGCGGTGGTTTCTATATCTGCACAATTCAGAAATTCTGCGACCGTGAAGATGATAAAATCGGGCTTATCAATGACCGTCAGAACATTATATGTTTTTCTGATGAAGCTCATAGAACTCAGCTTGAACATTCTAAAAAGATTCAATTCAGTAAAGATGCTGATGAAAATATGAAAGCTATGGTTTCAAAGCCATATGCAAAAGTATTAAAGGAAGCATTTCCGCATGCTACGTTTGTAGGTTTCACAGGAACTCCTATTGCCGAAACATATCAGACCTTTGGTCAGGAAATTGATAGATACACTATGGATCAGGCGGTCGCAGATGGACTAACTGTTTCTATTAAGTATCATCCTCGTATTGCCAAGGTGTTACTTGATAAGAACAAGGCAAAAGAAATTGAAAATTACTATAAAAAGTGTGCCGATGATGGTGCAACGTATGATGATATTGAAGCCAGTAAACGTGCAATGAGTTCTATGGAAGTTATCCTTGGCGAGCCTTCTCGCTTGGAGAGGCTTGCTATAGATATTCATGACCATTATATTTCATCTTGTGATAGTGACCCAGATAGAATTCAGAAAGCAATGATTGTCTGCTCTAGCAGAAAAATTGCATATTCACTTCTTTTGAAATTCAAGGATAAATATCCGGAATGGTTTGAAGAAAAGAAAACTCCTGACGGAGTTACTGCAACAGATGAAGAACTTAAAGAATTAAAGCCTATGCCATTTATGGCTATGGTATCGAGTGTTGGAAGTAATGATGAAGCTGAGATGTATAACTATCTTGGTGGCGTTAAAAATGATAAACGTTGCGAAGAACTGGATGCAGCCTTTAAACAGGAAAGGTCTAATTTCCATATTGTTATCGTAGTTGATATGTGGATTACGGGATTTGATGTTCCGTCACTTACCTATTTATACAATGATAAGCCTTTGAAGAAGCACTTGCTGATTCAAACTATCAGTCGTGTAAACAGAAAATATCCCGGCAAAGAATATGGTATGGTTATCGACTATATTGGCATTCGCGATAATATGCGTGAGGCCATGAAGGTTTACGGTGGTGATACATCAGTTGCTCCCACATCGGATGACGTTGAGCAGGCTACCTCTGCATTCAGGGAGGAGATTGAAATACTTAAAGCACTGTTTACAGATTATGACTTAGCGCCATTCCTTAATCCGAAATGCGACCCTGTTGAAAGATATAAATTACTTTCCAAAGCCGCTGAGTATGTCTTTACATCAGCACAGGTCTTGCAGACAGAAGGAAACGGAAAAACTAATCAGGTCTCGTTTAAGACATATTTCTTAAAGTCTGTTAAGAGAATGAGAAGTGCTTTTGATATTTGCCAACCTTCTGGGAATCTGGACGAAGAAGAATCTGCGCTTGCACAGTGCTTTATGGCTATAGCAGGTTTCGTTCGTAAAATGAGCGGAACCAGCGATGTTGATGCTGAAACTATGAATCTTGTGGTATCAAAGATGGTTGAAGAGGCATTAAAATACAATAAGGTAGAAAGTGTTCTTGAAAGTGGCGAGGAAGAAGATATCTTCTCTCCTGAATACTTTGAAAAATTATCAGATGTAGAAATGCCTGCTACAAAGTTAGAATTACTTATCAAAATGCTCCGTAAGCAAATAAAGGAATATGGCAGGGTCAACCAATTAGCAGCGAAATCTTTCCAAGAAATGATTGAAAAGACTATTGATGAGTACCATGAAAGACGTAAGCACCTTACTGCTGAAGAAGCCGGGGCAACACAGGAAGCTGCCTCAGAAGATATTATTAAGGCTGCAACTAAACAAGCTTTAGTGATACTTCGTCAGATGAACGAAAATCGTGAGAGTTTCCGTAAAATAGGATTAACCTTTGAAGAAAAGGCATTCTATGATATTTTGATTGCTCTTCGTGACCAGTATAAGTTTGAATATGGCATTGACAAAGAAGTTAACGGTGTTGTGGTAAACGATAAATGCAAGATACTTGCTAAAAAAGTTAAGGAAATAATAGATACCGAGTCTTCGTTTGTAGACTGGCTCAACAATCAGAATGTGCGTAATCAGTTAAAATTGAAGATAAAGATTTGTTTGGTTAAGAACGGCTATCCTCCACAGTATAGTCCTGAAGTGTTCACAAAGGTTATGGAGCAGGTAGAAAATTTTGAGGAGCATTCTGAAACAACTTCAGAAAGTTAGGTTATTCCTTTTCCTTATTGCTTCTATGTGAAGAACTATGATGTTTGCTGAGAATAGTGCCCTATATGGTAGAAAGAAGGATGGTGAATAACATGGGAAGTATTGTTTTAGAATTACAGAATGAAATTGTGTCATCAAATTGCGATGTTGTTAATATATTACGCAAAGCACATTTGATTGCATCAAAATTAAAGCTTAATGATTTTGATCAATGGATTCAACACGAATTAAATGGTTATCCTGACCCAGAATCTTGCCCTGAGTATAGAAAGGTTCGTGGAAGTTTAAAAGCTTTCAATCCTTATCGCGGTTGGATTCCAACCTCAATACAGGATAATGAAGTCGAAAAAAAGATTTGTGAAAGAAAGTTAGTAAATTCAATTTCTGAAATCATTTCTTTATGTCAGTCCTCAGGAAATGTATTAATTTCAGAATTTTCAGGCGAACAACTTGCATTGTTTGATAAAATGTTTGATTCGCCACTTCCAATGATGTATGCATTACATATACCTACAACTGCAGTTAAAGACATTGAAGAAAAAGTCAAAAATACTATTTTAGAATGGACATTGAAATTAGAATCGGAAGGTATTGTAGGGGAAAATATGATTTTCTCTGAGACTGAAAAAGAATCCGCAGTGAACATACCACAAACCGTGAATAATTATTACGGAAATACAAGTGTGATCAATTCGCCATCCGATAATGTACAGATAGTGTCTGGAAGTGAGAATACAGTTACATTTTCCTATGATAAAGTTAAGGATGTAGTTGATGCCGTTGAAAAAAGTATTAGTGAATCTGATTTATCAAAAGAGGATATAGAAACCGCAACAGAATTATTAGCTGACATCAAATTAAAAATTGAAGAAGAGAAGAAACCGCATATTTTAAAATCAGCATTGGTTGGACTAAAAGACTTTTTAATCAATACAGGTGCCAATGTTGCTGCAGGATTAATACAAGCTAAAATGCAAGGTTTGTTCTAAAAAAATCTCAAATACCATTTCGGTATCTGAGCATAAGAAAACAACCATACAGAGTATTTCTACTCATGTATGGTCGTTATTTCTTATGTTCCCGCTTAAAGGCTTTCAGTCGGTTTTCTTTTTTAATCCCTTACTGAACACCCCTTTTACTCTGTCGTTTTTCTTAGAAAAAGGAATATTATCAGCAATATATAAGGGCGAAGATTGCTCTTCGCCCTCTATCATTTTAATGAGTTAATTACTAGATGATTAGATTGAGCCAACTGCCCAAATAATAGGGAAGCTGAAAATCAGCAAAGTACTAAAAACTAACCTAAAATAATCTTTATTGAGAAAATTGACCACCGATAAGCCCAGCCGATAAGCGGCGCTATGAAGATGCTAACTAAACCAACTGGACGTAGCGAACCTACTGATAAGAGGGTAGCTGAGTTGCTTGGTAATAAACATGCAACAATAACCAGTATATAGGCTAAGATTAGCAAGGTATCTAATGTGTTTAATCTTTCATCGCTCATATAAATTAACACCCCTCGTTCTAAAAAATAAATCTGAAAGTTTTTTCATAAGTCCCGCTTCCTATTGCTTTGTGTTCACGTTTTAATTGATTTTATGTAGTATTGTCTACAGAATTTGCCGATGATCGGGCATTCTTCGGTTCTTTTTTGTCCTTTTGCTTCTGATTTACTTGTCTACAACATAAGCTTGCGTTTACCCCGCTTTAACCGTTAGAATTAAAGCATAGATTTTATGTATTTAGAGGGATAGCGTGGAGAGGGAAAAAGCAGATGACTTGCTTGATTTAGTGATCAAGATGGGCATAATGTTGATACAGAGTGGTGCTGAAACTTATCGAGTTGAGCAGACGCTGTATTATGTTTTGAAAGCTTTTGATGCGACCGATATATCTGCCTATGTTGCTGGTACCTTATTGATAGTTAGCTTCAAACCAGCAAAGTCAGCACGTGTTCTCACTTCATCTTGGCGTGTTAAGAATAAGGGCAACAATCTTGAGAAAGTGCGGAGCCTTAACAATTTGAGCTACAAATTGTCCCAACATAATTTGACGCTAGAAGATTTTGCCAAAGAGCTAGATGCAATTGATCAGGTTAAGCCTTATCCTTTGTCCCTGTTTATTTTTGGCGGCGCGATGATTGCTTTCGGCTTTGCCTTGATGTTTAATCGGCCTTTTAATGAAGGCTGCCTAATTGCTTTAATGTCTGTACCTGTCATGCTTTTGTATCGCTTCCTTTCTAAGCAGATTAACGACTTCTTTATTAATTCTGTCTGCTCAGCATTAGGTACGATTTTGGTAATTATGGGCTTACGGCACGGCTATTTACATAATTTTGCTTATAGCTTGGCGTCTGTCTTGATGGCCTTAATGCCTGGTGCTTTGTTCACAAATGGCCTACGTGATTTAACCATGGGTGACTTAACAGCAGGCAGCAACAAACTGACTGAAACATTTTTAGTTGGTGTCGCTTTAGCTTTAGGAGCAGTTTTTATGTTACTTATTTTCAATATGCGCGCCTATTTCATCGGTGCTAATTAAGGAGCGGTTTATGAATTTCTATTTGCAACTTTTAATTGCTTTTATAGCCTCATTTATCGCTTGCCTGGGCTTCAATATTTTGTTTGAAAATAAAGGTAAATATGTTTTTCTCTCTTCCTTAGGCGGAGGTATAGCTTGGGTGATTTATGTTTATTTCCGAGGCGACAGCATTGCTTTGGCTTCATTTTTGAGTGGAGCCTGGTGTGCAGCTTACGCCGAAGTTATGGCCAAAATTTACAAGTCACCAGCTACGATTTTCTTGATTATTGCCATTTTACCGATGGTGCCTGGTGCTGACATCTTCAACATGATGAAAGCAGCCGTTTTTAATGATATTGAATTGCTTATGCGCTCAATGAACAATACATTGACTATCTCTGGCTATATCGCTTTGGGAATTATCATTGTGTTCTCATTGGTGGTTCTCGTCAAAAACGTTTTAAGAAATTTGCGAAAAAAGAAATCTATGTTATCCTAATTTATGCCGAGGCGCTTGACTGCTTTTCAAGTTGCCTTGAGTAATAACTTCAAGTGACATTTTCACTTGCGAAAGGAACTACTATATGATGCATGAAGAAGCTGCTGCCTCTAATTTGGCAGCGACTAGATCCCGTTTGTCTATATCCGTTGTTGCAATTGCAGCTGTTGTTGCTGCTTTGTATGCTGTTGTGACATTGCTTAGTGCGCCAATTGCATTTGGTGTTTTTCAATTCCGTTTGTCTGAAGCTATGATGCTTTTGATAGCATTGGGTGTGGTAAATCCTCACAATGCTTTGTTTAAGTCATCTGTTCAGGCTGTTAGACCTAATCGCTTAGGTTTGGCAATTGCATTCGGTGTAACTATCGGTTGCTTTATTGCTAATTATCTTAATCCTGGCAATTTGGGCCCAATTGACTATTTTGGTGGCACATTTGCTACTGGCGTGGCTGCTTGGTTGACTTACAAATTAGCTTTGAATAATAAGGCCCTTAATTTGTATCGATCCAAGCAAATTAAATTAAGCCAAATTTGGCAATACTTAAGCTTTTATGTTTTGCCATTGCCATCTGTACTATTGAATGGTGCAATCGTGGGCGTCTATCTGCCATTTTTGTTCACACCAGCAGATGAAATGTCTTTGTACGTCATTTTGAGCAATGTTGTGATTTTTTCCATCTGCGAAGCAGTCGTTGTTTATGTCTTGGGATTATTACTTTTAACTTTGTTCTTGCCACAAGAAAGTAAGTGGTGGCGTGTTTAATTAGTTTTTTGTATAATTGACTTACTTTAGGCTCATTAGTAATTGCTAGTGAGCTTTATTTTTCCTTGCCGAGCCTAGACAAAGTTAGTAAACTAAAGTAAGGAAGGTAGATATGGGACATTATTTTGCAACTGAACCAGAGAGCGTTAGCAAGCGTGTATTACATGAAATAGAATTTGCTAATAAGAGCTGGCAGGTTGAAACAGACAATGAAGTTTTTGCTAAACACGGCCTAGATCGTGGGTCAGCTGTGCTTGTCAAAGCTATTTTGGCTGATTTAACTGAGAATAATGCAAACAGTTCAGTATCTACTAACAAACAACTTAACTTTTATGATTTGGCTTGTGGGTGGGGAGCAGTTAGCCTTTTGGTGGCTAATTTTTATCCTAACTGGCGATATTATTTATCTGATGTGAACAGCCGGGCTTGTGAACTTGCCATAGCTAATTTGACGCGATCCAAAGTGAAAGAGTTTCAGGTGAAACAGGCTAGTGATTGGACAGCTTGGCCACAAACTAAATTTGATATTATTGCGCTAAATCCACCAATTCGGACAGGTAAGGCGCATGTTAAAGCTCTTTTAGAACAAGCACCAGCATTTTTGGCGAAAAAAGCTAATTTTTATTGTGTGATTGGTAAAAAGCAAGGCGCCGAGTCGTATGCAACATATCTCAGCCAATTAGCCGAATTAACTAATTGCACTTATGCGCTTTTAAGCAAAGAGAATGGTTTTTATGTGTTTAAATTAAGCCACAGATAGAAAAGAGAGAATAAAGATGTTAAAAAGTATGACAGCTTACGTGCATAATATCTATCAAGATGCAACGTACAAGTTAGAAATTGAAATGCGAAGTGTCAACAATCGTTATTTAGATTTGAAATTTACTTTGCCTTCAGCTTTGCTAGCTATGGAAGCTGAGATGCGAGAATTGATTGGGCGCTATCTAAAACGGGGAAAAGTTGATGTAAAAATTCAATTGCAGCAATTAAATGCCGAGGCGCAAGCTAGCTTGAACGAGCAATTATTGGCGAACAGATTGGCTGAATTAGAGAGCTTGAATCATTATTTGGTGGAGCATGTTGAATATTACCAATGCCATAATGATGCTTATTTCCGCTACCTGGCGCAGGAAAATAACTTGTTCAGTAAGCCGGAAGCTAGTGATGAACAGGTCGCTGCTTTAAAAACTTTTACCTTGAATTCTTTGGAAAAGAGCTTGGAGGAGTTCGTTGAAGTTAGAAAACGTGAGGGAGCTAAGTTAGAAAAAGATATTCTCAGCCGTATTTCTGCTTTGGCTGAAAAGTTCCCAGAAATTGAGCGTATCAACGAAGCAACCCCAACGAATGAATTTGCCGAATTAAAAGAGCGTTTGCAGAAACTTATTCAAGAAACGAGTTTGGAAAAAGCAGAAGACCGTTTGTATTTGGAAGTTGCCTTGCTGGCTGACAAACATGACGCAAGCGAGGAAATAACACGTCTGAACAGCCATTTTACAGAATTTGAACATTTGTGTAAGCAAGAACAGGCTGTCGGCAAGAACCTTGATTTTCTCTGGCAGGAGATGAATCGCGAAGTTAATACGATGGGGTCCAAAGCTTCAGATTCGGAACTTGTGAAGTTGGTTGTTTTGTTTAAGACGGAATTAGAGAAAGTAAGAGAGCAAATTCAGAATATCGAGTAGGAGCTTATATGAGTGCAGAATTTATCAATGTAGCGTATGATAATTTTATCAATAAAGAACGGGTTCTATTAATTACAGCATCTGATTCTTCACCCATTAAGCGCTTAATCAATGAGGCGAAAGAAAATGGTATGCTGATTGATTGCAGTCAAGGCAAAAAGACGAAAAGCGTTATTTTTTTAGACTCGGATCATATTGTGCTTTCAGCTTTGACACCAGAGGCACTGAATCAACGTTTAAGTAAACAGACAATAACAGAGCAGAATGAGAAAGAGGCAGAATGATGAGCAAGGTAGAAGATGAGAGCATATTTTTGGCTATTTCAGGTCCATCTGGCGTGGGCAAAGGCACTTGTATTGCGGCATTGAGGCGTTTGTTACCAGAGCTGAAACTATCTGTTTCTGCTACAACTAGACAGCCTAGACCTGGTGAAATTGATGGTGTGCATTATCATTTTTTAGCCAAGGATAAATTCGAAGACTATCTTCATAACGATGAGATTATCGAGTATGACCAATTCTGCGGCAGTTATTATGGCACGCTCAAAGCAACTTTAGACGAAGCTATTAACGAGCATGAAGACATGATTTTGGACATTACAGTCAAAGGCAGCTTGAATGTTAAGCGCTTTTTCCCAAAACAGACTGTGACAGTTTTCATTGCGCCACCAAGTATTGAATGTTTGCGCGCCCGCTTGTTAGGTAGAGGGACAGAGAGTGAAGAAGTTAGAGCTTTGCGTTTGGCCCAAGCTGAGGCAGAATGCAAGCAGGAAGACAAGTTCGATTATGTGGTAGTGAACAAAAACGTTGACGAGTGTGCGCAAAAATTGCTTACCATATTTCAGACTGTCAAAGCTAACTTAAAAACAAAATCATGAAATGATTACAGTACGGAGCTTTATTTTAGGCCACGTTCAGCTACTTATTTCGAGCTTGGCGTGGCGTTTCTTTATAAGACGTAGATAAGCTAATCCAAACGCTTATATAGCAGAAAATGGCAAACGGTGCGTAATCTACAGTTTTTACACTAAGAATATTGCTTATAAACACGCCGCAGACGCTCCAAGGTACAAGCGGATTAATGACTGTACCTGCATCTTCTAAGGTGCGAGCTAAAAATTTGCGCGGTAAATCGAGACGTTTGTAGACTGGGACAAAGGTTTTGCCGGCTAGCAAAATACTCAGAAATTGTTCGCCTACAATTAAATTGACAGAAATAGCTGTGATTGCAACAGCTAAAGTTACTTGTAAGCGTGTTTTCAAAAATGTCTGGATATTTTGTAAAATTGTCGGAATGATGCCGAGTGTAAATAATAATCCGCCTAAACTTAGTGCCAAAATCACGATGGTTATGCTGAAAAACATACTGTTAATGCCGCCTCTATCCAATATGTTGACTATATCGGGGCTTAATTTTTGACAGGTTAAGCTGTTACTTTTAAAGCCGGAAAAAAGCAAGTCGCCTAATAAGCTTAATGAGACAGGGTGAAGAAAATTGCCGATAATCAGGCTGATAGCACTAACTAAAATTAATGAAATGACGGAAGGCAGCCTGAGTAAAGATAGCATAATTAATGCTATAAGTGGTATAAATGCCGACCAATGGACCAAGCCTGTCTTTGTGATGGCGAGATCAAAATTGTTTAACACATCTGAATTGACGGTAGTATTGAATGGCGAAAGACTAGCGAAAAACAGAGCTGAAATTATAAAGCCAGGCACGGTTGTTGATAACATATTTTTGATATGCGTAAACAAATCAATTCCCACAATCCCAGCTGCCAAACTCGTTGTATCGGACAAAGGTGACATTTTATCCCCGAAAAAAGCACCTGACACGATAGCGCCTGTTGTAATTGCTTGGTTAAGATCCAAAGCTCTGGCTAAACCAAGCAGCGCCACGCCCAAAGTAGCAACTGTGGTCAAACTACTACCAATAGAAACTCCTAATATTGCCGTAAGGACGAAAACAGCTAGATAAAATAATTTGCAGGAGATGATTTTTAGCCCGGCATGCATCAATGTGGCAATGCTGCCTGCAAACATGAGCGAAGCGATTAAAATGCCGATAAAGAAGAACAGATAAATGGCACCCATGCCTTCTGATACGGAATTAATCATGCCTGCTTGCAGGTTAGAGAAACTCATTTTTCTTCTAGTTAAGCCGTACAAAAGCAGCAAAACAATCGCACTAATTAAAGGCACATGTGGTGCCAGGTTAGGAATTAAAATTAAGGGTATGCCTAGCGTGAGCAGGACGATGCCGATAACGATAGCTGCTTCAAGTAGGCTAACTTCTGAATTTTGCTTTGCTTTGGTCATAATTAACTCCTGTATGCTCTCGTAGAGAATATTTAAGTCTAATATGGAAGCTTCATTGTGATTGTACGAAGCAAACAGGAAATGATTAGAGGCTCGCGTACAATGTAAACAGAGCCTCTAAATAAATTTAGGACTCTCTAATCCAGTAATAATATGAGTAGAGGAAGAAAGCTAAACTGTATTTAGCCAAGGACTTAGACCGAATTTTTTGAACTGGTAAAAGTTGCATTAACATAGCTTACTCCCTTCACGTTTGTTGTTTGATAGTAGCACTTTAAGTTTATAAATACAAGCTAACGAGTTTGCAGAAATGACGCGCTTGCCTAAACAGCGAAGCAATGCTTTGAATTAAAGGACTTTTAATGTAGGCTGATTTTATAAGCCTATATAGATGTGCTTGATATGACCGTCCCATTTGGTTAGTTCAGTTTTTAGATATGTAGGCCTTATATCGAATTGATTTAGAGCATTCAGGGAAATCCATTCTAACGCATAGGGTATATCGTCTAAAAGTTGCTTAGGGGGTTCGCCCAATAATTCTACTTTGTAATGAAATTCAATCATGTGATGTAATTCGCCATTGTAGTCAAAGCAGTTTTCTACAACAAACATCAAATCTTTAACATTAGATTCGAGGCCTAATTCTTCCTTAACTTCGCGCTTTATAGCCGCATTACTTGCTTCGCCAACTTTAAGTGCGCCGCCTACAAGATGCCGTTGCTCATCGACTTTGTAAGTTAATAATGCTCCGTCTTTAATGATAATGGCTGTGGCTCTCACGCCGTGCCGCCCGCTTTTCGTTATTGTTCTAAAGTCCATAAAATTCTCCGTTAAATTGAAATGACTACATATTATAAATCAAAGCTGCATAGCCCAGCAAGGATAAGGTAGAGCGGAGATATGTGCGAAACTGTAAATCCATAAACATGCGATTGTAAGCTGAACGCTATCGTTTGGCTGTGAAAAAGTAAGGCGAAGCCGATATGAATGTTAAACAAAATTTACACATGCGTTAAAGTAAACGGATTATAAATTGACATTTGATAAAAAGTACATATTTTGTTTAATTTTTGTGCTAAAACGAGGAGAATTTAGCTTGTGCATGTTCGGAGTACAATGTTAAAGAAATTATTTGGGTTATTTGGTAAGAGTGAGTCGATGGAGAATACACTCGTTTTATATGCGCCTTGTGATGGCACATTGCTAAAATTGAAAGATTTACCAGATGAAGCATTTTCTAGTGAAATGCTTGGTAAAGGTTTTGCGGTTGAACCGACGAGCGATATTATTAAATCACCCATAAAGGCAAACGTTGTTTCTGTTTTCCCAACTAAACATGCTTTAACTTTGCAGGCAGATAATGCTGAAATATTGATTCATATCGGTATTGACACTGTCAAATTAGCTGGAGCGGGTTTTGAAACTTTAGTTAAAGCAGGGGATACGGTTGAATTGGGACAAGCTTTAGTCAAGATCGATTTCTCTGCCTTAGAAGCAGCTGGGTGTGCTAAGAGTGTTATCTTAGTTGTTTGTAATCATAATGAATTTAAAGATTTAGCAATTCAATCTAAACAGCAAGTTACGCCATCTGATAAAATTCTCATTATGAAGTGGATAGAGGTAGTAAGCTAATTAGCTTGAAAGCAACCTTTTGAATCAATTATCTAGTGGCCGCCATATTCTCACTGCAAGTTTTGTACGTACAAGTAATAGCAGAAGTGTTGGAAAAGCTGAATTCTTTGTCGTGAGCCAAAAGACAATTGACGCGAAAACTGGTCAAGTAGTAAAGACTGGCGAAATTGCATCTAGTGCTAATCACTTGACATTACTTATGAGTTTGCTGGCTATTGCACTATATTCAAAGCGAAAGAATAGAGATTAGAGTTGATATTTAGTTTTTATAAAGGGTGGGAAAACTAAGCTATTGAATTTGCATTTAGCAATAAAGGATGTTATTATCACATGGATTGACCGCATGTAACAGGCACCTAATACTTAGTTTAGCTAAGAGCCCCAGGCAGCGAGTCTGTTGAAAAAGACAGGAGGATAGAAAATGTACGCAATTATTGCCACAGGTGGTAAACAGTATCGTGTTGCTGTCGGCGAAGACGTTTTTGTCGAGAAGTTGGAGTTAGAAGCTGGCCAGAGCGTTGAGTTGGCAGTATTAGCTATTTCTGATGAGAACGGCTTGCATTTGCAAGATCAACTACAAAACTCAAAAGTTGTAGCATCAGTCGTCAAGCAAGGTAAGAACAAGAAAATTTATGTAATGCGTTATACACCAAAGAAACGCAGTAAACGTAAACAAGGTCATCGTCAACCTTACACACGCTTGCATATCGAGAGCATTACCCTCTAATTTAGGGTGGATGCCATGATCCGAGTCGAACTTAAAATTGAGAAGATCCTTGACAGTGAGAAAACTTGCGAAAAGCAAGTTGAGCTAGATAAATATTTAGGCACTTTGCCTACAGCTTATTGTGTTTGGCCACAGGCTGTATTTACAGGTTTTGTGCTTGAAGGGCATGCTGGGCAGGCTGCATATGGCCATGATATTATCTGTGCCGCAACTACTAACCAGGCAGCTACTTGCATCAGTGCTTTGATGGATATAGCTAAGATTGCTAATTTAGCTTATAGCCTTGATTCAGGCAAGATTACTTGTAAGCTTCCGAATAGTAAGCAACTGAATGAGACACAATTACTACTTAGTCAAGTTATTTTCGCACAATTTTATCTCGGGTTAGAACAAATTGCTTGTAGTGAACAGGCTAAAAACGGTGATTACATTGAAGTGATTGCCCCTAAACTTGAAAGAAAGAGGTAGCAGCATGATTTTAAATTTGAATTTACAATTATTGTCATCTAAAAAGGGTGTTGGTTCATCCCGTAACGGTCGTGAATCTCATTCTAAGCGTTTAGGTACTAAACGTGGTGATGGTCAATTCGTTTTGGCCGGCAATATTTTAGTTAGACAACGTGGTACAAAAATTTATCCAGGTACAAATGTTGGTCGCGGTAGCGATGATACATTGTTCGCCACAGTTGCAGGTAAGGTGGCTTTCGAGCGTATCGGACGTGACCATACAAAAGTTAGCGTTTACCCAGTAGAAGCTTAATTGGGAAGCGTCAAGCTAATAAAGAGCCTGCTTGCAGGCTCTTTTTTGTTATTAGCAATGATTAGGTGAGACAAGATGTTTATAGATGAAGCAACAATTATGATTCGTTCGGGAGACGGCGGTGATGGCCGTATCTCGTTTTATCGTGGCAAATATATTCCCAAAGGCGGACCTGATGGGGGCAACGGCGGTCGTGGCGGCCACATTTATTTTGTTGGCGATGCTAATTTGCGCACATTACAAGATTTTCGTTATAAGCGCAAATATGTAGCGATGAATGGTGAAATGGGTGGCAAAGGAAAGTGCTTTGGCGCAAAGGGCGAGGACCTTTATATTCGTTTGCCATTAGGCACAATTGTTCGTGATGCCGATGATCAACATGTCATTGCTGATATTGTTAAAGATGGGCAGAAGGTTATGGTGGCAGAAGGCGGCAGAGGTGGTGTTGGCAACACAGCATATGCTACGGCAACTAGACAGTCACCTAATTTCGCAAAAGCTGGAGAACGTGGGGAAGAGCGCAATATCAAGCTTGAATTGAAGCTACTAGCAGATGTTGCTTTGTTAGGTATGCCTAATGTTGGTAAATCAACCTTGCTCTCAGTTTTGACCAAGGCTAAGGCCAAAATTGCCGATTATCATTTCACGACCTTGGAGCCGCAACTAGGTATTGCACAAGTTGAAGATAACAGCTTTGTTATAGCCGATATTCCGGGCTTGATTGAAGGGGCTAGTAGTGGACTTGGCTTAGGCGATCAGTTCTTGAAACATATCGAGCGTACACGCTTGTTTGTGCATGTTTTGGATGCAGCTGGTTCAGAAGGTAGAGATCCACTTACTGACTTCCATATTATTAATTCTGAGCTTGAGAAATACTTGCCTAGCTTAGCTGAACGTCCTCAAATAGTTTTGTTGAACAAAACAGATTTAACTGATGAAGCACATATAGAGGAACTTAAAGCAGCTTTGGAAGCAGAGGGCATAGAAACAGTTTTGCCAATTTGCGCTCCAATTCAAGAGGGCACGCAGCAAGCACTTTATGCTATGAGTACAGCTTTGAGTAAATTGTCACCAGTTAGCGTTGTGCCAGTCGAAGTAGAAGCTGAAAAAGTCTATGATCTTGACAAAACAACGCTTAAAGTGCGAAAAGATGATTATGGTTTCCATGTGGAAGCTAGTTGGTTGGATCGCTTTTTGCGTTCGATTAACTTTGATGATAATCAATCATTGCAGTATTTCCAGCGCGTCTTGAAAGAACGTGGCGTAACGGATGCTTTGGAAAAAGCTGGAATCAAGGAAGGCGATACAGTCATTCTAGAAGACCTTGAGTTTGACTATATTCCTTAATAATGGAAAGAAGAAAGAGTTATGACAAGTAAACAACGTGCCTTTTTAATTAAGCTTTCACATACCTTGCAGGCTAATTGCCAGATTGGTAAAGCAGGCTTAGTTGAGGGCAATCTGCAGCAACTTGATGCAATGCTAGACAAAACAGAATTAGTGAAAGCGAATGTTTTACCGACTTTTGACACGGATTTAAGAGACTTAGCGAATGAGATTGCGAAAGACATCAAAGCCGAAGTGGTAATTGTTATCGGCCGTAAGATTGTTTTTTATCGCCATTCAAAAGAATTGGCTAAGAAGGGCAAGGCTCTAGTTTTGCCTCGTTAGTTTTGCTTCGAAAAGTTAGCAATAAGTTGATCAAGAAATTTATAAGCGGCGTTAGGCAAAGTTAATTCCAAGGTATCAAAGACAGTTGTGCCACTTGTAGTCAGTGTGTAAATATCATCTTTTACATCCACGAGTTTGCTTTGCTTAAGTTCATCTAGGCAGGCAATAAAAGTGAAATAGTTTAAGTAATTACTTTGCAAACATATATCGCGCAACGTAGATTGCTTGATGTTAGGTATGGCTTTGATGACGTAAAGAATGACTAATTTCTTATTCGTAAAGTCAAGCTCACGCTGTTGCTGGTTGAAGCTACTTAAATCTAGTTTTGCGTCAGCAGAAACTTCCTTATCGCCAGTATTTTCTTCAGCAGTTTTTTCGTTATTAGATAGAAATTCTTGGCTATCGAAGGCAATATGATCATAAGCGAGGGCTTTATTTTCAAGCTTGCCTGCTTTTTTGTCATTGTGTTGATCAGCCATATTTGCCTCCTTCAGTTGCATCTCTTTTATATTATAAAATAAAAGCTCGAACTTGTGAAAGTCCGAGCTTCTAGCTTAAGTAAGTTAGTTTACTCTATATATTGCTTTAAACTTGGATCTAAATCAGCTACATCACTTGTAACAATACCCGTAATGATTGTTTTAGTTTGATTGGACAACAAAGCTAATTGCTCTAGGAAATCTTTGATATTAACTTCTTGGATTTTAATATCAGCAACTTTGCAAATACTATCGATGAAAATATCTGTAATGTCATAGTCGCGTGCATTGAGTCCGGCGATAAAACTTAATAATTGCTCAAGGGAATGAACGGGGTATTCATTAATGTCAATTAGACGAACACGTGGATTAACAAGTAAATCTAGGCGATTGCCACGTTCGATGCAAATGATATTACGCTCTGGACCATTAGCTTGCTTGTTCAATTCGTCAACTAGGCGACTTGTCTTGCCGCTTCCTTTAACACCTACAATTAGTTTTAGCATAATTTATATCTCCCTTGCTATAAAGTCTCACATCTGAGTGAGCGCTTGTTTGTTAAGCTTTCGCTTGTCTATATTATATAACATAGTTGGCATTTAGCCAAACATATTTAATCAATTTGCACAAAAGAGAGAATTTAGCGTGCCAACTTGTTAGAAATTGCACAAGAAAAAACTCATAACGTTTGGCAACGCTATGAGTTAAATTCTGTTAGATAAATTAATTAACTTAATTATTTACTAATCAAGCGATAGAAATTCTTTTTGCCTCTCTTTACGATAAAGCCAGCCTGTAACTTGTCGATTGGAATATGTGTATTAATGTCGGTGCAAACTTGGTCATCAACAGAGATACCTCCTTGTTGCATCAGACGACGAGCCTCACTCTTAGATGGCACGAGTTTTAAGCTTACTAGCATATCCAAGAGACTTTGACTAGGATCTTCAACTGTGTAAGTTGTAGCGTTATCAGCGATATTACCTGCAAACAAAGCTTTGGCCTTAGCTTGTGCCTTAGTAGCTTTTTCAGTACCATGGACAATTTCAGTAATTCTAAAGGCAAGTATTTCCTTAATTGGATTTAGCTCAGAGCCTGTTAAGTGTTCATATTCAGCAATTTCACTTAATGGAGTGAAAGTTAAGAGACGCAAGAACTTGAGCACATCAGCATCGCCAACATTGCGCCAATATTGATAGAAGTCATAAACTGGCAACTTATCTTCGTTGATCCAGACGGCACCCTTAGCTGTTTTACCCATCTTCATACCCTCAGAATTGGTTAAGAGGGTAAAGGTGCAACCGAAGCCTTCAGCTTGTTCTTTGCGGCGAACTAAATCAATGCCAGCTAGAATGTTTGACCATTGGTCATCACCGCCCATTTCCAAGCGGAGACCAAATTTGCGATAAAGGCAGAGGAAATCAAAAGCTTGTAAGAGCATGTAATTGAACTCTAAGAAGGTGAGACCTCTTTCCATGCGGTTCTTGTAGCACTCAGCTGTCAACATGCGATTCACAGAAAATTGTGAACCAATATCTCTCAAGAAATCAATGTAGTTTAAACCTAAAATCCAATCGGCATTGTTGACTAAGACAGCTTTTTCGTTAGAAAAGTCGAGTAAGATACCCATCTGGTCTTGAATACAATCAACATTGTGCTGCACTGTTTCAGCAGTCAAAATTTTACGCAAATCTGTACGGCCTGATGGATCACCAATCATACCTGTACCGCCGCCCATCAACGCAATTGGATGATGACCAGCTGCTTGCAAATAAGCCATGACCATAATTGGTAAGAAGTGACCGATGTGTAAACTATCTGCAGTTGGATCAAAACCTGTATAGAGGTATTTGCCAGGGGTGGCTAAGTATTCACGAACGCCATCTTCATTTGTGCATTGCATGAGATAGCCACGTTCTTTTAAGACATCAAAAATGTTTTTGTCACCAATGACAGCCTTAGCCAAAGCAAGGCTATGTTCCCTTATTTTTGCTTGTTCTTCTTTACTAATCATATATACCTCTTTAAAGACTGTAATCAGGTTGCATTATAACAGATTGAGACAAAAATAGGGCAAATTGCGCCTTAAAAGAGAATTTTTAGAAGATGCTTAGTTTGAGCTTGGCGGATCTTTAGCCCAATTAAATATGAAAAGTTGTTTTATTAACTAAAATATGCAAGGAAAGTGATGCTGGATAATGCCGTGCGAGCTTAGCTTAATTATGGTTAGCCTATAAATCTAATTAAAAATTATCTAAATCTAGATTAATATCATACACAATATAAAGTGAAATGCTAGTTTTAGGCATGTGCAAATTGCACAAAAATTCGAACGCAAAAGCAACAATAGGTAAAAAATGATGGACTAATCTATTAATTTGTGTCGTTTGATAATAACTTGTGCTAAGTTATAGGTGCAAATGACAAATAGGTAGTTTTGTTAGTTATTTGCATGAGTAATTTTATAATTGGCTGTCAAATATTGGCAGTGGGTTTGGAGGCAGTTATGTTTACCTTTATCGGATCATTAGCAATACTGATCTTAGGTTACTTATTCTACGGTAAATACGTAGAAAAAGTGTTCGGCGTTGATGATTCACGTCAGACACCTGCAATTAGAATGCCTGATGGTGTTGACTATGTGCCATTGGGAGCTTTTAAGTCCTTGTTCATTCAATTCTTGAATGTTGTTGGTACAGGCCCTATCTTTGGTGCTATCGCTGGTGCCGCCTTTGGTCCAATGGCTTTTGTTTGGATCACCTTAGGTTGCGTATTCGGTGGCGCGGTTCACGACTATTTCTCTGGTATGTTGTCCGTTCGTAAAGATGGTGCAACAGTTGGAGAGATTGTTGGTGAGAACTTAGGTAATTTTGCAAAGTTGGTTTTGCGCATTTTATCTTTAGTTTTGCTTGTGCTGGTTGCAGTTGTTTTCTGGAAATCACCAGCTCAAATCTTGCACAACTTAATGGGTGGTGCAGTTTCTCTTAATGTTTTGCTTATCATCATCTTGTGCTACTACGCATTGGCTACTGTGATGTCAATTGACAAGATCATTGCTAAGTTGTATCCAATCTTTGGCGTTTGCTTGTTCTTCATGGCTGTCGGTATTTCTGTTGCTTTGATCGCAGGTAACGTTGCCGGTTATTACAGAACACCAGAAATTACAGAAGTCTTTAAGCAATTAAATTATCACAAGACTTTAGATTTGTTCCCATTCTTGTTTATCTCTATTGCTTGCGGTGCTATCAGTGGCTTCCACGCAACTCAGTCGCCAATTATCGGCCGCTGCATTAAGAAAGAATCTGATGGTGGTCGCGTCTTCTACTTAGCTATGATTGGTGAAGGCATTGTTGCTACTATCTGGGCTGCTGCTGCCATTACATTATTCCCTAAGGATGGTGTTTTGGGCTTAACAAGTCAGTTAGAAGGTTTAGCAGCTGCCGGTTCAGCTCCTGTTGTTGTTAATAAAGTTGCTGCTATGACATTAGGCGGTATTGGTTCTATTCTTGCTGTCTTAGGCGTTGTGGCTGCTCCGATTACTTCAGGTGATACGGCTTTCCGTGGCGCTCGTTTGGTCGTGGCTGATATTTTGAAGATTGATCAAAAGAGCGTTAAGAATCGTTTCATCATTGCTATTCCATTGTTCGCAATCGGCATTATATTAGCTCAGGTTGATTTCAGTATCATTTGGCGTTATTTCGCATGGTCTAACCAGACCTTGGCTATGTTTGGCCTATGGTCATCTTCCGTTTGGTTGATGCGCCGTCAACGTAATTTCTATATTACTTTGTTGCCTGCTATCTTCATGACATTAGTGTCTGTAGACTATATTATTTTGGCTCCAGAAGGCTTTGCTGCTCTCTTGGCCTCTGTTGCACCTAATGTACGTGCAATTATTGGCATAGTCATTGCAGCTATCGTGGCTGTTGTTGCAACAGTTGCTTTCTTTAACAAGCAAGCTGAGTGGACTAAGAAGAAGATGTTTATTAAGGATTAGTTAGTTGACTTTAATTAGCCGCTTAAATTCTAAACCGCACTTAGCTTTTGGCTGAGTGCGGTTTTTTTGAGTGTTAGTTATTAGCAAATTTTAGTTATCAGAAGCTCCGCAATACATCAAATAAATATGCCCGCGTAAAGGAATAAAGAAATAAGCATGAGCAGAAACTAGACATTGTGAAATGCGTTATTAATCACTTAGAACTTTTCTCTGAAACTCATACATCGCTAAGCTGCAAGCGATAGCTAAATTAAGCGAATCTACATCCTTGCTTTGCTCAATCATAATAGGCTGAAATGGCGCTTGTTCGCACACGCTTGGTAGACCTTGTCCTTCATTGCCGAAAATCAGGCTGAAATGTTGATTTTTAAGGGGCTTTGTAAGAGCAGCTTGCAAGGATAATGCTCGTTTACTTAAACAAAAAGTGTAAAGCTGACGTGAGTCTTTTCCATATGCAGAAATATAGCTAGCTAGATCGGGGAAATAAGCAATATTTAAGGCGAAGATTGCGCCCATACTGGCCCTGGCAATTTCGGGCAAGAAGATACTAACAGTTTCTCCAATTAATGCTATGTCATGAATACCAAAGGCTAGACAGGCACGTAGGATGGTGCCTAAATTGCCGCTGTTTCTAATTTCATGTAAGACTAGATGTGGAGATTCAGGCGAAAGTGCACGATAGAAGCTTGCTTTATCGTAAATCACGCCAACATACGGCTCTTTTTGCCCCCTAGCTAGCTTTTCTAAAAGCTTAGGTGCCAGCTCTGCTTTCAATCCCAATTCTTTCGCCATACCTAGCAATTTAGCTTGTTCGTTGAAATTGTCAGCGTAGAAAATATCGCGGACTAAGTCAGACCGCCATTTCAAACACTCAAAACTGGGAAATGGACCTAAAACATACGAATAATCCGCATCCTTATGATAAAGCTTGTAAGCCATAGAATACACTCCTTTGTCACTCATTATAGCTGAAAGTGGCAAGTGTTGGTGTTGCAAATTTAATGGGAATAAAATGCACTATTGAAAATGAATTACAAGAGCAATTGTTTACAAAAGATAATTAAATTTCGCTTGACAAGCGACTTTAGCTTGCTAAAATATTAAGTGAAATTGAAAATCAATTGCAAATTGACATTACAAATTGACAGAGATAAATAATAAAACCTTACACATGCTCCAGATTGCTTACAAAATGGCGAAGTGATGCAAACCTTGCAGACAAGACACAGTAAACGGTAAATTGATTTATTAAGATAAAGGACAAGAAAATGCGAAATTTGAAAAGAATTTTAAGTTTGATTTTGACAGCTTCGATCTTAGGAGCTTGCTCAGCTGCACCGACGACAGCTAGTAAACAAGGTGGTTTGATTTATACGACATTTTATCCTGTTTACGACCTAACTAAGCGGATAGTTGGGGATAAGATGGAAGTTAAAATGCTGATTAAGGCTAATGAAGAACCTCATAGCTTTGAACTTAAAGCAATCGATCGAGCCGCTTTACATGACGCTGATTTGGTAGTATACAATGGTGCGAACATGGAGAATTTTATCCCAGATTTGCGTGCTTCATTGAAAGATGACAAAAAATTCCTCAACCTATCACAAGGTTTGACATTGTTGGAGAACAAGTCCGACTTAGATGACGGTGAACATAATTCAGTTAATCCGCATACTTGGTTGAGTGTCAAAAATGCCATGGAGCAGTTGTACACAATCTATGAACGAATGGCAGTGATTGATCCAGCTAATGAAAAATATTATAAGACTAATTTGGATAAGTCGTTAGCTGAGTTCTCAGAGTTAGACAAGAAGTTTACAGAAACGATTGGCAAGATTTCTAAGAAAGAAAAATATTTTGTTGTTTCACATGCTGCATTCAACTATTTAGCCAAAGATTACGGCTTGAAACAAGTGGCAGTCACTGGTATCTCGCCAGAAGATGAACCAACAGCAGCACAGTTGAAGAAAATTGCTGATTTCGTCAAGTCTAACGGCATCAAGACGATACTATTTGAAGGCAAAACTACACCTAAAGTAGCTGAAACTCTAGCTCGTGAAACAGGCACAAAAACAGATACGATTTATACGTTAGAGAATTTAACTGAAGAAGAAGCAAAAATGGGCTATATCCATTTGATGGAACACAATTTGCAAACCTTAGCTAAGGTATTAAGCGAATAAGTTAAGGAGTTTGTATGGCAGCAACTGTTATAAGAGCGAGAAACCTACAATTTGCTTATGATTCTGATCATGCCGTGTTGAACGGCTTGGATTTGGAAGTACAAGCTGGCGACTTTGTGACATTAATTGGTGCCAATGGCAGTGGCAAGTCTACGTTGCTTAATATAGTTTTAAGCCAACTGACAGATTATCAGGGCGATTTGGAATTGTTCGGTGACAATGTTAAACAGAACAGACATTTTGCTGATATTGCCTACATTTCGCAAAATTCTTTCGTTGCTTATCGTAATTTCCCAACAACAGTTAGAGAGGTTTTGCAAGTACATCTAGCTTACTTGAAAAAACAACAGGATATTGTCAAGTGCTTACAAGAGGTTCGTTTGGCAGAACATGCTAACAAAAGATTAAGCGAATTATCAGGTGGTCAGTTACAACGCTTGGCTTTGCTCTTAGCTTTAATAAAAGAAGCTAAGCTAATTATATTAGACGAACCCACAGCAGCCATTGACCGCAACTTTGCCCGTGAGATGATGCAACTATTACGCAACATAGCTGATACTGGCAATACTATTTTGCTAGTAACCCATAATTTAGCTGATGTTGACGGTTATGCAGACTACGTTTACGAGTTAGAAGGCGGCAAGCTTAAATTGCAGACGGAAACTAAAACAGCTGTGCAGGAGAAGGTTCGATGCTAGATTTATTTGCTTATGATTTTCTTAGACGTGCTTTTATTGTTGGCGGTTTACTAGCAATAATCTTGCCATGCATAGGTTTGACAGTGTTGTTAAAACGTCTATCGATGATGGGTGATACTTTAGCACACGCTTCTTTAGCTGGTGTAGCTTTCGGCTTGTTAGTTGGCTTGAATCCACTTTTATTTGCAGCAATTGCTTGTGTGGTAGCAGGCTTAGGTATCGAAACGATTGCGAACAAGCTAAAGGCCTATCAGGAAATTTCAACTGTGATTATTCTCTCGGCAGCTATTGGTCTAGCAGGAATCTTTAGTAGTTTCACGAGTGGCAACAGCTTTAGCTCTTACCTATTTGGTTCGATTGTCACGATTAGTGATAGCGAGTTTTATCTAGTTATCGGAATTGCCCTAGTAGTGCTTGTGGTTTACAGCTTGATTTACAAACAACTATATTTGATCGTTTTTGATAGCAAGGCTGCAGAGATGCTTGGGATCAATCAACGCTTAATTAATTTGATTTTCACATGTTTAGGAGCTGTCACCATTTCTGTAGCTGCCAAGACGATTGGTTCTTTGATAGTTTCGTCTTTGTTAGTTTTACCAGTTATTTGTGCTATGCAGTTCACTAAAACATACAAGCAGACTCTAATTTTATCAATAGCGTTGTCAATCACTTATGTTTATGTAGGCTTGGTTGCTAGTTACTATTTCAATTTGAAGCCAGGTTCTTTGATCGTTTTGATTGCAGTTGCTGTTTTGATGCTAAGTATGCTGATTAAACATAAATTCAAGTTATAAATATAGCTTGCGATACATGATATAGGAATTATGAGGAGGGTGTTCTATGCGCCATTGGAAAAATATTTTAACAGTTGTCACATCTGTCAGTTTGCTGACAGCTTGTAATGCAATGCCTAAAACAGTAAGTCAGACGCAAAAAATTAGTCAAGATCAAGTTCAGAGCGAAAATGCAACATATTTTCTTGAGCGTGCACCTAAATATGTGCAGGATGATACGACTGAAGTTTTGGTAGATGCAGAGATTAAACCAGAAGATATTAGACGGATAGTTAAACATGGCGACCATTGGCATGTGTTCACTAAAGATGGCCGTGAGAGAATTACTTATACTGACCCTACTGCTGCTACCAGTAAGCAAGTAGATGCTCATGGGCATCAGCACAATGCTCAAGCAAGTCAGCAAGCATTTGTTAGTGTCGTTTCACTTTCACAACTTAGCAAACTACCAATTAGCAAAATATTGCAACATGGTGATCATTATCACTGTTACACGGCTGATGGTACTGAATACATCACTTATGAAAATCCATCTCGCGTTTTTGCCAATATTAAAATTGGTACATATGTTGGTAGTCATGGCCAGCATCAGGTAGGCAACCTGCAGCTTGGTAAAGCTTCGAATGGTACGCTACCAGAGGCTTTGACTATGGGTACAAATCATAAGCCTAATTCAACAGGTAAAGCTGGGGATCCTAACGAAGTAGTTAAAATTTTACAGCATGGCGATCACTGGCACGTATATACTCGTGGCGGTAGCGAGTTTATAACTTATTCTGATCCAAGTGGTATGTATCCGAATGCTAGTCGTGGTACGTATGTAGGTTCACATGGGCCACTTGGCGGGGAGCACAACTTCAATGGCGCTAATCAAGGCGACAATAACATTAATCCAGAAAATAATTGGCATAATAATCAATATAATCCAAGTCCAAGCTTTAATGGTGGATCAAATAATTCTGGCATTGTTCAAGTAGTTAGTGTTGAACAGTTAAAGAACTTGAATATTACGACTATTAAGAAACATGGAGATCACTATCATTGCTATACTGCTAGTGGCAATGAGTACATCACTTATGACGATCCGAGTTCTGCTTTCCCAGGTATAACAATTGGGACTTATGTCGGTAGTCATGGAGGTAGCGGTCATAATAATCAGAGCAGCAATACAGGAAGTTATGATCAGACTGGAGGTAGCACGAGTAGTACCTTCAATTATGACCAACAACTGGCTCAATTGGCTGGCAAAAGAATTTACGCCGTAGGTCAGCATGGCGATCATGTGCATGTTTTCTACTTTACAGGTGCTAATACTTTAGGTGAAGCAGTAGTTCACGCACATTCAGGTGATACTAATAGCGTTGAATTAGCTAATGCAATATGTAGAAAGTTTACTAGTGTAATTCGTGGCGATTATGAAACTATCAAGCAAATGGTAGAGAAGGTATATCCAAAGACGGAAGAACAAAAACAGAAAGAGCAGGATGAAGAGGCTGCTTTAATAGAGGGCTTACAAGATGGCTCAATTGGTACACCTCTAAGAATTAAAGAGTGCATTGGCCATTGGCACATCTATTACAAAGACAAACAAGGAAATCAAATTGAAAAATTGGTGTATAGAGATATAACGAAAATATTCCCTAATTTACCTGTTGAAAGACAAAAACATATAAAGGAAGAAAATATTGATAAAGTACCAGCAGTTAAGGCATATTTAGAGAAAGAATATAGAGGATACGCGATTGATAGTATTGCCGACGAGATGCATGTCTACTGTGCATGTACAGGTGATAAATTAATATTCAGCCTAAAGAAATTTACTGTCGAAAATGGCGTGGTTAGTTATACTGGTAAACCAGTTCAAGAAAATATAGGGCCGGATAATTCAGCATGCTCAATACATAATACTCAAACTCCGCCTGAAGATAAGCCGTCTGAGTTTACTAACACAGATAAGCCTGTCGACACTACAACTACAGAATCAGATGCCGATAAACAGCCAGCTGAAAAAGAACCTGAAAGCAAAGGACCAGAAACAAATGTTGATGTCAATAATGAATCTAGTAATGAATCGGAAGCAGATAAGACGAAAGAGCAAGCAGTAAATGCTGAAGCAGAAGGTGCGACAGCTGAATAAGCTCCTGAAAAGGTCAATGCTTAATTAACGATTCTAATATCGTATAATTCGAAAGCAGCCAACACAATTAATTTTGTGAGGCTGCTTTTTGTTGCCTTGGCGCTAAAATAACAAAAAGCACTGCTAAAAGCAGTGCTTCTAACGTCCCGTATAGGAATCGAACCCACATCAACAGCTCCGGAAACTGTTGCCTTATCCATTAGGCCAACGGGACATTCGTACTGAAAATTATAGAGTGAAAGTGTTAAATTTTCAAATTAAATGCTAAACTAGCAAGACAGCTCATAACCATAAGTTATAAAGGCTGAAACTAAGATGAACGGATGAAACCATGCGCGTAAGAAAGAAAAAATGGGCAAAAGATGCAATTGCAAAAATTGAACAATGTCTGACAGGAGAGGCTGCCTGCGCCTATAAAGGCAAGTGGCGTAGTCGCTTTGATTCAGAGCAGATGGCTAAATTGGCAAAAAGTGAATTAGTTCCAACAGATTTGAATGCAACCCCGCTTTATTTGGAAATTGGCTGTGGCAAGGGTAAGTTTGTCAGTGAACTAGCACTTAAAAACCCAAAATCCCAAATTGTTGCAATGGATAGCGAAATTAATGCGCTTTGCTTTGCTGCCAAAAAGGTGGAAGCAGCCAATTTGCCAGTCAGCTTGATTTTTGGCACGGCCGAAAATTTAAAAGATTTGTTTTCTGAACAAGAAGTTGACCGTATCTATTTGAATTTTTCTACGCCGTGGCCTAAAACTGCCCATCATAAGCGCCGCTTGACATATCCAACCTTCTTAGCTGATTATCAGGAGATTCTCAAAACGGGCGGTGAGATTATCGTCAAAACTGATAATGACGAATTCTTTCAAGCTTCACAAGCCTATCTCAAATACATGGGCTTTCAGCTAAAACTGGTGAAAGGGAATTTGCAGATAGATGAAGATGTAACAGGCATTATGACTGAGTATGAGGCACGTTTCCGTGAACAAGGCTTGCCGATTTATCAGCTGGTAGCAATTAAACTTCCGTTAGCTGAACAGCTTAAAGAGCAAGCTAAATGGCAGGCTGCTAATTCGCCATTAAGAGCCAATACTGATTGGCAATACGATTTTGACTATTATGCTAAATTGTGCGAACGAAAGAAGCACCTGTGATGCTATGATGTAGTACATATAGGGCATAGCTTTAGTTATTTATCAATTGGGAGGTTTATGTGCTGAACAATAATCCACTTGAATCGATCTTAAAAATTGGTAAAACGATAGCCGTTGAGTTCAAACGCTGTGGTAATGGCATTGAAAATGATGTGTACGAAACAGTGTGCGCTTTTTTGAATCGCTTTGGCGGTGATATATTTTGGTGTATTTGATGATGGCACAGTGCGTGGTATTCCTGAACAGGCAGCCCCAGCTTTGATTAAGAATTTCATTAGCTGCGTAAGTAATCAGAATTTATTTACACCAACTATTTATCTTGAGCCTGAAATTATGGCATATGAGGGCAAACAGATAATTCATATTCATATCGCACCTAGTGCTGAAGTTCATAGTTACAAAAAAGTAATTTATGATCGTGTTAATGATGCCGATGTTAAAGTGACAGCAACAGCCCAAATTGCCCAAATGTATATTCGCAAGCAGGCGATATTCACTGAGAAAAAGATTTATCCATATGTGCAATGGAAGATTTGCGTTTAGATCTTTTACCTAATTTGCGAACAATGGTTAAAAACAATAGTGGGCGCTTACAGCCATGGGATAAAATGGCCGACATAGAACTTTTGAAAAGTGCGCGTTTATACGGCATTGATCGTGTAACAGGCCAAAAAGGCTTTAATTTAGCTGCAGTTATGCTTTTAGGGAAAGATGACGTTATTGCTATATAGTACCTGCCTATGTAACAGATGCAATTTTGCGTAAAGTTAATATTGATCGCTATGATGACAGAGAAATTATTAAAACTAATTTGATAGATGCTTATGAGCGACTCATGGCGTTTGCGAAAAAGCATTTACCTGATAAATTTTATTTGGAGGGAGATCAACGCAAGAGATTAAGAAATATAATTACGCGAGAAATGATCACTAATACACTAATCCACCGTGAATATACAAGCTCATATCAGGCAAAATTTGTCATCGAAAAATCAAAAATGTACATTGAAAATGCTAATCGTGCAAGTCAGGTGGATGTTTTAACGCCAGATAATCTTGAACCTAATCCTAAGAACCCGATTATTGCTGCATTTTTCCGTAATATCGGTTATGCGGCTCAATTAGGATCTGGTGTGCGTAATTTATTCAAATATTGCAAATATTATTCAGGCTCGGAACCACAATTTATAGAGGGCGACATGTTCAAGCTTGTTGTTCCGTTCTTGGTGAGCAATCAGAATTGACAGCAACTGACACCCAAGCACCCAAGCACCCAAGCTAATGATTTTGCCGAGGTGCAAATGCTTAATTATATTGAGGCCAACCCAACAGCTTCACAAAGTAAGATTGCAGAAGCGCTTGGAATAAACGTTAATACTCTTAAATCGGCAATTCGCAAATATAGAAGAAATGGAATTATTCGCCGTGTGGGAACTTCAAGAAAGGGTTAATGAATCGTCAACTTGAGCGAGAAAAAAGCAGAAAAATAACGAAAAACGGAGAAAAAACAAGAAAAACTTGCTTTTCTAACAAAAACAGCTTGACATTTACTTTTCTTGTGTTATGCTTAGGAAGTTCGTATTAGATATACGCTGTTTTATGAGAATTTATTGGAGGATTTAGGAATGAAAACTGTAGTTGCTAAACCTTTGGAATTAGAACGTAAATGGTATGTGGTTGATGCTGAGGGTAAGACCTTAGGCCGTTTAGCAACCGAAGTTGCCCGCGTTTTGATTGGCAAAGACAAGGCCATCTTTACACCTAATGTTGATTGTGGCGATTATGTTATCGTTATCAACGCTGAGAAAGTCAGCATGACAGGTGACAAGTGGCAACAGAAAGAATATCGTCATCACTCAAATTATCCAGGCGGCTTGAAGTGCGTACGTTACGCTGATTTCATCAAGAAGCACCCAACTCAACCAGTGGAGTTGGCAGTTAAGGGTATGCTGCCACATACTAAGCTTGGTCGCCAAATGTATCGCAAGTTGAAAGTCTATGCTGGTCCTAATCACGAGCATCAGGCACAAAAACCAGAAGAGTTGAAGTTTTAATTTGGGGAGGTAGAACATGATTGCTAGAACATTAAAGGCCCCAAATGGCCAAGTTTATTACTATGGTACAGGCCGTCGTAAGAATGCAGTTGCTAAGGTTCGTTTGATCGAAGGCGAAGGCAAGATCACTGTGAACGGCAAGGATATTGATGATTATTTCGGTTTGGAAACATTGAAATTGATCATCCGTCAACCATTAGAAGCTACAGCTACAGCTGGTAAGTTCGATGTTATCGCTGAAGTTACAGGCGGCGGTGTTTCAGGTCAAGCTGGTGCTATCCGTCATGGTATCGCACGTGCTCTTTGCTCCAATGATGATGCAACATTCCATACACCATTGAAGAAAGCCGGTCTCTTGACTCGTGATTCTCGTATGAAGGAACGTAAGAAGTACGGCTTGAAGAAAGCTCGTAAAGCTCCACAGTTCTCTAAACGTTAAGAGTCGTTGGATTGCTATCAACAAAGACCGCAAATGCTTCGGCTTAGCGGTCTTTTTCATACAGTTAAAGCTGTAAGGAGAATGACAATGAAATTGAGATTAAGTAAAGCTTATTTTCCGACTTTACGTGAAACAGTGCGTGATGAAGATTCAGTGAGTGGCAATCTCCTAGTCCGTGCTGGCTATATCAGAAAAGTAGGTGCTGGTATCTACACACTGTTGCCTTTGGGACATCGTATTTGCCAAAAGATTGAAGACATTGTGCGTGAAGAGATGGATGCAATTGGCAGTCAGGAACTCATTATGCCTGTGCTTGTGCCAAGTGAAGTGTACGCTTCAGCTGGCCGCTTGAATAATTTCGGACCTTCTATTTTTCAGTTAAAAGATCGCTACGGCAAGGATTATGTACTAGGCCCTACGCATGAGGAGTTATTCACTGAAGCTTGTAAGCAGGCTGTTACCTCTTATAAGGATTTGCCGCTTTCCCTTTATCAGATTCAGACAAAGTTTCGTGATGAACCACGTCCTCGTTTTGGATTAATTCGTGTCAGGCAATTTGTTATGAAAGATTCGTATACTTTTGCTAGAGATTTAGATGGCTTGCATGAACAATACATGGAAATGTTCGAAGCATACAAACGAATTTTCGATCGCCTAGGTTTGAATTATGCGATTGTGCGGGCAGATACGGGTATAATGGGTGGCTTGTTGTCTGAAGAATTTCAAGCTCTTTGTCCTATAGGTGAAGATATTGTTGTTTATGAGCCAATATCTAACTATGCTTCCAACTTGGAAGTAGCTAATTGCTTAGCTTCGGTTGAAGATAATGCTGTTTGTGAGTTAGGGGGCGAAAAGCAATCTCTGCTTTCAACACCAGGTACACATACGATTGACGAGCTTAAAGTTGACTTTAATATCGCACCTAAAGCAACCATTAAGACCCTTATCTATGAGGTAAATAAGGACGATTCTGATAAGCCGGAATATGTGGCAGTTTTAGTGCGTGGTGATCGTGAACTCAACGAAACTAAGTTAGTTAAATTATTGCATGCCCAAAGTGTAGAATTAGCTAGCGAAGAAAAAGTTAGAGAATATGCGCATGCTAATATCGGTTCGGTTGGTCCATTTGGCCTTGAATTGCCGTTAATTTTGGATCAAGAAACTCTGTTCATGGATAACTTCGTTGTAGGTGCAAATGTCGAAGAGCATCATTTGATTCATTGTAGCTGGGCAGCTTTAGCTGATGTAGATAGCTTGAAACAAGCAGTTTTGAATAAGTTACAATTAGCATCTGCACAAGCTTTAGATACAGAAGCTAAGCAAGCTTTGTTAGCTACTTTACCTATGTCTGTTGGCAAGATAACAGTTGCTGATATTCGCCAAATTGCTGAAGGTGATCTCTGTGAAAATGGACAGGGTAGAGTTAAGTTTGAGCATGGCGTTGAGGTTGGTAATACTTTCAAACTTGGTCACAAGTATTCTGAAGCTTTAGGTTTGACTTATATTGATGAGAATAATCAGCGTCAATTAGTTGAGATGGGCAGTTATGGTATTGGTATTGGACGTAGCTTGGCTGCTATGGTTGAGCAAAATCATAGTGAAAATGGTTTGCTCTGGCCTAAGCATTTAGCCCCAATTCAAGTGGCAGTTGTGGTTGTCAATAATAAAAATGCTGAACAGATGCAAGTAGCTGAGCAGCTTTACGATGAACTTGGTGAAATGGGCTTGGACATCATCCTGGATGATCGTAAAGAAAGAGCTGGCGTTAAGTTCAATGATATGGAGCTAGTTGGCGCTTATTGCCGTATCACTGTTGGCCGTAGTATCGGTGATGGTATGGTGGAAGTGAAGCTGACAGGCTCAGATTTAACAGAAGCTGAGATGCAGGTAAAATTAGTGCCGATTAATGAAGTTACTGATTTAGTTAAGCATGTGTTTGCCTAATTTATACCTAAAGAAAAAACAGTAAGAAGAGGCCCGTTTTTCAGTGAGAGATATGTACCAAGAAATCTGGACAAATATCTAATTAGACTGAACACATGGATGCCAATCTGTATTTTACAGGTGGCATCCATTTTGTTTTGTACCGGATTCTTTCATTGTTGTAATAATGTATATATACTTGTCAATTGCATTCGAGAAGTCCTTAAATGAAGCATATTCTTCCTCATAGCCATAATAATCTCATTTTCAAACACCCAAAGAATGTCTCATGCAGTTGTCTATACAGTTGCCTCTGCGAGACATTGACTGTATGATTTCTCTGCTTTTCAGTTCTTGGCGATAATACTTATGTTGGTATTGCCACCCTTGGTCTGAATGAAATATTAAGCCTTCTAATGAGCTAAATTACTTAAATGCCGTATTTAACATACTTTTAATCTGATACATATTTGGACTTGTCGAAAGATTATATGAAATAATTTCATTTGTGAACATATCAAGACACTTTCCCAAGTGAAGTTGAACTGTGATACATCCGTCGTCCATTTCTGAAGTGGTGCTGTTGCTGTAAAATCTCTGTTTATTATGTTTGGTGCTATTTTGCCTATTTCGCCCATACATGAATGACACTTTTCTTTTAACATTCCATCATGGATACCTGCAGAAAATGCTACAGATTTGTACGCTTGTCCCAGCAAATTAATGCCAGAAATCAAAGGGAAATTGCGTGATATGTATGAAGCGCCAAGCATAGAAGATTGCCTGCAAAGAAAATAAAAACTACTAGAAAAGTATTCCAAAACAGCTCCAAAAGCAATGGAAATTCTAGATAGGGGCTGGTTAGATATAGTGTCAGTATACGCATTAGCAGAAGTATTACGTAAGAAGCTAAGAACATCAAATATGGTAGAACGGTTAAATGAAGAAGTAAAACGCCGTGAGCGAGTGATAAGAATATTTCCTAATATAGGGAGCATTTTAAGGATACTGGGGTCAATATTGATAGATGAAAATGAAAAATGGTCACAGAGAAAATATCTAGATACGAGTGTTCTAAAGAAATTTGAACTAGAAAGATTAGTCGAAGTAACTGAGAAGCAGTTAGCAACACTAGAAGTTAAAAACCAAGGCGACGTTATCGCCTAATTGTTTATTAACTGGAAGGAATTTACACCAACTTTCTTGACGCAAACGATAATAGTTGTTTACGGTGTTGTGCTTGCTTCCGTGACAATCTATATCTTATTCAAGCACCAAACAGCTTAATTTAAGAAATTGATCGAGGGTTATATTGAGAGGTTGCTGTCTGGATAGTTGTAAAAACTTGTTTCCAATCAAAAATCAAAGTAAAAGACTTGATTTACTTACTTAACATTTTCTTTAGAACTGTTATACTTTAGATGTTAATCAAAAACACGACGTTATGGTATGGGAGCTATTAGCTGAGACGCAAGGACCATCATTACCTGATCCGGATAATACCGGCGGAGGGAATTCATAACTTAACAATAGTTTTACTCTTGTTAGGCGGAATTGTCCTTTTTCCCAGTTGAGATATTTAGCAAACTCTCTGGCGTTGTGAAATCAACGATTAGAGAAAGAGGTTTTCCATGCCTGAACAGGAACAGAAGTCCGTTAAACGTTTTGATATTGCTACGATTGCTGAAGCTGGCATCATGTTGGCTTTAGCTGTAGTTTTGAATGCTATCACATTCTATGAAATGCCAAATGGTGGCTCAATTAGCTTATTTGGTTACTTGCCATTATTTATTTTCGCTATTCGGCATGGCTTTAGCAAAGGTATATTGTTAGGCGCAATTTATGGCTTGATCGACTTCATTATGAAACCATTCTTCGTTAATGTTGCGCAATTCCTCATTGACTACATTTTGGCTTATGGTAGCCTTGGTATTGCCGGCTTGGCATATAGCTTTAACAAGAAAATGCCTAAATTGAACGACATGCGCATCAATCCAGCTAATGTTGCTTTCTGCCTTTTAGCTGGCTTAGTTCGTATCGCTTTTGCCGTTATTTCAGGTATTGCCTTCTATGCAGAGGGTAAGCCATTCTGGCCAGCTTTCGATTTCAGCTTTGCCTACAACTTCCCATATGGCATCGTGAACACATTATTGGCTATTTTGGGCGTGATCATCTTACAACCAGTATTGAAGCGCTTTATTCGCAAATAATTATTAATTAGCTAGTTCTCTTGAGCAGGTTGAGCTTATTAAACATAACTTGGCCTGCTTATTTATGCTTTGAGGTAGAAATAATTTACAGCAACTTTTATCTCGTTTAAGTGCTAAGGCGAGCTTTTGTGGTATCATTAAGACCTAGTTAAGCAAGGGAGTTTTACATGCGACGCTATCGACGTTTACTAATTACAGCCATTGTAACTTTTGTTTTGTTGTTTGTCCTGCAGATAGTTAGAGTCGGGATTAATCACGGCTTTGCAGATTATTTGCAAGCGAAGTACCCGAAGCAGGAGTTTAAGCTAGCCAGCCCAGTCATTCGCTTGTTTCCGTTGCGCTATGAGTTGCAAGTATATGCCCCTGATAGCCAAGTTAAGTTTTTAGCTAAATCTATTTTTAGTTTGCGCAAATCTACTGCCAAAGCTGATGCCAAAGAGGCTGCCAAAAAAGATATAGCAGAAGCAACACCGACGGCCTTAGCCTTTGAACATATTTATACAGACAATTATTTGGCTCAGAAACAAGCCAAGGATGTTTACGAACAATTAAGTCCAATTTTGGATAGTCGTGATTATCGCAGCTTGATTGAACGTTATTCAATTCAAGTTAATCAGGCAGTTTCAATTGATGGTGAAGATGCCAAAGAGCCTGAACAAGCTCGTTTGTTGCTTCGCTTCAGAAAACAAGTCAAAGACAAAGCAAGTATGACAGCTAGTATCGTCAAGTTAATTGGCGATTTGCAGAAACTCAATGCCCCGGCTTTAGGCGCAATTTATTGTGAATCTTCTGTTTTGCCACGGACGGACGAAAGCTTCCAAGAGCTTAAAATTCCAGCTCAAACTTGGCAAAAAACGAAGGAAGTTGCAAGTAGCAAGCCAAAGGCAAGTGGCGATATGGTAGGTGAGACGGAAGCTTTGCCAACAGAAGTAGTGGCCAGCGGCTACAAGTACAATTATTTTTGTTATGTGTTTAATTACAATTTAGCTTTTACCAAACTTGATGAGAATTTAATTACTAACGGTTTACGCATACAAGAATTAGGCGGTGAAAATCTCGAACGTTTCAAACGTACTTGGCATTACAATTACAATGCTTAAGTTGCTTAAATAGTGGGTGAATAGGAGAATTATGAGTAAAGAGACAACTTTGGCCAATAGTGACAAAAAGAATCGACCATATTATCACAAAAATTTCAAACGCCAAAATCAAAGCGAAAATGGCGAAAAAGTTGAGCGCAAATTCAATTGTGAAAATCGTAAGCGCCGTTTTAACGCTTCTTCTAATGCGGAAGAAACGAATACAACTGTTGTAGAGGGCGCAAAGCGACAAGATAATAACCGTGATAACCCCCGTAGGGAACGCAATTATAGGAATCGCCGTAACCGTGAGCATCAGAATCATGAGAGTTTGGCGGATATTAAGCAAGACATAGTTCGTTTGGAGAAGGAAATTAAGCTCTCGATTGCCGAATTACAAGCAGTGGAGATAAGTTTTAGTTAATTATGTTAGCACAAAAAGCACTGTTGATTAATTTTGAAGGCATCGATGGGGCGGGTAAAAGTACGCAGATTGATGCTTTTTGCCAATTTTTAGAGGAAAATGGTTTAAGCTATATACGCTTGCGTGAGCCTGGTGGTACAGTGCTAGGCGAAAAAATTCGCAGTATTTTGAAAGATGCAGATCCCAATTTGCAAATTGCCGATTTAGCCGAGTTACTCTTGTTTTCAGCGGCGCGTGTAGAGCTTATTCAAGAAAAAATTAAGCCAGCTTTGGCTGATAAGCAGATTGTAGTTTTAGATCGCTTCATTGACAGCACCTTAGCATATCAAGGCGGTGGGCGCAAGCTTGACTATCAGACAGTTGAAGCTATCTGCCATTTGGTCTTAGGTAATTTGGCGATTGATCGAACTTATTATATTGATTTGGACCGTGAGACAGCTAGAGAACGCTTGAAGAAGAGTGCGACTTTTAGCGAAGATCGACTTGATTTAATTGATGATCTTGATTTTTGGCAGCAAATTCGTGACGTTTATCATAAATTAGCGCAAACAGAGAGAAGTAACGGCCAAGCCCGCTATCTTTGCCTGGATGCCAAACAGTCAATTCAAGAATTACAAGCTAAGATCCAAGCAGATTTTTTTGATTTGTTAGCCCACAAATAAGTGGATGCATAATTTCAGCTAGTTTAGCAAATATGTTAAAATAATAAAAAATAGCTGTCGTTATGAATGGAGGTGCTGAATGTCTAATTCGACCGAGATGAAACTTGTTTATTCCATTGTCCATGATGAGGATAGTCCAGGCTTGTTAGCTGAGCTGAATAGTCATAATTTCAGTGTGACAAAATTAAATTCCACAGGTGGCTTCTTGCGCTCTGGCAACACGACTTTAATTACAGTTGTACCTGCTAGCGATGTGCCAAAGGTACTTGATATAATTCGCAAAAATTCATCAACCAGAAAAGTTACCTTGAATCCTAATTCTGCATCTGTAATGCCTGGTGCAGCTTATATGTCGATACCAGTTGAGGTGACCTTGAGCGGAGCAACAGTATTTGTTACGCCTGTTGAATATTTTGAAAAAATGTAAGGTGATTGCCTGTGAGCAAACAGATGATCCAAGCTGATTCTGCTGAACTGTTTTTGGGCTTTGAAGAGCTTCTAGGCCGAAATGACCTGAAATTAGCTTTGCAAGAGCTAGTTAAGCAAGAACTCAATTTGACGCTGCTCTTTATCGGTGAGAAAGGCTTAGGCAAGTATAGCTTGGCTAGGGCGCTTAGCGAGATTTTGTTGTGTTCCAATCAGCAAACTGATACAAAGACCAAATTGCCTCTAGCTTGTCATGTATGTGATAGCTGCCGTTATCTTAGGGCAAAGACGCATCCTGATTTCAAGGAACTTAGAGCAACTGAGGCTAACAAACAGCTTAGCATGGAGCAGATAAGAGATTTCATCGATACAGAAACGCATATGTTGCCTGTCCTAGGACATAGGCGTGTGTTTATCATTGATATGGATGCCATCAGTAAGGCTGGTCAAAACTTGCTCCTCAAAACAATTGAGTCTGGTGCGAGCAGTAATTTTTATATTTTATTGTCTAGCAATCAAAATAGCGTTTTAGCGACTATTCGTTCTAGAAGTTTGCTTTATCTTTTGCCGCACTTGACTCAGACAGATTTGGCTGAACTTTGGGCAAAGTTGCCCGCTGATTTGACTCAGAGAAAATCTAAGGCTGAAATGATTGAATTTGCTGGTGGCAATGCTGGCTTTTTGTGCCAATTATTAGCTGATAGTGAGTTTTTGCTTGCATATAAGGATTTGAGTGCGCTCTTTCAGCGCCTTTTTCAGCTCGATTTGGCAGGCCTTTTGACTGAGGCATATCAGGAATTAACTAATTATAAAGACAAGCAACAATTAGCTTATTTGGAGCAGATTTGGCTCTTTTTGTTCTATCGTAAATGCCAGACGGACAAGCTCTATATTACAGCGTTCCAGGCCTGGGAAAAATGTATTCGCAGGTTGCAAGCTAATGGTAGCTTTGAACTACAGATTCAAGCTTTTTTAATCGCTTTTAGTAAAGTGTTATAATAAAAACTTAATATTATTTTAGATGCTGATATAGAGGAAATATATAGATGGGAAAAGTTATAGGCGTAAAAGTTGAGGGCAATGAGCGTGTGCAAAATTGCCTTTTGCCAGCTGAGTTATCAGTTGGCAAATTGCCAATCAATACAGAGGTTATTTGTGTAAAGCAGGGAGTAGAATATTTTGCAGTAGTTGATCGTTCAGCTATGGAAATGCCTGAGCGCTACCTGCAAGCTGATATATACAAGTTTGTGCGTTTAGCAACAGCCAAAGATAAAGCTCATATAAAAGAGAAACTAGCGTTTGAGCACGAAGCTTTACAATTTGCAAGTGATAATGCGAAACGTCTAGGCTTAGATATGGACTTCTTAAAGAGCTATTTTAATCAGGAAGATAACAAATTCCTCTTTTATTTTGAAGCACCAGATCGTTTGGATTTCCGTGAATTAGTCAAGTGCTTAGCTTATCGCTATCGGATGCGCATTGAGCTAAGACAAGTTGGTGCTAGAGAAAAGGCTAAATTGAGTGGCTCTTTGGGTGCTTGCGGTCAGGTGGCGTGCTGTGTCAGGCATCTTAAAGCTTTCCCACAAGTTAGTATTAAATTGGCCAAAGAGCAGAGCATGGCTATCAATTCAAGCAAGTCACAAGGTACGTGCGGGCGTTTGATGTGCTGTTTGCAATATGAGCAGGCTTGGTACGATGAGGCTTTGCAAAAATTGCCGCGTTTGGGCTATACCTTGGATACAGTTTATGGCCGTGGCGTTGTTAAATCTGTCAACTTGCAACGTGAGATTGTGCAAGTACAACTTGAGCAGGCTAAAGATAGTGATCCTTGGCAGGTTGTGAATATGAATGAGATCATCGATGCTGAGAAACAAGCTGCTCCTAAGCAAGCTGGTAATTTTGCTAGGGCTAAATGTCAATGTGCTAGTGGTGATGCTAAGCATAGCAAACCTTGTTGTGCTACGGTTAAGTCAATTCAAGAGAGCGTCTATTTAGCTGGCAAGTCTTATGCGGTAGTTGGCGTTTATGATAACGATATGGAGTAGTAGGGATTTAGTTCTATGAATTTGGAAGAGCCAAAACTTTCTCTGCCCATTACGGCACTTAATGATATATATGCCGAGAGCGTGGCTACGCTCAAAAATAGAACGCTTTATTTAGTAGCAGTCCCAATTGGCAATTTGGCTGATATAAGTGTGCGGGCTCTAGCTGTTTTGCAAAATGTGGATTATATTGCTTGTGAGGATACTAGGACGACAGCTTTACTTTTGAGCCATTATCAGGTGAACAATTCCTTATTTTCCTTATATGCACACAACGAAAAAGAACGTATCGCTTATCTTTTAGATTTGTTGAAAGAAGATAAAAAGGTAGCTCTGGTCAGTGATGCTGGCTATCCGTCGGTGTCTGATCCTGGGGCATTAGTTGTTAAAGCTGTGGCCGAGCAGGGCTATGCTATAGAAGTGGTACCAGGTGCCAATGCAGCTTTAGTTGGCTTAACAGGTAGTGCTTTGGACCCAACCAAATTTACTTTTCTCGGCTTTCTGCCGAGAAAGGGCAAAGAACGGCAACATTACCTAAATTTAATTGCGACAAGTGAAGTTACCACGATTGTTTATGAATCGCCTTTACGGGTTGAAGCACTATTAGAAGAACTTATGGAACTTGGTTTGGCTAAGCGGCAAGTTTGTTTAGCTAGAGAACTTAGTAAGCGTTACGAAACATACCTGCGTTTACCACTAGCGAATTTGTTAGCAAATGTTCAGACAAAAGCGCCAAAAGGTGAGTGCGTACTTTTGTTTGCCGCTACAACTAATTTGGAACAGTCTAAGCAGAAAGAAACAGAGAATAGCTTGAATTTAGCTAGCCTAGAAGCTAAATTAGCCACGTTATGGCAAGCTAAAGAGCTTTCGTTAGCTGAATGTTTAAGCAGATTGCAGACTCTAGAACCAGCTGTAAGTTTGGAAGTTTGGCTTAGCTTGCTGATTAACCATTTAAGTGGTGTAAAGACGAAATTGAATGCGCAAAAAGTTGCGGCCGTATTTCCTAATTATTCTAAACACGACATCTATCAATTACTTTTAACCTTGCAGTCTGTTTTGGAGGAATAGTATGCTCAAATTAAAGCAGAAGATACAATTAATGCTTCAACGTTGGCAGACTGATAAGAGAGCAATTTATTGGCAGGCAGCTTTACTTAGCTTAGTAATAGGTTTAATTGTTAGTGTAACTATAGGCATCTACCCGTTTGGCGATAAAAGCGTTTTGACAGTTGATCTGTACCATCAATACACACCGTTTTTGATGGAATTAAGGCATAAGCTTCTACATGGCGAGAATTTGTTTATGACCTTACACGTTGGCCTAGGGATTAATTTTTGGACGGTGTTGGCTTATTATGCGTTTTCACCGTTCAATCTGTTGCTTTTGCTATTTCCAGCTTGGTTAGTTCCGTTTGCAATCTGGCTGATTGTGCTTTTGAAGTTAAGCTTAGCAGCTATGTTAATGAGCGCTTTCCTCAATTATTATTACTGTCAACAGGCAAGTTTAGCTTGGGCCAAAGTGGTCAAAGTAAGTTTCGACTTAAGTAGCTATGCTGAGCAAATTAAAAGTTTGCAAGCTAACAAAGCTATTCAGCTGCGATTCCGCTTAAGCTTGCTTTTTGTGTCTGTGTTTTATGCTTGGTCTGGCTATGTTTTGGCTTATTTTTGGAATTTGATGTGGTTGGATGCTATCTTTGCCTTGCCTTTGGTTGCGTTAGGTATTACGAAGTTAATTCGTGAAAGAAAGTTATTACTCTACTTACTTAGTTTGACTTATGTGATCAGTGTTAATTACTATGCCGCTATTTTTGTCTGCCTATTTGTAGCATTGTATAGTCTGGTTTTGTTCTTCGATGAATGGCAGTATCGGAAGCAATTACAGAGTCAGATTCAATTGCTCGTTAGAGCTAATTTAGCAAGTAATGCAGATTACAGCTCAGATGCGCAAGCAGGCGATACAGATTACACTTTGGAAGTACAAGCTGTGGAGGTACAGGCAAGTGATATTGCTAAGACTATCGTTCAACAAGCTAAGCTTAACCCCATCAAGTATGCTGTGCTTGATTTCAGCGTGCTTTCACTTTTGGCAGGGCTCTTGTCAGCCCATATTCTCTATCCGGTTTTAGCTAATTTCAAGTTATCTTCTGCAGCTAACGATGTAGCGCCTAAGGCAATGGAATGGAGCTTGAACTTTAATCAATTGTTAAATCGTTTGTTATTGTTCGGTGAAGTTAAGGTTCGTTCAGGTGAACCCAATATTTATGTTGGCTGTTTTGTCTTATGTCTAGTTGCCTTATTGTTCTACCACTTATATAAACAGCCGTTTGCTTTATTACCGAAGCTATTCTTACTATTATTTATTGGCCTAAGTTTCAGTAATAATCTTTTGAACTTTATTTGGCATGGCTTGCATTATCCAAATCAATTACCGCATCGCTTTGCCTTTGTGTTTTGCTTTTTGTTATTGCAGATAGCTTTTGAATTGGTTTGGCGTTTTCAGTGGGCTTGGAGTAAATATCTATTAGTTGGCTCACTTTGGCTGTTAGCTATTTGCTTAGCTAATTTCAAGCTGTTAGCGCAAAATACGAATATGCAACAATTGTTTGTCTGGCTGAACTTTGCTTTTGCCCTTGTGTATGTGCTTATTTCTACTTGGCTGACTTTGACTGTTTATTGGCGTAAAAGACAAGGAAGATTATTAAGCTGGCAAGGGCGGGGCAGAAAAGTAGCTGTCTTACTTCTTTGTTTAACTTTATTTATAGAAGTTTGCACCAATGCCATAGGTCAGGTAATTAACTTAAACAATAGTGAGTATTTACCATCTTTTCATAACTACGTGCAAGATCTACCTGAGAAGCAAGCTTTATCTAAAGCTATTTCTCAAAAAGAAGAGCCGTATCTGTGGCGCTTGGAAAGTAAAAATGGCAAAACAATTGATGATGGTGCGTTGTATACATATAACGGTGTAACTTTGTTCTCTTCAACGGCCAATGAGCAAGTTGCCAAAAGTATGCGGCGCTTGGGCGTAAATGGCAATAATCTAAATTCATATAAATTGCAAAAACCGCTTAACTTTTTAGCTGATTTTTTGAGCCTAAAGTATATAATAAGTGAAACTGAAACCTATCAAGATTGGCAGAAGGTTGATCTGGCTCAATTAGCTGGGGCAGAAGCGTTGGCTGATAAGCAATCTAAGTGGCAATTATGGCAAAATCCCCATGTAGCTAAACAGGCTTTTGTGTGGCCAGAAGCAATAAGTGAATTTAAGTTATCTGCTAGTAATCCTTATTGCAATTACAATGAGTTGGCGGCCAAGCTTTTAGGTGAAAATGAAGTCGGTAAAGATTTTAGTTTGCGCTCAGAAACAAGTTTGCCGTGCTTGTACAATTCCCTTGCTGTTTTTTCAGAAACAAGTCATTTGGTCAATTTGACAGCAGCTAATCAGGAATATGAATTAAAAGCAGTGAGTGGAGATAAGGTCAAAAAGGTAAATGACACGCAAAAACCATTTGCTGAATTAATCTATACAGCTTCAGAAGATAATGAAGACATTAGTTTGTATGCTTCTTGCAACTATAAGCTTAATTTCACGGGCCAAGTAAATGATGAAAAGCTGCAACATGAATTTGGTCAAGCCGAAATAGTCCAGCTACCTTTGCTTAAACGTGGCGATAAACTCAAATTGCGTTTTGAATTTGGTGAGAATAAAGGTTCTGCTAAAATTGCTCTAGCTAAGGTAAATCAGGCAGTTTTGGCTAAATTGCGTGCTAAATTGCAATCAGGCTTTGATTGGCAGCTTATTTCATCGCGGCACTTAAAAGCTGATTTAGGCAAACTTGAGTTACCTAAAACAACGGAAGCTAATTGGCTTTATACGACAATTGCCTATGATCCAGGTTGGCATCTTTATGTTGACGGCGTAGAGGTGGAACGGACAAGTTGGCTAGATATTAGTGAGCATAAGAAAGATCAGGCTGGTTCTTTCTTAGCTTTTAAGTTGCCAGCTGCTTTAAACAGCTCTAGTAAGTTGGATTTAATCTTTTGGCCAGCTAAATATCTAACTGGTTTAGCAATCAGCTTATTTGCAGTTATAATTAGTGGAGCATATATTTATTTAGTCAAAAGAAAACGAGAGCGGAATTAGGAAGATTATGTTGACAGAGAAATTACAGTTTAAGATAGACAGCCTTGATGAGATGACTGAGTTTGCTAAACAGTTTGCAGCTTGCCTCAAATCTGATGATTGCGTGTGCTTAACTGGTGATCTGGGTGCCGGCAAGACGACTTTTACGAATGCTTTGGTCCATGCACTTGGCTTTAATGATCTTGTTAGTAGTCCGACATTTAATATTTTGCATGAATATAGTGACAAAGAGACAAGTAGTGAGGCGCAGACAGATATTGAGATTGTTTATCATTTTGATACCTACCGCTTAGAGACGCCTGAGAATTTCTTAGACTCTGCTTTGGATAGCTATTTCGGCCAAGGCTTATGCTTAGTTGAGTGGGGCGAATTGATCAAAGACTTATTGTCAGTTGAAACGATTTATTTGGCGATCAGTTATCAGCAAGATTGGCAGACTAACGTGGATAACGGCCACCGTGAGATTACATTAACTGTACCAGCTAAGCTTACTAAACGGAACGAAAAAGCCTGGCAGGCACTTGTTGATTTCAGTCTAGCCCATAGAGGACAATTACAAAATGGAGAGCAGAGTGAGGAATAAAAGATGATTTTTTTAGCTGTTGATACAAGTTTACAAGCTACCAGCGTAGCAATTATGGAAATCACTTTAACTAAGGTCACCAAAATTTTGGCCGAACAATACCTGAATGTTGAATTAACTCACTCTGAGACTACACAATTTATACTTGAGAAGTGTCTATCTGATGCCAGATTAGAGCTTAAAGATATTGACTATTTTGTGGCAGTTACAGGGCCTGGTTCTTTCACGGGCTTAAGAATTGGTGTAACTTTGGTCAAAACTTTGGCTGCTACGCAAAAGAAAGAGTGTATAGCTGTTAATAGCTTATCGGCTTTGGCTTATGATGTAGAAAGACATTTCCATGATGATGCTAAAACTTTGGTCGTACCGATGATAGATGCAAGAAATGAACGTGTCTTTGCTGAGGTTATCAATAAGCACAAAATAGTTTACCCACCACAAGGTATTGCCTTTGAGGATTTGTTAAAACTCTTGCAGCAAAAATACAAAAGTAAAGAGTGCAGCTTATTGATGGTGACAGTTAGTCATCTGCCATACATGTACAAATATGCCGATGCTTTAGCCAATTTCAAAGAGTTTAATATGATTGAGACAGAATTGACGGCAACTAAGGCTTTGTATTTGGTGGCTGAGATGTATAAGGAGCATGTTTGCACTTTTGTACATTACAATGATTTGCAGCCGAATTATTATGCTCTATCACAGGCAGAACGGAGCAAACTCAAACAGCCTTATCGGGCACAGGTAGCGCCAACTAAATAACGCTTATGTTGATTTTACGCTTAGCTAAAGTAGCAGATTTAGCTGAAATAGTTGCTTTTGAAGAAGCTGTTTTGCCTGATGCGTGGACGAAAGCCAGTTTGCAAGCAACTTTTACAAGTGAGTTTCAGCAAATTTGGTTGCTTGAATTAAAAAATGAAAAGCCAGCTAATGATTTAGCTGGCCTCATACATTTTACTTGTGTGGGTGATAGCAGCGATATTTTGAATCTTGGCTTAAGAGAAAATTATCGAAGTCAAGGCCTGGCAAGCTTACTTTTAGGTGCTTTGACAGCCTATGCGCATGGTGAAATAGTTTGGCAAAATTGGCAATTAGCTAATAAAATTAGTGTCTATGACATCAAATTGCTTAACGAAGCTAAGTCTATTCGTGCGCTCAATTTGGAAGTTAGAGAGAAAAATGAAAAAGCTATCAACTGCTATCTGAAAAATGATTTCCAGATAAAAAGAAAAATTAAGAATTTCTACACAGAACCAGCTTTTCAGAAACCCAAAAGTTGGGATTATCAGGGAGAAGCTGCTCTCTGTATGCAGAAAAAGTTATGATTAAACGTAATTAGCGCTCTTTATCAGCGAGTGATTTTTGCGGAATTTTGGAGAAATCACGTGGCACAACTTTATTGGCAAAGGCATTGTCAAACCATTGGCTAAATAATTGGGTAATTTCCTTAGTTCTCTGACATTTACTTACGTCAAGTGCTTTACCGAAAGAGACACGGATATGGAGCTTCTTTTTGCTTATAGCGTCACGAAAATGCGGCTTAGTGTAATAACGATTGAAGAATTCGTAAGCGCCATCAATGAATACTGGAATCAGTGGAACGCCCGTATTTCGGACTAGCAAGGCAGCACCACCGTGCATTGGGCTCAAGCGGCCATCGAAAGAGCGTGTACCTTCAGGGAAAATCAATAAGCCCTTGTGGCCACTTTCTAAGAGATCTTTGGCTTTGTAGAGACCTTTAAGCGGATTGCCATGGCGATCAATAGGTACAGCTTGGCCCATATAGAGGGCAATTTTGCCAATCAAACCATAGTTGGTGGCTAGATCTGCTCCAGCTAGGCAATGGAAATCTGTCAATTGTTCAGGCGTTAATCCACCTTGCACAAGCATACCGTCAACAATTGTCTCATGATTACAGACCATGACATAGGAAGTTCCCGCTGGGATATTCTCTTGACCAACATACTCTAAATTAACTTTGCGCTTTAACCAATAAAGGAAAAAATTCTGCAAAGCTCTAAAGAAGCGATTACGTTGGTAAATTTTTAAGCTGGTGTGCTGCTTTTGCATGAACAGATCTCCTCAAAATAATTAATAGAATTATATAATAAAACGCTTGCTTTTGCTTTTAATTTCGCACTTTAATTTTGCCTAGCTGATAAAGCGAGCCTAAAACAGTGAGTGTAAGCAACAGAATGACAGCGATTAAGGCCGTTGCATTATCCAAAATTTGGAAGCCTTTTCGAACAAAAGTTAAAGCCGCTTGGTCAAAAATCAAGGCAAATAGAATATCAAGGATGAGAAGACTCCCTGTAAAAGCGGCAAATACGGCAATTGCTTGCTCTTTCAAAGCTGCTGCAATAACGCCACACAAAAGACAACAGATTAAAAGACACCACGTAGCTTGCCAGGCTAATGGCAAAATGGCTTTCAAACTGGTGAATGCTAAATAGCCCAAGACATTACCTGCCAAAAAGAATGATAAGGCCAAAGCGACACTAAAGATGATGGCGCCAAGCAAGGCAAAGACCAAACAATAAACTGCTAGTTGAACTCCACTTAAGCCCCAATAGGGTGCTGTCATTACACCAACGATGAGACCACCGATGAGTCCAAATAGAAATAGGATAACGTGAAGTAATTTTTTGCCCCAAAATAGCATGATAACAGCTACGATGAATAAGGCGAGTAAGCTTAAACTACGGGTCATTTCTTGTTCGTTTAGAAGTTGAGTCTGTCGGCTTAACAGAAGTTGTAGCCCTGGATTTAGCATAATATACACCCCTTTCACGAGAAAAATCCTGCGTAAATAATAATTAAAACTAGTTTATTCTGCAAATTAGTAGTGTAATCATTTATAGGAGATGCGCATCAAAATGAATCATACAAGCTCTATTTTTATATCCATTTGAATGAATTACTTTTGCTAAACACCATGCATTCTATCGTTAAATTACAAAGGATCGGTTAAATTCATCAAGAGGACTATGTAAATCTAGTTTTTCAATAAATACGTCATATTATGATGCTGTTCAAGATTTACATTTCTGAAATTACATTTAATTCCGGTACTGGGACTGGGACGGGACAAAAAATTAGACCGTAATTTCAAGCTACGGCCTATTTTTTAACTTATATAAATATTCATTTTAAATTTCTCTGATCCTTCCACGAATGGCCTAATGAATTTGCCCATGCTCACAGGAACAATTTATTTAGCCTTAAATGGTCGGATGGAATCCTTAACGCGCAAGCTTTTGAGTACTGCCATGCAAATAGAGATCAAACCTACTCCCAAAACAACGTGACCGATACCGGCGAATCCGGCGATGGCCGAGTCGGAATACACAGTTTGTCCTTGTGCGGCAACCTGATATATCCCTCTCAAAAGGATCGAAGCGATGAAATAGGCAAGCCCTAAAATATAAACAACGTAAGACTTTTTGATATATTTTACATCTAATTTTTCAATTGTAGCCAAAAGGTAGAGTAGGAAAAAGAACGCAAAACCCAAGATCAACATATGAGGATGCCCCAAAACCAATTTATTTGTGGACTGATAATAAAACAGCTTGGTAAATTCACGATAAAAAGCCCCTAAAATAAGACCTAATTCAAGGCAGGTAAGCGAGGCTTTCAAAAAACTGTAGCGATTGAAATTTCCCGCTTCTTCTTTGTACAGCCCGAAAATAAGAAGAATGTAGCAAACGGTTTTCGGCATCATAAAAGCACCAAAACTAGGAATAAACGGTACGAATAGAACAACGAGAGCGTAAAACAAGAAACTGCCGCCGATGAAAAGACTGCTTTGACGCATTGTAGGTAAATTTTGTTCTTGTTGCATCCAAACGATCAAAGCGATCCCCATGAGCAGGAAAGGTGCATTCCGTAACAGAGCCATGTAATACGGACTTTCGCCGCCCCAGTTATTGTTCGGCAATAAGACGAACAATATGCGTAGGCCAAACAAGGCAAAGAACATATAGCGACGCATCCGGGTAATCTTGCCACCTTTTTCTTGATAATAAAACAAAAACAGTAGGTAAAATACACTCATTGTTAAGCCAGTAATCATTTGTCCATAAGAAAGGTAATAGATATAAGCCGCCAAGCCGCCCGGTGATAAGTGAGCATACACGCGAGGTAGAAGATGGCAGGCATCACCTGCTGCTAATAAAGTTGCCATTGCGGCCAGCAACTTGCGACTTTTACCTTTTTCCAATAGAGTACGCAATCCTATTCCGAACATTAAGGACAGATAAATTAAATCGAAATAGACCTCAAACAATTTAAACATAATTTATTCCTCCCATAATAAAATTAACTAATTCCTCATACTCTTTGAGAAACGTAGCTTTTCCCCACTCATTGTTGAATAATTTTTGGATTAGGTTATGCACCAAAGCCCCGATGATGCTCAGCTTCTTATCCGACATCAACTTTAAGTACTCTTCATTGCGGGGGAATTGGGCAAGATAGGCTTGACGGTCGCGCTCCAACCGTGCATTCCAAGTTAGATAGCGGTTGCGAAAAAGTTTATAATTTTCTGGTTTATATATTTCTTTCGCCAAAAATTGCCCGTATTCCAATAGAGCCTGTCTTAAATTATTTGCCTTGGCAGTATATATTTTTAAAAATGCCCGGTGAATGGCATTGAATTTTAAGTCGAGAATGAAGAAATAAGCTTCTTCCAGACTGAAAAAATATTGGTAAAAACTTCCGCGTGGGATTCGCAAAGCCTCAACAATATCTTTTACCGTGGCTTCTGGCAAAGTTTTAGCTTCAAACTCCTTAATTAGGGAATTAACGATTTGCTCTTTTTTATCATCTTTTAGGTTAAAAAAAGTAATTTTAGGCATCTTCACGTGAACTCCTTGCTGCGGCAATGAAGAAATGACACTGTGTCATTTCTCATTTAAGATACATTGATCGGCTATATTTGTCAAACCACTTTAGTTGGACGACATTTTTACATGCCGCCAACCTGAATATATATTTTGCCGATAAAAGTTATTCCACGCTTATTTACTTATAATTTATCATGTTAATTAAGCCGAAAATTTGTTAAGCTGTTAGATATTAAAGACCAGCTATAAAAAGTCAAGTGCAAATTAAGCACAAAAAGAAACAATAAAAACAGGTAGTGTAAACACTGGAAGACAATGGAACCTTGAAAAATGAATAGGAAAAGAGCATGCGAAATAAGCTCTTAATAAAAAGGGCTGGAAGTGATAAAAATTAAGCTTGAGGTCGATATAAATCCGCCCGATTTTGCGACTTTTGAGCACAAATATCGCTTGCTACCAGTACCATATGAGGTAAGGTTATATGATATGCCTTCTCTATTTGCTGGCAAAATCCATGCCGTTATTTGTCGAGCTTGGAAAAATTGTATCAAGGGCAGAGACTTATATGACTATATTTTTTATCTTTCCAGAGAAACAGCAGTTAATCAAAAGCATTTTAGAGAGCGTTTAATCAATTCAGGGTATATATCAGCGGATTTTGATTGTTCTTTGACTGAGATAAAAAAGATGTTGATGGGACGTTTCAACAGCATTGATTTCGTACAGGCTAGACGGGATGTTGAACCATTTATACGTGACACGTCAGTTTTGGATATTTGGAGTCCTGATTTTTTTAAGCAGATTACGAATGGGTTAAATGCTATATAAGGATGATAAATACTATTCATTGCTTGCTAACTAGCTTATCAGGAAGATAGCTGATATTTGCTATTAGAAAGCAAAATAAAAATAAAAAGTGGCACGGAATGATAAAAGGTTATAAAATAAGAATGTTATTCGTTCTATCAAATTTCTGTGATAGACTTTGGACAGGTAAATATTTGAACTACATTAAAAGGAGATTGCATATGGCTAGAATGCAAAAGAAGAACATTGCCGATATTTGTGTTAAAGGCAAGAAAGTCTTAGTCCGTGTCGATTTCAATGTCCCACAAGACAAGAAGACTGGCGAGATTACAGATGATAAGCGCATCAAGGCAGCTTTACCAACAATCAAAGCATTGTTGGAGAATGGCGCTGCTTTAATTTTGACTTCTCACCTTGGCCGTCCTAAGGGAGTTGATCCTAAATTCAGTTTGGCTCCAGTGGCAGAACGCTTGAGCAGCTTGTTAGGCCAAGAAGTTATCATGGCTAAGGATACTTTGGGCGAAGATGCTAAAGCTAAGGCTGCTAACTTACAACCTGGCCAAATCCTTTTGCTTGAAAATATCCGTTTCGATGGTAAAGAGAAGAAAAACGATCCAGCTTTCGCACGTGAATTAGCTAGCTTAGCTGACATCTATGTTAATGATGCATTCGGTAGTGCTCACCGTGCACATGCTTCTACAGCCGGTGTTGCTAACTACTTGCCAGCTGTTTCAGGCTTCTTGATTCAAAAAGAGTTGGAAGTTATGGGTAAGGCTCTTGATGATCCTAAGCGTCCATTCGTAGCTATCTTAGGTGGTGCTAAGGTATCTGATAAGATCGGTGTTATCCAAAACTTAATTTCTAAAGTTGACACATTAATCATCGGCGGTGGTATGGCTTATACTTTCGCCGTTGCTAAGGGTGGCAAAGTTGGTAAGTCCTTGCTAGAGAAAGATAAAGTTGAACTTGCTAAGAGCATCTTGGAAGCTGCTGAAGCTAAGGGCGTTAAATTGCTCTTACCAGTTGATACAATGGCTGGTTATGATTTCGCGGCTGATACAGAGTCTAAGGTTGTTGATACTTTGAACATTCCTGATGATATGGAAGGTTTGGATATTGGACCTGAGACAATTAAACAATTCTGCGCTGCTGTACAAGGTGCAAAGACTGTAGTTTGGAACGGCCCAATGGGTGTATTCGAATTCCAACGTTTCGCAGTTGGTACACAATCTGTTGCTAAGGCTGTTGCTGAATCAGGTGCTGTTTCAATCATCGGTGGTGGTGACTCTGCTGCTGCTATTGAGAAGTTAGGCTTTGCTGACAAGGTAACACATATTTCCACAGGTGGTGGTGCTTCCTTAGAGTTCTTGGAAGGCAAGACCTTACCAGGCGTAGCTTGCTTGCTCAACAAAGATGATCGGACAATTATGGCTGCTGGTAACTGGAAGATGAACCAAGGTGTACCTAAGCAAGCTGAGAAATTAATCACAGATTTGAAGGCTGAATTAGGTGAGGACGCTAATACAGAAGTTGTTTTAGGTACTCCTTTCACAGCTTTAGATAAGGCTATTGAATTGACAGCTGGTACAGATATTCGTGTAGCTGCTCAAAATTGCCACTTCGCTGACAAGGGCGCTTACACAGGCGAAATTAGTCCTGAGTTCTTGGCTCGTATGGGTGTTAAGTATGTTATCTTAGGCCACAGTGAGCGTCGTGCTTACTTCAATGAGACAGATGAATTGATCAACCAGAAGATCAAGGCTGCTCGTCATTGGGGCTTGCGTCCAATCATCTGCGTTGGTGAGACATTAGAGGAGAGAGAAGCTGATAAGACTTTCACAAAGATCAGTGGTCAAGTTAAGGCAGCTTTGGCTGGCATTACAGCTACAGAATTAGGCTTCATCACAATTGCTTATGAGCCAATCTGGGCAATTGGAACAGGCAAGACAGCTACGGATGAACAAGCTGAAGAAGTTTGTGCTTTCATTCGTAAGGAAATTGCTAAGCTTTACAGCGAGGAAGTCAGCGAGAAAGTTCGTATTCTCTATGGCGGTTCTGTCAATGCTGCTAACGCTAAGGGCTTATTCGCTCAAGCTGACATCGATGGTGGCTTAGTTGGTGGTGCTTCTTTGAAGGCTGCTGATTTTGCGACAATTGCAAAGAGCGCTAAGTGATAAAAACTAGCTACTAGGATTTTTAGTCTTAGGTATTATAAGAGGCTCGGCCGTATGGCAGGGCCTCTTTGCTTTTTTAGCTTAGTTGGCTACTAATTTGGGAAAGCTTGAAGATTGTAAGTCGACCAATTGCACCGAATATTATATAATATTTGGTGCAAAATGCAGAGAACATTTTATTTGACGTGCATTTTACATCATGTGCGTCGCATGTTTGCAGAATTTATAGGCTTAAGCTATAATATATACCCGGCTGTTAAGTGACAGCTACATTAACAATTAAGATTTAGAGATTAGTTTAGAATAGTTTTGTTCTTAAAAAAGAGCCGACTTGACCTAACGTATGTATGGTCATGGCCGGCTTTTTTGATGGGTGAAGGATGGAGAAAAGACAACAAGTAACAGTAGATGGAAATCAGGCCGCTGCCTTAGCTGCGTATGCATTCACTGAGGTGGCTGGCATATATCCAATTACGCCATCTTCGCCTATGGCCGATTGGGTAGACAAATGGTCTAAGCAGGGCAAGGAGAATATTTTTCGCCAGACTGTTAATGTGATAGAGATGCAATCTGAAGGTGGTGCTGCAGCTGTATTACACGGTGCAGCAAGTAGTGGCGTTTTAGCTACCACGTTTACAGCTTCGCAGGGCCTTTTGTTGATGATCCCAGATATGTTTAAAATTGCAGGTGAAATGTTACCAGTTGTTTTGCACGTAGCGGCTAGAACTATTGCAACACACGCTTTGTCTATTTTTGGTGACCATTCAGATGTTATGGCTGCTAGGACAACTGGCTTTGCTTTACTAGCATCTTCTAGTGTACAAGAAGCTTACGATATGGCTGTTGTTACGCACTTATCAGCTATCAAGCACTCCATGCCATTTATTCATTTTTTTGATGGCTTTCGCACTTCACATGAGATCCAGAGAATCTCTATTTTGTCTGATGAAACTTTGAAGAGCTTAGTTGACAAAGACGCTATTAACAAATTTCGCGAGCGTGCTTTGACGCCAAACAAGCCTGTTTTGTATGGCTCCAACCAAAATGGCGACATCTTTTTTCAGGCGCGTGAAGCTTGTAATATGACTTATCAGACATTGGCTGATACAGTTGAAGCTAAGATGCAGCGCATCAACGCTTTGACAGGTAATAACTATCAACTATTTAATTACTATGGTGATTCTCAGGCTGAATTAGTTATCGTTGCAATGGGTTCAATTTGTGAGACGATCAAAGAAACAATCAACTATCTAAATAAGCAAGGACGCCAAAAATTAGGCTTAGTGCAAGTGCATCTTTATCGGCCTTTCGTGCATGCTAAGTTAAGAGCAGCTATTCCTACAAGTTGTCGCAAATTGGCTGTTTTAGACCGCACCAAAGAGCCTGGGGCCAACAATGAGCCACTCAAATTAGATGTCATTGCAGCTTTTAACGGCATGCCTGATGCACCTTTAATTATTGGCGGCCGCTATGGCTTAGCATCCAAAGATACTACACCAGATGATATATTGGCCTTGTTCAATGAAATGGCTAAGCCAGAGCCTAAACCAGAATTCACTTTGGCGATTAATGATGATGTGACACATTTGTCTTTACCAAGAACAGAACATATCGACACAACTTTGCCGAATACTATTTCCTGCCGTTTCTGGGGCATGGGTTCAGATGGTACAGTTGGTGCGAACAAAAATACGATAAAGATCATCGGCGATAACACTGACTTAAATGTACAGGCTTATTTTTCGTATGATTCCAAGAAATCAGGCGGCTTAACTATTTCTGACTTGCGCTTTGGTAAAGAGCCAATTCATCAGCCTTATCTCGTCAACAGCGCCGATTTTGTATCTTGCTCGCAGCAGTCATATGTCTTTAAGTACGATATGTTGGACGATTTGAAAGAAGGCGGCAGCTTTCTGTTGAATTCAATTTGGACAGCTGACGACTTGGAGCGTTTTTTGCCTGCTGCTTATAAGCAGAAATTAGCATTGAAAAAGATCAAGCTCTATTTAATTGATGCCTACAAAATTGCTAAAGAAATTGGCCTTGATAAGCGCACGAACACCGTTTTGCAAGCTGCTTTTTTCAAAATAGCCCAAGTTTTGCCAGCTGAATTAGCACAAGCTTATCTGAATAAATATGTGGCCAAAACCTATGCCCTCAAAGGTGAAGAGATTGTCAGCATGAACTTAGCTGCAATTGCAGCCGGCTTTGCAAACCTTGAGCCAATTGCAATACCTGAAGCTTGGGAAAATTGCAAGTTAGATGGCACAAGTAACAATGTTGGCACGCCAAATTGGCAGACTTATAGCGACCAAGAAGAAGCTGACTTCATGCAGAATATTGCTGAGATAATGAATCGCCAAAAGGGTGACAAATTACCAGTTTCTGCCTTTATGCCTTACATGCGTGGCAATTTTCCGCAAGGCACAACCAAGCATGAGAAGCGCGAGATTGCCTTGCAAGCGCCAAGATGGATAGCTGAAAACTGTATCCAATGTAATCAGTGTGCGTTCGTTTGCCCACATTCTGTTATTCGTCCTTTCTTAATTACGGATGAAGAATTAGCCAAAGCACCGTATGATTTGGAAACTGCACAAGGAACAAGACCCTATAATGACTACAAATTTCGTATTCAAGTTTCAACTTTGGATTGCACAAGCTGTGCTGCTTGTGTAGAAACTTGCCCGGCGCCGAAGAAAGCTTTGGTGATGGATGATCTGACTAGAATGCCAGAAGAACCGACCAAGTGGAATTATCTCTCCAGTTTGCCACCTAAAGCTAATCCTATGAAGCCGACTGTAGTTAAAGGTTCCCAGTTCAACAAGCCGTATTTTGAATTTTCAGGTGCGTGTGCAGGTTGCGGTGAGACGCCTTATATCAAAGTTTTGACGCAACTATTTGGCGATAAGATGCTAATTTCTAATGCTACGGGTTGTTCTTCAATTTATGGTGCGGCTGTACCAAGTCAGCCATATTGTAAAGATAGCTGTGGCCGTGGCCCAGCTTGGACTAATTCGCTATTTGAAGACAATGCTGAAAATGGCTTTGGTATGTATTTGGCCGGCAAACAAATTCAGCTACGCATCACCAAATTGTTGGATGAGCTTAAGCAGGCTTTGACCAACTTGAACATGGAATTGACTGAGGCTGAACAGGCTATTATAGATGAGTGGCAAGCCAAAATGACAGTCACGGATGGTACTTTGGAGAGAGCAGCCAAACTGACTGATTTGTTACAGAATTTACTTGCAAATAGTCAAGCTACAGCTATACAGGGCTTATTCAACGAGATTTTGAACTATAAAGACTACTTCACCAAACGTTCAACTTGGATCATCGGCGGTGATGGTTGGGCTTACGATATTGGCTATGGTGGATTGGATCATGTGCTATCGACAGGCGAGAATGTCAATGTGTTGGTGTTGGATACAGAAGTTTACTCCAACACAGGCGGTCAAGCCTCCAAAGCTACGCCAACTGGTGCCATTGCGCAATTTGCTGCCGGTGGTAAAGCTATGGCAAAAAAAGACCTCGGCATGATGGTTATGAATTATGGCTATGTTTATGTTGCCCAAATTGCTATGGGTGCTAATCAAAGCCAGACATTAAAAGCATTAGTGGAAGCTGAGCAATATGATGGCCCTTCTTTGGTCATTGCATATTCGCCATGTATTGAGCATCAAATCAAAGGCGGCTTACGTTACAGCCAACAAATAGAGAAAGAGGCAGTTGAGGCAGGCTATTGGCATCTTTATCGCTATGATCCAATGCGCCTGAATAAAGGCAAAAATCCGTTTCAGCTCGATTCAAAGCAGCCTAAAGGTGACTTTGCTAGTTTCATGATGAACGAAGGGCGTTTCAGTGCTTTGACTAAGAAATATTCAGAAGATGAAGTGCAAAGAATTATTGCACAGGCAAAATTTCATGCTGAGCAGCGCTATTTATCCTACTTGCGTAAAAGCAAAGAGTATGAAACTGTTCCAGCTGATTTCTTACATCCAGCTAATTAACTTGGATATTTTGCTCGAAGTCATGCAGATAAAATGTATATAGATTATAATCAAATCATTATAGATAGTTTGTGCGGCTAATAGGGTTAAATTATGAGCGGGCAAATATATGGAGAGAGCAGAATTATATAATCAACTATATCAACAAATTCGCGAACGAATTTTGAGCGGGCGGTTACAAATTGGCCAGCTTATTTCGGAGCGTAGTTTGGCTGCTGAATTCCATAGCTCGCGTACACCAATTAGGCGTGCCTTGCAAGAATTACTCAAAGAAGGCCTATTAGTAAAACGCAGTCAGCGTGGATACATCGTTAATATAGCGACCTTAGATGACTTACGTGAGGTACATGATATTAGAATTTCTTTGGAAAGTTTAGCTTGCTATCAGGCAGCTCAACAGATGGATGAAACTGAATTTCAAGCCCTAGCTAATTTGAACTATGAAGCTCGCCAGATTATAGAGCACAGTGGCGATCCTAAGCTTTTATACAAATTGCAAGAAAAGTTTTTAGCGCAAATTAATGCTTATAGTGGCATGACGAGACTCCAACAGCTTCAGGAGATTGTTGATGGCTATCTGCAGCATTTCGATAATGTTTTTCTTTCTAACATTTTGCCAGAGTGTTCTATGATAGTGAAAGATAATGAAGATTTGGTGGAAGCGATGCGCAAACAAGATAAGGCCGCCATAGAAAGAATCGTCAAGCACCGTTATTCTATCAGTTATGATTACATCTGTAATAAGCTAAAAGCACACAGTGATTTACAAGCAACAAAAGATTAAGCAAAAAATCTTATCCATGTAAAATAAGTAGCCCTATTTTTAGCTTTTTCATCTATAATTAGATTGCATTGATTTGAAAAAGCCCGATATGGAGGAATATATGAAAGCATTAGTTGGCCGTTATTTTTTGACAAGTATGAGCAATTTACCGGTTTTGACCTTTAGTTTTTTAATTCTAGTTGTAGTTTTGTTGCTCGTTAGTTTAGCTTTGCATTATCTATCTAAAATGCGTAAGGCATTTACTTCAATACATGGTAGTTTACGGCAAGTGGCACATCTTGTGACAGATATTGATAGTTGCGATATTGCGAACTTAAAGAAGCTGAGTCAAATTGTCAATGAGAATGGTTTTGACTTACTGGATAGTGCAACGAAGCAGTTAATCGATGACTCCAAACGGCTTTATCATGAGAAATGGATTACCAAACCAAGTAATGTTTATAACTTCGATAATCTGTTAACACGTCAACAATATACACTATTTACCTATGAGATACCGCTACAGTTAGTAGCTGTTTCTTCCTTGCTTTCAGCTATTTTTTGGCTATCAGGTTTTTCTTTCTTAAGTGATCAAAGTGCGCTTGTTTTGGGCATTAGTAGCTTGCCGGTTCTATTAGGTGCTTTCATGGCTTTGATCCTAGCTATTACTGTGCAACGTAATCACTACCAAATTCAGCAGGCGATCAATTATTTGTCAGAAGTTACGATGCGCCGTATCCCTGTCTTTGAAGAATTAGCTGGCACGGCTGTCTTGATTGATTCGTTTGTGCGTTATGACCGTGAGATGAACGAATCTGTTGCTTATTTAGCTGAAACAGTTGACAAATTAAGTAGAAGTGAATTAGCCAAAGAAATCAGTGCCAACGTACGTGATGTCATGTTGAACGAAATTGCGCCAGCTTATCAGCAAGCAAGTAATGCTTTAGTTGATTTGGCTACGGAATTGCAGACTAAACAGAGCCAAGGCATGGAAGTGTTGGCGCGTGAATTTACCAATGTGGTTGCAAGTAACTTGAATGAACAGTTAAGTGGCTTTTACAAGCAAGTGGATAATTTGGCAGCTAGATTACAGGCTAGTTCAACTGATGTTGATTTAGCTTTGGCAAATTTGGCACAAGCTAAGGCGGATCAATTAAGTTTGCAGCAAAATACCGAACAAGCTTTGCAGGAATTGGCTCAAGCTAGACAAGATTGGCAGGCTGATATGCAAAGGAGCGCCGAGGCTATTTCTAGCATGGCTGAGACAGCATCTAACCTTGAGAGTGTCTATACGGGCGAGCAAAACCAATTAGCAGATCGTCTCAATAACTTGAGTGGTGAATTACAAGGCTTTGCAGAAGAGATTAACCAACTACTTTCCAATTTGGTAAAGGAAAATACAAATACGCGTGAAGTGGTTGAAAATTTGGAAAATTCAAACAATCGTTTGCTCAGTGACTTACATCAATTGTCGATGGAGATGACACGCAATTCTGATATATTGAGTCGTCAGAGCTCACAGATCAACGATAGTTTGGCTAATTTGAATGAACATTTGAATCAGTCAATCAATCAGTTCTCTTATCAGTTGCAAGCTGGTGTGAAAAACACCTTGAATGAATTTGACTCGAGTTTGGCTGAAATCAGTTTACGTTTGGCTAACACAACAGCCGAGATCAAAGATAGCGCTCAGAGTATTACTAACAGCTTGCGGGCCAAGAATACATTAGCAGGTAATGAGGAAGTTGCTGAACGGTAGGAGAGGTGTATGGTCAACAAAAAGAACCGTGGCAAGGGTCATAAAAGTCGCTTAGCCAGCCTCGATGGTCAACGTTTGCAAAAAGTTAGTAAAAATGCCACGACATCAAGTAAGGCGGTAAAAGCTAAGGCTCAACATATCGAAATTGGCACTAAATCGCAAGAGAGCCAGCAAAATTCAGCTAACTTCATTAAAGAGTGGTTAGCTCAACTTGATGAGCTAAAAACTAATGATAATGTTGGCGAGGCATTGCCCGACTGTAAGATTCGCTTGCAAGATGCCTTACAATTCATTCGCCAGACGCATTTTTTGATTGATGAAATACCTGGCCAGATTAGTCGTAGAGAAGTTAATGCTTTTTTGGATCAGATTGCGCGTCTTTCGACCAACCAATTACCGATTTTTACCAATGAACTTAGTTCTAAGGAAATAAGTTTGATTTATGCTGCCTTTACCGAGCCCTTGTACAAGGAAGAAAAGCAGATTTTGCGCAATATGGCGCTTTTCCGCTCCAGTTATTATACCTTTATCATCGGCTTTACAACTTGGCAACACGCTTTTCCAAATCCTGACATGCAGCTTACTTTGAGCTTAGTGTACAAGTATTTGCAATCCCAGCATGACTTGGAGCGACCAGTTTTTGCCAAAGAGTTATTGGCAGATCACTGTTCGCTTGATTTGTCAGATCGGATTTTTATTCAGCAGTGTGTGCGTTTGCTAGAGAAAGAGCTTTTAATCAAGCAGAAGTTTGCCAATTTAACTGAGTTTTTCCAGCATTATGCTATTCAAAATCACAGTGCCTTTGCTGCTACCTTGCTAGGCTACTTTTTCCTCATGGTCGATTGGACTTGGTATGTTAAGGAGTCGAGGCTGCTTTTCATACATTTACCGCTCATGTTGAAGGAAGTGGCAGCGGAGATTATCAGTAGAATGATCAGTTTGGATCAGACAGCGTCCAAATCGAAGAACTTTTTGTTCAGGCAACTAGAACAAATTTTGACGGATAATAAATTCAAGCAACGCATATGGCCGGTAATTAAGCCTGAATTAAGAGATAGTTATCAGCGGTGGACGATTGAAGATAAAATCAGCAATCATTGTTTGAACAATGTGCTGAAACGTGCCTTTTTGCTGAATTATATTGAGGACATCTTGGACGTGGCTGATTTAGGTCCTGATATTTTGGCAATTCGTTTCCGCAATTTCTTGCTGATTGATGATGCTAATCAGAAAGATCGTATTTTGTACTATGACAATGCCACAATTAGAGAATTATTGGCGCAAGAATTGCCCGAAACTTATTTGGCTAGCCCACCATTGGGCGTCCGCTTGGCCAAAGATGCTCTAGCTAATCAGAATTTACAAGGCATAATTGCCATTATGTTGACTGATGGTGAACTGAAAGATAGCCAGATGTTGATGAATTATGCCGTGGAAAGACTGATAGAAGTGCCTAATAAGTCAGGTACAGCCGTTTTGAAAGATTGGACCAAGAAGCAAGTATCTGAAGCTAACATTCAGATGGCTCAACCTTTAATGAACAATCAAGCACCATTAAGAGATGTGCCTAAAGCAAAAGCAGATTTAGCCTTTAATGCCTTGCCTATTCAAAATCCAGTAAAAGAGATTTGGCAGGCGAAAGCTAAAGCAGAAATGCCAGCCGTACCTGGACAGATGGGAGAAAGTAGACGACCAAATATTCGTCGTCGCCGTTAAGTTATCGACATGAAAAAATTGAAGATGAATATACCTACAGCCTGGCTCAAATTCTCTAAACTGTCACTTATAGTTTGTGCGTTGGTGATAGTTTGGTTTGGCTTGTTAAGAATTAGGCCGAAGCTTGAAAATAAGCAAGCTAAAGCTAGCTTACCGACCGAAACTGACTTGAATGGTCAGCTTGTTACAACTTCAACAAGTTCAGTGAGTGACCAGATATTAAGCGCCAATGAAGCTGCGAGAGCTGTGCAAAAAGCTGCTAGTGAAGTTGAAGAGACACAGGTTGTAAATTCAGGAAATTTGACAGAGAATGGCGAGATAAGCGCTTTTGAGCTGGCGAAAAATGCAAGCTCAGGCCACAATGCGAAAAATGGAGATAGTTTGGCATATTACAGCTTTGAGCAACAACAAAAACTAGATAAATTTTTCGGGCCATTACCATTTATCAACCAATTACAGATAATCCGTCATTTCAAAGTCAGAGGCTTGTATGCGGCAAATGCCGAGAATATTTTTGATTTGATCAGTCTGATTAAGAACAGTGAACTAAATGCTGTTGTCATCAATGTAAAATCAGACTCATATTTTCATTACTCAACCCAAAGCAAAATTGCGCGTCAGGCGAATTTGAGTATTGAAGCTAGTGATGATTTGCAGACTAAGATTAAGCAATTAAAAGCTGCCGGTATACGTGTGATTGGCAAAATTTCATGCTTCAAAGATACTTTACTTGCCCGAAATTATCCTGATTTTGCCATTAAAGATCGCGAAAATCGGGTGATTAATTGGGCCAATGAGGGTGAAGCTTCTTTTGTTAATCCTTACAATATCAATGTTTGGCGCTATTTAAGAGACTGTTGTTATGAAGCAATTGATTTAGGCTGCGACGAATTAATTTTGGATCAAGTTCGTTTCCCTTCTGGCCTTGCGAGCAATGAAGTTGGCAATGTTTACTACGGCGAAAAGGAAGATTTGCCTGATAAACCTTCTGCTATTTCTAGGTTCCTTGAGTTTATGCGGGTGGAAATTTCGGACAAATTACAAGTCCCTTTAACAGCTTCCCTTTATGACATACACAGTGACAAGGGCTCAGAATTGACAGGCCAGAGTTATAAGCTGTTTAGCACTTGTGGTATAGACAGTATTGCACCAAATTTGTTCCCAGCTGATTATGCTAACGCCTCACAATGGTATGGCAATGGAGTTGGGACAGAGATTAACGGTCAATTATTTAAAGCACCAGACTTAGATCCTTATGGCGTTATTTCTGCTACTTCTAATTATTATTTGCATAACTTTGGCAAAACTCAGCAGCGTACGTTCTATCGGCCATATTTGCAAGCCTTTACAGCTTATTACTTGCCGAGGAAATATTGGCATGAGTATACGCCTTTAGAAATTGCTAAACAGATTAAAGCCTTACAGGATAATGGCTTCACAGAATATATTTTGTGGAACAATGAAGCTAGTTATAGTCAAAACATTTTTCAAGAGTTAGGCAATTTGCAAGCCAATAAAGTACCAACTTCAACGACGATTAGCGAACACTAACTTGGATATGTTGACATCTGCCTGTAATCATTTCTTTAAATAGATGTCATATGGCTGCCTTGACTGTCAGCTAATATTTATCATGACAAGTTATCTATTGCAGAATTAGAGGTAGAATCTATGGAATATACACGTGAATCAATCAGGCTGTTTGCGCAAAGTTATAAATTGATTACAGTGTATAAGGGTGTATTGGCTAATAAAGTTGGGCATAGCTTGTGCAAGTTCCTTGATTTACTGGCAGAGACAGAAGATCCAGATATGCGCTTGTTAGATGCTTATTGTGAGTTTTTTGCTAATTTAGCCAAAGAGCGGGCTGATGTCAGCTTGGCAGGTTACTTGATTGAGCAGATATTATTGGATATGAATACATTTACCCAGAATCCAATTGCAGCCTCTAACTATATTTCTGATGCAATTTTGACTGACTTGGAGTGCTTACAAGCAATTTGCACGATCAACGCTGAAGCTTTGCGTGATTATCTGCGTTCGCTTTATATTTTGACAGCCCATGAAGAGTTTTTACCTTTAGTCAGTCGCTTACCACTCTTTTTTAGTGAAGTTAATGATTTGGACAAAGTTGGCAAAGATGACGGCAGTTTACAGACTTGGTGTTTGCTTTATAAGTCACTTATTTTTGCGTTAGACAAGCGGGAAGATTTTGTTGGTATGTTGCCACGTTTGCGTAAATTCCACGAAACATCTGGCGCTGGCCTCTTTTGCCGCTATAAAGCTGCTTACTTTAATCAAAATGTGCATGTTTTGCCAGCTGCTTATTATCCCAAAGATACAGAATTTTTCGATTATAATGGCATTTGCGTTAAGGTTATTGAAAACACGGCTCGCTTTATTGTGCATGGTGAAAGTCATAATATTGTCTTGGCAGGTCCAGCTTGCTTAGGCAAAACTACGACTTTGTGCTTGTTGCCAGAACAATTTGTGAAGGCTGGTTATCGCTATTTAGAATTATGTGCTAATCAGAATTGGACGGAAGAAAGTTGGCAAAACTTGTTCGCATTTTTGGATTTACATGCCAAAAGTAATTTGAAAATCGTGTTAGCTATTTTGCGTTTAGGCACCTGTGTTCCAACAAAACTGAACAATTCAAGCTTAGCTGTGCGAGGTGCAAGCAGTTTCGATCAACGTTTGGAAATTTTCAGCCATGTTTGTCAGTATCGCTTGCCTAAAAATTGCCTGATTTATGCTAGTTATGACGGATCTTTGCAAGCTTTGTCCAAACAATTACCGTTCTTGCATCGCTATTTCCAAGTGCCGCTTGAATTTAAGTTACCTAATCGGGAAGAATATTTAGCATCTGTTTATGCCTTTGCTAAATTATCTAATTTTGCAGTTGATGATCCTAAATTGACAGAGGCAGCTTTGACGTATGCCAAGCAAAAGCAAGCGTATGACCTTGATGTGGCGCGCGATTTCATTGAAGTTTGGCGCTGTATGCAAAATGATGAAATGACTTTGACTTATGATAAAGTTCAGTCAGCAAGTGAAACTAATAGTTCTACTCCAACTTGATTAGTTTTTAGGATTTTTGCAGGACTTGTTAGAAGCTGTATAATACGGCATAATTTGGAGACGAAAAAGGAATATAGATTAATATGTCAATTATTGAAGAAGTAAAGCGGCGTCGTACGTTTGCGATTATTTCGCACCCGGATGCTGGTAAAACAACTATGACGGAGAAGTTATTGCTCTATGGTGGAGCAATTCACCAGGCAGGTAGCGTCAAGGCTCGAAAGGCTCAGACACATGCTACGAGTGACTGGATGGAGATTGAGAAGCAACGTGGTATCTCTGTAACTAGCTCAGTCATGCAATTTAATTACAATGGTTTTTGCATTAATATCCTTGACACGCCAGGTCACCAAGACTTCTCAGAAGATACTTATCGCACTTTGTGTGCAGCTGATGCAGCAGTCATGTTGATTGATGGTGCCAAGGGCGTTGAGCCGCAGACAATCAAATTGTTCAAAGTTTGTCGCATGCGTGGACTACCAATTTTCACTTTTATCAACAAAATGGATAGAGCTTCTAGGCCACCTCTAGATTTGATTGATGAGATTGAAAAGGTGCTAGGCATCAAGTCTTATGTTATGAACTGGCCAATTGGTATTCATGGCGATTTCAAAGGTGTTTACAATCGTCAGGCCAAACAAGTGGAACTTTACCAAAAAGGCCAAGACCACGGTGCCAAGAAAGCTGCACTGACAGTAACTAGCTTAGAGGATGAGGCTTTAGCTGAAAAAATTGGGCCGAGTTATCAAGCAGAATTACAGCAAGATATTGAACTGTTAGATGAAGTTGGCGAGAGCTTTGATTTGGAGAAAGTTAGAGCTGGTTTGTTGACACCTTTATACTTTGGTAGTGCGATTACTAACTTTGGTGTTGAAACATTCTTGCGCAGCTTCTTGGAGTTAGCTCCTTCACCTTTGCCTAAGATGAGTAATGAGGGCTTGGTGCAACCTACGGATGCTGATTTTTCAGCCTTTGTCTTTAAAATTCAAGCCAATATGAACCCAGGTCATCGTGACCGTCTCGCTTTTATGCGCATCTGTTCTGGTCAATTTACCCCGAATATGGAGGTAAAGTTGCAGCGCACAGGCAAGATTTTAAGAATTGTGCAACCGCAGCAGTTTATGGCTCAGGAGCATAAGGCTGTTTCCGAAGCATACGCTGGCGATATTATCGGTGTCTTTGACCCAGGTAACTATCGCATCGCTGATACAGTTACTTTGAAGAATGAGTCTTTTAGCTTCGGGGACATTCCAGTCTTCCCAGCTGAACACTTTGCACGTATCAGCCCAGTTGATTCTCTTAAGCGTAAAGCTTTTGTGAGCGGTATTCATCAGTTGGCGCAAGAAGGTGCAATTCAAATTTACAAAGAGTATGGCATTGGTACAGAAACATACGTTTGTGGTGTGGTTGGCGTTTTGCAGTTAGATGTTTTGGAAGTACGTCTGCAAAATGAATACAATGTTGCTATTCGTAGGCAGATGCTGAATTATCATATTGCAAGTTGGGTCGATCAGTCTGAGGGTGAGGTTGACTTGGATACTTTGAATTTGACCTCTACAACTATGAAAGTCTTAGATCAGGATGAGCAGCCGGTTTTGCTGTTTGAAAGTAAGTGGGCACAAGATTGGGCGCTTGAGAAAAATCCTAAGCTTAAGCTTTTAAGCATACGTGAGAAATAAGCTTAGCAATTAATTATGATTTTAAGTGTCAGCCTTTCGCTGGCACTTTATTTATGCTTTTTTAATTTTTTCAACCAATCTACATAACTATTTAGATCTGGGAGAATACAATATTCACTGAAAGCTGCTTTCAACAAAGGTTGATATTCAGCGCGGGTAAAACGTTCATCAAATAGCATGATTTCGCCCTTGTCTGTTTCAGTTCTAATCAGGCGGCCACAGGCTTGCACGATTTTGTTGAAACTAGGGTACAGCTGGGTGAAAAGATAGGCAGGGTCAGAAGGTAGCTGTGAGTTTGCTTTTTGCATAGCTGGTGCTTCTTCATAATAATCAGCCATGAGAATTTGGTTATCGTCAGAGGGAAAGTTAGATTCCCTTCGATAATTTTCGGCAAAATAAGCTTGCTGCAAACTTAACAAATCAGATTTGGCTGGATAACTGACACTGATGATAGCAATGCCTGTGATACTAGCACCTGGCAGGTCTAAGCCCTCGCTATAACTGCTTTGTAAGACAGCCAAGGCTAAAAGTGGTCGCTTATCACTTGTATCTTTGAGAGTATTTATGAAAGCTTGTTTAGCTTTTAAGCTGGCTTTCGCCATTTGGCTAATCAGGTTATAGCCTGAACTTGGCCAGATTTGGCTAAGAGCTTGCTGTAATTTTGCTGCATAGCGATAAGATGGCGCAAAGACTAAAAGATGGCCACCAATTTGCTTGAGGTAGGCTAGCAAGGATTTAGCAATCAATTTGGCATTAAAATCGCGATTCTGATAAGTTAAATTAGCGTAACTCAAGATAGCTACTTTACGATTTTCAACTGGAAAAGGCGACTTAGCAGCCGTGCTGTTAATTTGTGCATTTGGCTCTGAAAATAATTGTTCGTAATAATCTAATGGCAGTAAGGTGGCAGAGAAAAAGATCTTTCCAGCATTGCTAGGCAGACTTTGACGCAAAAGCGGCATAGCATCGAGGCAGTGAATGGCTAGGCTGGCATATGGTTTTGAACCTTGCTTACGCCAATGAAAGCTACCTATGAAACTAGGCTGATAATTGCTCAATAAATAATTTAAGCGCTTGAGCTTGGTCAAGTTATCCCTTAATTCTCTTAATTCAGCATAGCTTGAAACTAACTGACTTTGCTCAGATTTAACAAATTCAGTGAATTTCGCTATAAAGTTAGTCAAGAGTTTGCCTAACTTAGGCCAGCTTTGGCGAGTATAAAGGTTAGAAGTATTTTCCGTTTGGCTGACGATAATTTCAGCTTCTTCAAGATTGAGTAATTTGCTAATTGCCTTTTTGTCTACGCCATTTGCTGCTAGGCAGAGTTTAGTAAGTTCTTTGAAATTATTAGCTAAATTATTTGTAAGTTGCTTAAGCTCAATTAAATTCGCTTTATTTTGTTCGCTTATCGTAAATTGCTTGCTTGTTAAAATATAAGCATCTAGCATTTTTGCGTAGCTGATGAAGTCTTGTAAACTTAACGTAACTTGGAACATCTCCTTGCCTCGAGCTGGTAGATTGTGTGCCTCGTCAAAGAGCAAGGCTAATGGCCCTTCAGCCTTTTTCAGGGAACTTAACTGTTGCAAAGGGTCGAACAGGTAATTGTAATCAAGGATTAAGAGGTCCATATAATTAGCTAATTCCATCTGTAAGAGATAAGGGCAGAGCTTGTATTGATTCGCCCATGTCTGAAGCGTAGCAAAATCAATGTGACCGTTAAAAGTGCGAAGTAAAGTTTCTACTGTTTGCTTAATTGTCAGCTTATTGTAGTTCAAATAACAGAAATCGTGTTGCTTACAGCAACGTTCGCTGCTGTATAGAGTTTGCGACCAAAACTGTAACTGATTTAACTTGCGTAATTCATTTAGAAAATTGGCAGGTAAATCGCGTTGACTTTCCTGATTGGTGAAATAATAGATGCGCTTGATTTTGTCTTTGGCTAAGCAGGCTAAAGCCGGCGTTAAGCAGACAAAAGTTTTGCCAAAGCCAGTTGGGGCGTTGAGAAGATAGGTTGTTTTATCTATGAGAGCAGCGGTAATTTCTTGTAATAAGTCTTTTTGCCCAGGGCGTAATTTGGCATAAGGCAGCTTTAACTTGTGCAAACTCAAGTTGCGCAAATAAACATGTTCCTTATAAATTGTTTTGAATGAACGATCAGATTCTTGCATGTCCTTATTTTAACATAGCAGGCTTGCCTGAAAGCTTAATTAAGCATGCCTTATTTGTCAATTCACTATGCTACTTTGTTTTAGAATAGGCAGAGCTAGTCTACCTAGTTCAGCCAAATTATGCTAAAATATGTGACGTGCTACACGTTGTAGCTCTTTTTATCTGCTTTTATTCGGTATAATAGATGAAACTGTTATGCTGAAACAGAGTCAGTGATGCGGATATGGTGGAATTGGTAGACACGCTAGTTTCAGGTATTAGTGATGAAAGTCATGCAGGTTCGAGTCCTGTTATCCGCATTATTTTCTTTTATTCCGCTTAACATGTTAGCTATGAGCTGAAATATCCATTTGGACCAAATTGGGAGGGATTATGAAAGTTAGTGTTGCTTATTATAGCGAGACTGGAAATACACAAGAACTAGCTGATATGCTTACAGCAGCTTTGCAGACAGAAGGAGCTGAGGTGTATGAGACAGCTGTTTCTGATGTGGATAGTAGCGAATTTTTAGATAGCGATTTGCTCGTTTTTGCTACTCCAGCAACTGGTACAGAGGAGATTGATCAGATCGAGATGCAAGCTTTTATCGATGATATTGCCTCTCAGTTATCAGGTCGTAAGGTTTTCCTATGTGGAACATTCGGTTGGGGCGATGGTGAATACATGCAAGCTTGGCAAGAAGCGATGGCCGACTTAGGCTGTCAGTTTGCGCATGAACCTTTTACTTGCTTAGAAAGTCCAGATGACGAAGCGGAAGATAAGCTTGCGGAGATTGCCAAGGAACTTTTCCGCTCAATCTGAATGTAATTTTTTAGTTGTTAAGTGGGGAAACTATGCCAAAGCCACAGCCTGAGATGAGACGTTACATACTATTTTTGAGCTGTATCTTCTATCTATTACCGCTGATGATTATTAATACGAGTATGGCGATGCTTATTTTGCTCGTAGTTACCCCACTTTTAACCTTTTTGATAGTGCTATATTATGGCCTGAAACAAGGTTTTAGTTTATGGTTGATTCTACTCACAGGCCTTTTGTTTGTTCCAACAATTTTCATATTTTATAACGACTCAGCGCTTATTTATGTTTTGCTTTATACAGGCATTGCTTTGATTGGAAATGGCATTGGCAGCCTTTTTGCTAAATTCAAACGTTAGTTGATTGCGTTTTTTTCACTCAAAACTATTTAGCTGTTTGGGCATAGACAAATCTTTAGACTTAATTAAGTTTCGTAAGCATATCTATCTCTACAATGGAATTATCACAGTTGTTGAGGAGTGTTTACGTGATGAAAGAAGTAATTGCTAGTTTAGAGCATGTTTGTAAATATTATGGTCAAAAAAATAATATAGTCAGAGCTTTGGACGATGTCAGCCTTGAATTATACAAAAGCGAATTTACCGCCATTGTCGGTGCGTCTGGTTCTGGCAAATCGACATTACTCCATTGCTTAGTTGGCTTAGATAACATTACGAGTGGCAAAATTGTCGTAGCTGGTAAGGCGTTAGTTGGAATGAATGATAGTAGCTTGACGAAGTTTAGACGGGAACACGTCGGCTTTGTTTTCCAAGCTTTTAATTTGTTGCCGAGTCTTAATGTTGAAGAAAATATTTTATTGCCTTTACTTTTAGCACATCGCAAATTTGATAAAGTTAAAGTCAAAGAAGTTGCTGAGCTTTTAGGCTTAGAGGAGCGCTTAAAGCATTTGCCGTCTGAGCTTTCAGGTGGTCAACAGCAAAGAGTGGCTTTAGCTAGAGCTTTAATCATGCAGAATGATATTTTAGTTTGCGATGAGCCAACAGGTAACCTGGATACTAAGAGTAGTAGCGAAGTTATGCATCTTTTACGTAGCGCTGTCGATGAGTTGAAACAGACAGTGATTGTAGTTACGCATGATCGCAAAATAGCTGCTATGGCTGATAGAGTCATAGCTATATCAGATGGCAAGGTCTATCGCGATTTTGAATACCCAGAGCAAGCTGAGTTAGCTGAGGTGATCTGATGAATTTCCTTGTACGTTCTTATTTACAAAAACATCGTCAACAATATCTGGCCGCTAGTTTGGCAATTTTGATAAGCTCCATGTTCATGGCGGCAGCTGCTTGTTTTGGCAATGCTTTAATCTATGCTTTATCTTTTGAGCAACATATTATGAGCGAAGGTAGTGACTTGATTTTGGCTAACCAATCTTTTGAGCGTTTCAAAGATGCGGAACTTAATATCGAAAATGCTGCTTATTACCGTGAACTTAGTAAGTCCATTTTGACAGATAAGACAATTGAAGCTGCTAAGCGTGATATGTTGGGGCAATATTTCCGTGAATTAGCTGATTATTTTCAGGCAGAGGATAGTGAAAAGAAAAATATAAAAGCACCAAATATGCCAGAGAATGAAGACAAAGCGTTAGATAAATATTTCTCAGACAATTATTTGTTCAAACAGCAGCAAAAAGCAATTCTAAAAGCAGTGTCCAATATTAAGACGATATCGCCTTATTACTATTCTAAATATTGTTTAATTACAGCTGGTAAGTATAAGATGCACGCTTCGTTCAATTATATATTGGAGCAAGCTGACTTTTATCGTCCGACACTTTTAGCTGGCACATATCCTAAACAAGCTTCAGATGTAATTCTGACGACTGATAGTATGAAAGAATTAAAGGCAGAGCTTGGCGATAAAGTTAGCGTAAAAGTATCTGACAAGGAGCTTGAATGTACAATCGTAGGTGTCGTTGCCCAAGACTTTTATCATCGGACACCTAAAGCGCCTAAATTTTATGTTGCGCCAAGTTTTGCGATAGATAAATCTCAAAATGTGCAGGCTTACCGTATCTTGCTAAAAGATAAGCAGGCTGAAAGTCAAACTTTAAGTGAGTTAAAACAATATGTGGAGAAGCATTGCCTTCTGCCTAGTGGCTGGACTTTGCTAAATAAAGCCACTTATCTTAAATATCGCTTAGAATCTGGAAACAGTTTCAAGTTAGGTTTACATTTGAGCATCGCAATTTTCCCGATTTTAACATTGTTAGTTTGCTTCACAATTGTCTCTTCAACTTTTACAGTTATTTTAGCTAGGAGACGGCGAGAACAGGGTTTGTTACGCTGCATCGGTGCAACAAGCAAACAGTTGGTGCGTTACAGCTTGTTGGAGTGCCTGATTGTTGGCTTCCTTTCAAGTTCCTTAGGCGTTTTGTTAGCTTATATTTTGACCTTTGGCTTAAGTGTTAAATTTAATGTATTGGCTTCTTATGCCGTTGCATGGCAGGTTTTAGGACCATGGCCAGCTATTTTGACAGTCTTAGCAGTTACGTTAATTACAGTTTTAGCCGGCTTACGTCCATCTGTTGAGAGCAGTAAAATTTCACCGATAAGTGCTTTACAGGGCCTTAACTATGAAAAACGGAAACATACTTTGCGCCTGATAATTCGCTTATTATTTGGCATTATTTGCCTTATTGCAGCTAGTGCCTGCTTTGGCTTAGCCTTTTATCTCCATCTGCATGAAAAGACTGATGCAGTTAATGCTGCGTATGCTATGCCAGCTTTAGTCTTGGGTGCAACCTTATATCTGGCAACCATCCTTGCTTTGGGCAAATTCTTTTTGGCTAAGATTGCGGCAATTTGTTTAAAACCGTGGCAAAAAGCGTCAATCGTAGTGCGCATGAGCATCAATAACTTATTAAGAAATAAAGAGCGAAACAGTGCGACAATGTCAACCTTGGTCTTAGGTGTCATCATGATTTTGACTACCTTGATTGGAGCAGCTTCCTTGGAAGCTAGTGTTTATACGGGTGTAAAAGCTAAGATGCCGATAGATTTGGCAGTTATGGCTGATTCGTTCGCTGACACAATCGAGACTGAGTTTAGTGAAAACCTATCTAACTTGCCAGGCGTGGAGAAAGTTGTGAAATGGCCAGCCTTTAAAGCACCTACAAGCATACAAATTGAGGGCGAAACTAAAGATTTAATGGAAGAGATTGACAAGAAATCAGCTTATATACTTGCACGCCCTTATGAATTAGCAGATATAAATTTGGCGAACTTATATGCGTTAAAAGAAGATGAGATTTTGTTGCCGAAGTATTCAGAGCTTAATCAGCATGGTAAGGTTAATTTGGCTGGGAAAACCTTGTGCCTAAATTATGGCGATCAACATTATAAGCTGAAAGCAAAAGTTATCATTGATGCAGATAGACAAGTTTCGTTACCATTTGCCACAATTGGTATCGTTCATCCTAAATTTGCCGCTAAATTGGAAAAAAGCGGACTTTCCAGGCAGATTGCGATGCTCTTTGGTCAATTGCAGACGAACAAAGTATTTTTACAGCAGGAATTGGTTGCAGAAATTCAGCGCTTAACCAATCGTGATACGATGCAATTAGCCGGTAATGTCTTTTTCTTAGCGCTTGTAACTCAGATTTTGCAAGTGATTAAGCTTATTTTGGTCAGTCTAATTACAATCGTAGCTGTCGTATCATTAATTGGTGTGGCAAACACATTGAACCTTTCTGTGCTTGAAAGGCGTCATGAAACAGCACTATTAAGAGCAATTGGCTTTACAAAGGAACAAGTGAAAAGGATGCTCTTAGTTGAGGGCTTGAGCTTAGGCATTGTTTCATTAGTGCTTGGTGCGTTTATCGCTTTTGCTTTTGCCATTTTTGGCCTGCATGTTTTACCTTTAGGTGAGATTGTAGCCAAAGAAAGCTATCGTATTGTCATTCCATGGCTAGAGTGTGGAGCCTTTTCGCTGTTTGTCATTACCTTAGTTTATATAGCTACCTTGATTCCAAGTAAGTTAGCTAGCCGAGCTAGTGTCATTGCTGACCTTGCCTCTAGTCAAGAATAAGCAAAAATTTTGCTGAGCCTACCTCTTTTGGTAGGCTTTTTTTTAGACGGCAAATTTTGCGTTTAGCAATTTACATAGTTAATAATTTGCCACCTGCTAACCCATATATGCATGGCAAATTGGTATTTATGCTTGCATTTTTCAAGTGCCGAGTGCTTAAATTTGTGCAGCTTTATAGACCTCTATTTGTGTGATATAGAGCACATTATCACGTTTTTTGTGCATAGTGCATGAAAAAATCTTAGTAATTTAGGCAACCTTGATTTTTGTGAGAAACTTTTGTATATTTTAGATAAATAAATAGTTATAAATGCTATGAGATCGTTTAACGATTGAAAGGGGAGAAAGTAATGAAAAAGTTATTTTCAGTATTACTAGCTAGCTCAATGATGCTCGGCTTAGTAGCTTGCGCACCTAAGCAAGAGACTAAACCAGCTGCCAAAGAGACAAAAGCTGAGGCCAAAAAGAATGACAAGAAAGCTGATGAAACAAAGGCAGAAGCTACAAAGGTCACAGGTCAGAAGTATAGTTTGAAACTCTGGGGTTCACAGGATGACCAAGAGTTCTTGAAAGAGCGTGTTAAAGCTTTCCAAGAAGCTAACAAAGACAATGAATATGACATTCAATTGGGTGTTGTTGGTGAGCCTGATGCTCAGACAAAGGTATTGGAAGACGTTGATGCAGCTGCTGATGTCTTTGCTTATCCTAACGATCAGATGAGAGGCTTAGTTGAGGCTAAGGCTTTGTACAAAATTTCTCGTCCTGATGATTTGAAGCAAATCAAAGAAGAAGGCACAGGTCTTGAGGCCTTCACAATGGGTGAGAATGTTTATGGCTTCCCATTTGCTGCAGATAATGGTTACTTCTTGTACTATGATAGCCGCTTCTTCAGCGCTGACGATGTCAAGGATTTGGATAAGATGCTCGAGAAAGCAAAGGCTGCTAACAAGAAAGTTGGCATGGATATTTCCAATGGTTGGTATATCGCTTCCTTCTTCTTGGCTAATGGCGGTAAGTTCGAAGTTGACAAAGACGGTATCCAAAAGGTTAACTTCAATGATGAAAACGGCGTTGCAGCCGGCGAAGCTATCAAGGCTTTCACAGCTAACGAAGCTTTCATGACAGGTACAGATGATGAGTTCAAGGCTGCTTTGAAGGACGGCAAATTGGTTGCTTTCGTTTCTGGTACATGGAACGCTGCTGACGTTAAGGGCATTTTAGGCGAAGGCTATGCTGCAACTAAGTTGCCAGAAGCTACAATCGCTGGCCAGAAGAAACAATTAGGTTCATTCGCTGGTTACAAGGGTTATGGCGTTAATGCTCATACAAAGAGCCCAGTGGCAGCTATGGATCTAGCTCGTTTCTTGACAAGTGAAGAGTCTCAGGCTAAACGTTTTGAAATGCGTCAAACAGGCCCAGCTAACAAGAAGGTAGCTGCTAGTGAAGCTGTTAAGAAGGATGTTGCTTTGGCAGCATTGATCGCTCAACAACCATTCGCTGTATCACAAAATGATGTTTTGGGCACATATTGGGGTCCAGCTGAAGCTTTCGGTACAACAATGGAAGCTAAGGATTACAGCAAGAGCGTTAAGGAATTACTTGATGAGATGGTAAAACAAATTCAAGTTAAGCAAGAAGCTAAAAAATGAGGCTTAGTTGCCGAGACGAGAGGTGGGCTCATTAGTGAGCCTGCCTTTCTTTATTAAAGGGGACAGTATGAGTAATTACATTAATAAGTTTAAGGCAACACTTGCAAAGCTTTTCCATGCAGTGGCTGCCTTTTTTGTTAATTACGTTACATTTTTTGTAAAAGGCGATTATAAGACTCGTCTGTCTTATATCGTGATGGGTGCAGGCAGCTTCCTTAATCATCAAGTTGTACATGGCCTAGCTTATTTATGCTTTGAGGTTGCTTTCATTGCTTATATGGTTAATGATGGCTTCTATTTCATTCGTATGCTTCCAACCTTAGGCACTCAGCAACAAGGTGAAGTTTTCGATGAAGCAACTGGCTTGTACATGGTACAAAAGGGCGATAACTCAATGCTCTTATTGTTATTCGGTGTTATCGCAATTGTCTTGTGGCTAGTTTTCATTGCTCTCCATTACAGTAACGTTAAACATGCTTACAAAAATCAATGCTTAATTGCAGAAGGTAAGCGTCCAGAATCTTTCAAAGAGGAATGTCAAGCCTTACTCAATGAGCGTTTCCACGTTACAATTTTAGCATTGCCAGCTATTTTAACTATTTTATTTACTGTTTTGCCACTTATCTTCATGATTTTGATGGCATTCACCAATTTCGATAAAAACCACCAACCACCGGGCAATCTGTTTACATGGGTTGGCTTGAGCAATTTCCATCAAGTCTTTGTCGGTAATCCTTTGTGGGCTAAGACTTTCCAGAAGTTGTTCGTTTGGACGATGATTTGGGCTTTCTTTGCTACGTTCTTGAACTACATTGCAGGCATTGTGTTGGCTTTGATCATCAATCAGAAGCGAGTCCGTTTCAAGAAGTTGTGGCGTACAATGTTCGTTATCACGATTGCTGTACCTCAATTCGTGTCCTTGCTGTTGGTTTCCAAATTCTTGTTGGATCAAGGTCCTTTGAACGGCTTGTTACTCAACTTAGGTTGGATCAAGCATTACATCCCATTCTTGAGCAATGCATTGTTAGCTAAGATTACAGTTATCGTGGTCAACTTGTGGGTTGGTATTCCATATACCATGTTGATCTGCACCGGTATTTTGATGAATATTCCGCAAAACTTGTATGAGGCTTCCTTGATTGATGGCGCTAGCCCTTTCAAACAATTTACCAAAATTACAATGCCTTACATGTTGCAGGTAACTACCCCTTACTTGATTACCCAGTTTGTTGGTAACATCAATAACTTTAACGTCATTTACCTCTTAACAGGTGGTGATCCTAAAACTTTGGATTTGTATCAAGCAGGTGAAACTGATTTGCTCGTAACTTGGTTGTATAAGTTGACGGTATCTGAGAAGAACTACGCCTTGGCTAGTACGATTGGTATTATCATCTTCGTTATTACCGCTGTGATCAGTTTGATTGCCTATAACAACGCTAAAGCAGTAAAAGAGGAGGATCAGTTCCAATGAAGAAATATTCATCACTTAAAGCTTCCCATTTACTCTATGATATTTTTATCCATCTATTCTTGCTGGTACTTTCAGTTATTTGGATTTTGCCAGTTGTTTGGTTGGTCATGCAAAGTTTCCGTGAGGAAAAGGGCGCTTTCATTTCGTATATTGTGCCAAAGGGCTGGACTTTAGCTAACTATACTAATTTGTTTACAGATACGAAGCTCTTCAACTTCCCACTCTGGTTTATGAATACCTTTGCTGTTGCTGTGTTCTCATGTATCATCACAACAATTTTGGTTTTGTTGACAGGTTATGCTTTCAGTCGTTTGAGATTCGCTGCTCGTAAACCGTTGATGAATGTTATCCTTGTTTTGGGTATGTTCCCAGGCTTTATGAGTATGATTGCGATTTATCATATTTTGAAGGCATTTGGTTTGACCCAAACCTTGCTAGCACTAGTTTTGGTGTATAGCGGTGGTGCAGCTATGGGCTACTATATTGTTAAGGGCTTCTTTGACACTGTTCCCAGAAGTATTGATGAGGCTGCCTTAGTTGATGGTTGCACGAAGAATCAGGTTTTCTGGAATATCATTTTGCCAATGAGTAAACCGGTTGTTATCTATACGATTTTGACATCATTTATTGGTCCTTGGGTCGATTTTATTTTCGTATCCGTTATCATGAAAGATGCCTATAACAAATATACTGTCGCACTTGGCTTGTATCAGATGCTGTCACGTGAAAATATTTATAACTATTTCACTGAGTTCTGCGCTGGCGCCGTTATAGTCGCTATCCCAATTACGATTCTGTTTATTTCAATGCAGAAGTACTATGTTGGTGGTGTGACTGCTGGTGGTGCTAAAGGCTGATATAGCTTTGGTGTTAGACTTAAAAGGGAGCAAGCAATTGCTCCTTTTTTTATGCCCATATGAAGAGGTGAGGGGGGAGCTTCGGATTAAATAACAATATGTGTCTGACTTAAAAAGAGTATAAAAAAAGCAACTATCGCTAGTTGCAACTGAATATAAAAAATGGAAGATGCCGGGCTCGAACCGACGACCCCCTGCTTGTAAGGCAGGTGCTCTCCCAGCTGAGCTAATCTTCCATAAAAAATGCTGGCGGCCGGAGTCGAACCGGCACGGGTCGCCCCGCTGGATTTTGAGTCCAGTACGTCTACCAATTCCATCACGCCAGCAAATGCTGTGAACAGGTAAGATAATAAGTGAAAGAGAATCATTTGTCAATAGGCAAATTTGCGATTTGATTTAATTAGCATGTGATAAATATGTGATAAATCACGAGACTGGCAATTTTGGCTTTTAAGTTTGGCCGAATTGTGATAAATTCAGAATGATAAATTAGTTTTGCATATAAAACGAAACAAAGGGAGTAAATCATGTTTTTTGATACTAAAGAAAGTTTTAAGCAGGCTTTTGTCGAGACTTTGCGTAGCAATTACGGTAAGTCAATCGAACAGGCAACAGATGTTGAGAAATTTTTGACTTTAGCAAGTTTAGTTAAGGCACATGCCAATTCCAATGTTTACAAGACAAACACTTATCTTGAAAAACAGGCAGCCAAGAAGATGTATTACTTTAGCTTGGAATTTTTGCTTGGCCGTTTGTTAACTAATAATTTAATGAACCTAGGTTTGTATAAGGTAGTGCAAGAGGGCTTAGCTGATTTCGGCATTGATTTGAATACACTTGAAGATATTGAAAGTGATGCTGGTTTAGGTAACGGTGGTTTAGGCCGCTTGGCAGCTTGTTTCCTAGATTCACTTGCGACATTGCATTTGCCAGGTAATGGTAATACTATCCGTTATCAGTATGGTTTGTTCAAACAACTTATTACTAACAACGAGCAGGTAGAAGTTCCTGATCAATGGCTGCGTTATGGCAATGCCTGGGAAACACGTCATCCTGATGAAGCAGTTAAAGTTAAGTTCTATGGTGATGTTAGAATCACAATGAATTACGAAACAGGTCGTTTGAACTTTGAACATGTGAATGCACAAGAGGTTTTGGCTGTTCCATATGATATGCCAGTTGTTGGTGCTGATACTAAGTGCACAAATGTGTTAAGAATGTGGTCAGCCGAAGCTAGCGATAATTTCCCAGCTGATCAAGATTTTATCAAATACCTTAACAGCATTAACAAAATTTGCTTGAATGTTTACCCAGATGACAGCACGGTTGAAGGTAAATACATCCGTATTAAGCAAGAGTATTTCTTTATTGCAGCTGGTTTAGGCAGCATTGTACGTGAGCATTTGAAGCAGAATCCTAATTTGGATAATTTCGCTGAGAAGGTTTGTATTCAGTTGAATGATACACACCCTGCTATGAGCGTTGCAGAGTTAATGCGTATTTTCCTTGATGAATACAATTATGAGTGGGATAAGGCTTGGTCAATCGTCAGCAAGGTCTTTGCTTACACTAACCATACAGTTATGCAAGAAGCTTTGGAGAAGTGGCCAGTTGAATATATTCGTACACTTTTACCACGTGTATATACCATCATTGAAGAAATTAACCGTCGCTTCCGTGAAACTGTTTACAATCAATCACATGACCGTGATTTGGTTGAGCGCACAGCCATTATCCAAGACAATCAAGTCAAGATGGCTCATTTGAGTATTGTTGGCTCATTCAGCGTTAACGGCGTTGCTAAGTTGCATAGTAAGATCTTGGTTGAGGATCTATTCAGAGACTTCTTTAACTTGATGCCGGAGAAATTCAACAACAAGACAAATGGTATTACTCAAAGAAGATGGCTCTTGTATTCCAACCCTGAACTTACAAACTTGTTGGAAAAGACAATTGGACCTGAATTTAAGCACGACTTCACACAGATTGAGAAGTTGGAGCAATATATTGACGATAAGAAATTGCAAGAGGCGTTCTTGAAAGTTAAGTATCAACGTAAGTTGGCTCTTTGCCGTTTCCTAAAGGATAATTATCAGATCGAAGTTGATCCAAATTCTATTTTCGATACACAGGCAAAACGTTTGCACGCTTATAAGCGTCAACTTTTGAACATTTTGCATGTAATTTACCTTTATCAAAGAATTAAGCAATATCCAACTTTCACAATGCCAAAGACGACTTTCCTCTTTGGTGCCAAGGCAGCTCCAGCTTATGTTTTAGCTAAGAAAATCATTAAGTTAATTAACTGTGTGGCTGAGAAAGTTGACAATGATCCAGTTGCATCTAAGTTCATCAAAGTTGTATTCATTCCAAACTATCGTGTTACAGTTGCTGAATACTTGATGAATGCGAGCGATGTTTCTGAACAAATTTCAACAGCTGGTAAGGAAGCTTCTGGTACAGGTAATATGAAGTTCATGATGAACGGTGCAATTACCTTAGGTACTTTGGATGGTGCTAACGTTGAAATTTCAGAGCGAGTTGGCCTTGAAAATTGTGAAATTTTCGGTCTCAAAGCTAATGAAATTGAGAATATGCGTTCTACTTATTCCAGTGTTGACTATTACAAGCAAGACGCCCGTATCAAGCAAGCTGTAGATTCCTTGTTGGACGGTACATTCAGTTCTGTTCAAGATGATTTCATCGATATTTACAATGACTTGATCATTCGTAATGATGAGTACTTTGTTTTGGCCGATTTTGCTGCTTATGTCAAAGCCCATGAGCATATCAATGCTCTTTACAGTGATCGTTCTGCTTGGGCAAGACTTTGCTTACTCAATATTGCTAAGAGCGCTTATTTCTCATCCGACCGAACAATCCTTGATTATGTTCGTGATGTATGGCATATCAAAGCAATTGACAATTCAAAGTTGAAGTAGTCTAAGCTTTTAACAGCAAGCTACAGTGGCATGACTGTCGCTTGCTGTTCTTTTGTCTAGCAAAGGATAAAAATATGCGGGTTGAATGTTTTATTGATGACTATCGTTTGCTGCGATTTAAGCTCTACAAGCCAGTTGATCCAGCTTGTGTGCAAACATGGCAGCTTTTTTGTGATGATAAAGCTGTAAATTGTCAATTCCAAATTGCCAAAGAATCAGATAGCGCTTATTTAGTGGAAGCTAAGTTAGAGGCTGATTGCCGATATGGTGAGGTTTATCGCCTAGCTTGGAAAGAGGCTAAATCAAGTGATTTGCACTATTCATTACCAGCTAAATGGCGACATATTGTTTCAACAGAACGCTTTGATCAGCATTATTTTTATCAAGGGCAAGATTTAGGCCCACAATACACCAAGAAAATGACTACGTTCAAAGTGTGGGCTCCGACAGCTAATCAAGTGAGTTTGCATATACTAGGTCAAGCCAAAGATATTATGCAGCCTGATTATTCTCTAAAATGTCAGCCTGGGACGAAAGGTAAATTGTGTGATGAATTTTATCCTATGGAGCGCGGGCATAAAGGCGTTTATACAGTTACTGTGCATGGCGATTTGGATCAGATAGCTTATGTCTATGAACTGAATTTCAATGGTGAGCATAAGAGCGCTATCGACCCTTATAGTTACGCTAGTTTGCGTGATGCAGAAGCTTCAGTTGTGGTTAATCCAGCCAAATTTTTGCACAAAGTATATAAACCCAAAACTGTCTGTAAGTCTAACGTTGATGCTGTTGTTTATGAGCTGAGTGTCCGCGATTTGACCATGCACAGTTCTAGTGATGTGAAAGAAAAGGGTAAGTTCCTAGGCCTAACTGAAACAGGTACGAATATCTTTGGTCGTCCTACTGGCTTAGATTACCTGACTAGTTTGGGTATTACCCATGTTCAGCTCATGCCTGTGCTTGATTTTGACTCTTATCCTGAAGCTGATTACTACAGTTCCTATAACTGGGGTTATGATCCCAAGCAATACAATGTTGTAGAAGGCTCATTCCTTAGTGAAGATACGCCATATAATCGGGTCAATGAATTAAGGCATGTAGTAGATGTTTTACACCAGCATGATTTAAGAGTTAATCTTGATGTAGTTTTCAATCATGTAGGGCATGCAGATGATTATGCTTTAGAAAAACTGGTGCCATATTACCCGTTCCGTTACTTTGATACAGAATATCTGTCAAATGGTTCATTTTGTGGTAATGAAATTCGCTCGGAAGCTAAGATGCTGCGCAAATACATTGTCGATATGTGCGTGCGCTATGTGCAAATTTTCGATATTGACGGCTTGCGCTTTGATTTGATGGGCTTGCTTGACATTACGACAATGAATGAAATTGCTTATACACTTAAGCAACTTAAGCCAAACTTCATGATCTATGGTGAGGGCTGGAATATGCCAACTGTTTTGGCTGACAATATGAAAGCGATGATGTATCACAATTACAAAATGCCAGATATTGGCTTTTTCAATGATGCCTTCAGAGATACGATCAAAGGAAAAACTTCTATGGATGCCATCTGTGATTGTGGCTATTGCTTAGGCAACTTGGGCAAAGTGCAATTAGCGAAGGACCTTCTGCTAGGTTCCTGTTTAGATGGACGCTTGCGTAGCTGCAGTCAGTCAATCAACTATTTGGAATGTCACGATAACATGACATTTTTCGATAAATTACAGCACTGTCATGCTGCAAGTGATGCTTTTGAGTGCAAACAACGCGTTAAGCTGGGCTTAGCTTTGACCATTTTAGCGCAAGGTGTGCCGTTTATTCACTGCGGTCAAGAATTCATGCGTAGCAAGGGTGGAGCTGATAACACCTATAATGCTGGTGACAAACCGAATGCAATCAATTGGTACGATACGATTAAACAGCATGACGTGGTTGATTATTGCCGTGCTTTAATTAAGTTAAGACGTGAAAATCCAGAATTTCGCTTAAAGTCTCCAGCTCAAATAGCCAAAGCTTGCAGCTTTGAGGACTTTTATGATATTTTGCTTTACAAAATCAATGACTTAACAGTCTATATCAATCCAACTCCTTATGATTACAAATATCAGTTGAAACGAAAAGCACGTATTCTTTTGGCTGATAAAATGCAACTTCATAATAATGAGGTGGAGGGAGAACTCAAAATAGCAGCTATGAGCATTGTGGTGACACGCAATTTATAGTTTTAGTGATATTCATTAAAGAAAAGCAGCTTCTCATAGAGAAGCTGCTTTTTGTTGACAGCTTGACTACATAGTGCTAACGTTGAACGAAAATGTTTGTAGAAAAGGTTGAAATAACATGAAAAAAATAGGACTGAAATTGTGCAGCTTGCTACTAGCTGGCCTAGCTTCACTGGCACTAGAACAAGTTGTACAAGCAGAAACATACAGCCCTTATTTGCCAGATCCTGAAGCTAGCAAATGGCAATTAGTTAAACAGGCAGAATTTGATGGAACGGAGCTTGATCGCTCGTTATTCTCAGATGTTTATCTGACACATTGGTCTGAGCTAGACTTAGTTAAAGCTAATTATGCCCTTGGTAATGGCCGAATTAAATTAATGATTGACCAGTATCAGCCAGGCTGGCGTCCAGGGACTAAGCAACAAATTAGTAGTATTCAGACGGGTATGAAGGATGGACTCCATATTTGGGATAAGACTTTGCCAATAAGTGGCCATTTCCCAGCTGTTGATAATTATGCTACGAAATATGGCTACTTTGAATTAAGAGCTAAGGCTCAGAATGGTGGAGGTATCCATAGTGCTTGGTGGATGATTGGCGATCAATACAAGTATGATAAATCAGCCGAAGTAGATATTTTTGAGATTTTAGGTAAGGACATTCATCCGAATAAGAGTAAAGTTTGGGTAACTATTCACCCCTGGTACGACACTGTGATAAGGAAACAGAGCCTGAATTATTGGGTAGATGGCGATATTAGCAAGGATTATCATATTTATGGCTTTGAATGGACCAAAGAGGGGATGAAGTGGTACTTTGATGGCCAATTAGTCCGCAGCACCAAACAATCACCAGATTACAAGATGTATACGCTGTTAGGTATTTATCAATCCTGGGGTGGACTCTTTTCATGGCAGGGACCAGTAGATGAAAATCAGGCATATCCTAAGAGCTTTGATATAGATTATTTCCGTGTCTATAAGACAGCGGATATGTTGAATGAAGATGCAGAAGAAGCTCAAAAGGCTGAAGCAAAAGCTAATGAGATACCGAGCCGAGCTGCTATCTTTGGTGGCGATTTCACCTGGGACTGGTATCATCAACCAGGTCACCTGAATGATGACAATATGGGAACGACATTACAAAGCTGTGATGATCCTAAATTCCCTGTCAATATCTATGCCGATTTCAAAGAGCCTAGAGAATTAAAGCAGATGCAGTTATACACGCATTATGGTCAAGGCCAAGGTATCACGAATTTAATTGTTGAATACTTGGATGAAGCAAGTGGTGAATGGCTTCAAGCAGGGCAAGTCCATCATTTTAATTGGATGCAGAATAGTTCTGAAGTTGAAACGATGGAGCTTGAGTTTGACAATAAAATTACGACAAAACACGTGCGTGTAAAGGTGCTGGATGCTAACTTGACGTGGCACCATTTTGCCATTAACGAATTACAGTTTATGTAATTTGGGCGAACCATGGCTAAATTGGGCTATTTTAATTAATTTGCAGCTAAATTGTGCAAATTGAACAAAAAATGGAACATTTAACATGCCAATGGTGTTTGTTTTTTCTAAAAAGCTATGCTAGAATGAAGCCCACATGGAGGTATTTACCAAATGAAAATGAAAAGATTAGCAGGTATTGTGCTAGCAGCAACAATGTTAGCAGCTTGCACAGCTCAGAAGAAGCCAGCTGAAACAAAGGCAGCTAAAGCAGAAGAAACAAAAGCAGCTCAAGAGAGCAAGACTGATGCTAAGGCTACTAAGGCTGAGAGTGGCGAAAAAGTTAAACTTCGCATGATGTATTGGAACAAGGAAGAGACTGTTGCTGATTTCTTGAAGTTGGCAAAAGAGAAGTTGCCTAACATCGAGATCGAGTTTAACTTTGTTGATGTTGACCATTTCAAGGGCACATTAGAGACACAGTTACAAGCTGGTGAAGGCCCAGATATTATGCCATCTGGTGAATCACAAGAGCACATTCGTGCTGGTTATTTGATGGATTTGACAGATCAACCATTCATCAAGAAGTATTCAAAAGCTTCTATCGATTCAATCTCATGTGATGGCAAGGTATATGGTGTTCCTGGTATTTCATGGTTTGAAGGTATCTTCTACAACAAAGAAATCTTTGAAAAGAACAACATTGCTGTTCCAAAGACTTTTGCTGAGATGATGGAAGTTCACAAGAAGTTAAAGGATGCTGGTATTGTTCCTCAAGCTTGGGGTAACAAATCATGGGAGCCATTGGCTAAGAGCCCATTAGGTTTGGCTACAGTTGATTACCTGCAGACAGACGCTGGTCGTGACTTCGACGCTCAAATACGTGATGGTAAGGCTAAGTTCAGCGGTTCTAAGTTAGAAGAAATCGTTAATAAATGGGCTGATGCATACATCAAGGGCGGCTATATCTCACCTGAAATGTTACAAATCGACTATGATACAGCTTTGAAGCAATTCGCTCAAGGTAAGGCTGCTATGTGGGAATCTGGTCCTTGGGCAGTTAAGGCTATCAAAGAAGCTAATCCAAACTTGAAGTTCGACATGATGCCATTCGTTGGTACAAAAGCAGGCAACGAGTACTTGATCGGTGGTCCTGGTGTTACATATGGTGTTAACGCTAAGTCCAAGAACAAAGATGCTGCTTTGAAGGTTATCGAATTGATGGCTACACCAGAAGGTCAACAAGCTCTTTGCGCTGGTTCACCAGGTAGCGGTTCCTTCTTAGAAGACGCTAACATTAAGTTACCTGAGGAATTCACAGGCGTTAAGGAAGTCTTGAACAAAGGAAATGTTTATTGCCCATGGTTCGTTTGGAAGTGCTCTGATGCTTATAACACAGCTTTAGGTAAAGGCTTACAGGAAGTTATCCAAGGTAACGGCACTGTTGCAGATGTTATGAAGCAAATGGATCAAAAAGTTGAAGAAATAATGGCTCAAAAGAAGTAAGGCTATTTACTTTGATGTTTTGATTTAAATATTATTCTAGAAAAGAAGGTATTTAATACCTTCTTTTTTAGAAGCAAAGGAAGAAAAATGCACAAAAAATTATTTTCACGTTCTTTCAAAGAAACGCTGCAAATTGAGGCTTTGCTGCTACCAGCTTTAATACTGTACATTATGTTTGTAGCAGTACCGTTTTTTAGCACCTTTTATTTCAGCATTACTAATTACAACAAATTTCATGTCATTGATTATTCGATTGTTGGTTTTAGGAACTATTTAATGGTTTTCAAAATGGCTGAGTTAAAGCTCGCACTGTTGAATTCAATTAAATATGCTTTCTATATGACATTCTTCCAATCATTGATAGCTATTCCGTTGGCAGTACTATTGAACCGTAAGATCAAAGGCTCGAATTTCTTCCGTGCTGCTTTCTTCTTGCCAGCCATGTTTTCGCCTTTAGTTATGGGCTTTTTGTGGCAGGTGATTTTAGGACCAAGCGAGACTGGTTTGGTTAACCAAATTTTAATTAAATTAGGCATGCAACCTGTTGGATTTTTGAGCAGCAAATACGGCTTAGCTTCGATTATCTTTACCCAAGTTTGGCAATGGGTTGGTTGGGCTGTTGTTATCTACTTAGCTAACTTGCAGACAATTCCTGAAGACATGATTGAAGCTGCGCGAATTGATGGTGCTAATAGTTGGCAGATTTTTAGACGTATCACTTTGCCTTTGCTCTATCCTGGTGTAACTGTTGTAACTATCAGTTCCTTGATCGGTGGCTTGAAAGTCTACGATATTGTGCAGGCTATGACAGGTGGCGGACCTGGCTATTCTACTCAGACGATTATCAGTGCGATGATTCAATTCGGCTTTAACGATGGTAACTATAGCTTGGCGGCAGCCTTTGGCGTTGTCTTCTTTATTATTGTTATGATTTTCACCATGATTTTGCTAGCTGCTCTTAAGAAATGGGAAAAGGAGGTGTCATGATGAGACGTGAAAAAATGGTTAATTGGCTGATTTTTGCCTTTATTTTGGTTTTAGTCATTATCTGGATGGTACCTGTTTATTACCTAGTTGTTTCTACTTTCAAAACAGGTACAGAGGTAGCTGCCCATCCTTTTGCCTTGCCTAAATCATTTAGCTTTGCTGGTTATGTTAAGGCATTTAATGATATGCAATTTCCACGTGCATTAGCAAATACAATTTTCGTGGCAATTATGACGGTTGTTATCAACATTACCGTAAGTACTTTTGCTGCCTATGCCTTAGCTCGCCATGAGAGCAAACTTAACAATGTAATCTACATGTTTTTCTTAGTAGGTATGATGATTCCAGTTCAAATGGGCTTGTCTGGCTTGTACAGATTGATCAGTGCTTTAGGCTTGGTCAATAATTTGTTCTCAGTTGTTTTGATTGGCGCAGCTGGTAGTACGATTAGCTCTGTCTTCTTGATTAAGTCATTTATCGTTTCAGCTATTCCTAAAGAAATTGAAGAGTCAGCTAGAATTGATGGCTGTGGTGTCTATGCAGTTTTGTTTAGAATTGTTATTCCTCTGTTGAAACCAATTATTGCTACAGTCAGCATCATTGTTATGTTAGGTACCTGGAATGATTATTTGAATCCTTCTTTGTTCTTACATTCAAGATCCAAAGACGTTATTTTGCAGGAAGTTTACCGTAACGTTGGTCAATTCTCAACCGACTGGGCTAGTTTGTTCCCAATGCTGATTTTGGGTATTTTACCATTGACAATCATTTATATTTTGATGCAGAGGTTAATTATCAGCGGCGTTACACAAGGTGCTGTCAAAGGTTGATTTTTGGACTTGTTATTATGGCTAAGTTCTAACTTGCTTTAAGGTGAGAACTTAGCCTTTTTTGAAATAAGGAGAATTAAATGCAGATTAGACTTTTAGAAAATGAGCTATGGTACGCTGCTGTAAGCTCGTATGCTTTGAATATGCCATATAGCGCCGAAACTGATTTACAAGTTGATTTGAAAAATAATCCAACCCCAAATCAAATGCAACCGTTACTTTTGAGTAATTGTGGTCGCTTAGTTTACGCTCCTAATGGTTTTGTTGCTGAATTTAAGCATGGTGTGCTTACAGTTGATTCTGAAGTAGAATTTGTCGATGGCTTAGATAATCTAAGAGGCGCCTATTTGTATGCCGCTAACCATTTCTTTGCCAAAGAGGCCATTACAGTTCCAGATTTTTTGTTTGAATATCCAATCTATAATACCTGGATGCATGCACCTTTTGATGTGACAGAAGCAAAAGTGCTTGATTATGCTGAGCAAATTTTAGCCTTAGGCTTGCCTAAGGGCACAATCATCATTGATGATAAGTGGTGTGATGAATACGGCTCTTTCAAATTTGACTCACTCAAGTTTACACAGCCAGCTAAAATGCTTGCCAAATTGCACAGCCTTGGCTTCAAAGTTATGCTTTGGCTTTGTCCATATGTTAGCTTTGGCACAAAGGCTTATGCTGACTGTTTGGCACAGGATATTTTGTTAAAAGATAAAGGCGAGTCTTTTTCGCTCAGATGGTGGAATGAAAGCTCAGCTTGCTTGGATTTGTGTAAAGAAGCTGCTTTAGATTACTTACGTAGTAAATTAGCAGATTTGCAGGCCTTAGGTGTTGATGGCTTTAAGTTTGATGGTGGCGATAGCATGTATTATTTGCCAGAGCATGAGCCAGACTTGCAGAGCTATATTTGGGCCAAATTTGCAAGTAATTATGACTATAACGAACTTAGGGCTGAATTTAATGGCGCGGGCCTTAATTTGTTCGAGCGTTTGGCTGACAAACGGCATAGCTATGATGAAAATGGGATCAAGGCAATTGTGCCAGCGGCTTTGGCTTTAGGCTTAGGCGGCCATCCGTTTATGGCTGCTGACATGATTGGCGGTGGTGAGGTTAAGGACTTGTTAGCTGGAATTAAGCATGATAAGGATTTGTTCTTAGCTCATTGCCAGATTGCCTTATTATTTCCCAATGTGCAATTTTCTATTTTGCCAAGCAAGGTTTTGGGTGAAGAAGCTGATTTGGTTAACAAGATGCTTAAGCAAAGGGCAGAATTGTGGCCGTATATTGAACAGCTAATTAAAGACGCTCGGGTGACGAAAGAACCAATTTTAAGATTATTGGAATATGTTTTCCCTAAAGCGGGCTTTGGACACATCATGAACTATTTCATGCTTGGCGATAGATATTTAGTTGCGCCCACAGACTTACCAAATCAAACAGAAATTAGATTGACTTTACCTAAAGGGCGATGGCAATATAAAGATAAGATATATGCTGGTGAACAAACAATTAACCTTAAAGCTGATTATCGTAAGCTTTGCATATTGGAACGCTTAGATTAATCATTTGAGAAAGGATTTTGCAATGGCAGATGTATTAGGTTTATTAAGTGCAAACGATGAATTTTTCTATCCTAATAGTGAGCTCAAAATTGTGCCAACTAATTTGCATTTAGCAATGGCTTTGAACAATTACGCTTCTTTCCAATTGCTTTTGGAAAGCAAGGCTGAAAATGTTGAGTTTAAGCTTGATAGCTCCGATTTTATAGCTGAATACTATGAGATGCAGGCAATTCCAGTCGAATACAACACAGGCGATGGCGAAAATCAAGGTGGTGCCATGGTCTTAACTGATCGACCAAGTGTGAAACCAGCTTATGCTACTCGTTTGGCTCCATTTACAGTTTATGATTGCCTAAAGCGATGCAAAACTGGCCTAGTTCCAACTTGTGGGAACAAATTAGCAGCTTATGTTTCCTTAAAGGCCAAGCCCAATTTGAAGGCTGGTCAATATAAGGTGAACTTAATTGCTAAAGCTAAGGACCTTTTATATGAATTGGCTTTGGATATTAGTGTCTATAATGTCTTAGTCCCAGCTGATACATTTGATTTTACTAACTGGTTCTCAGAAGAAGCCATCGAACGCATGCATCATGTACGTAAAACTGAAAAAGCCTATTTGGCATTTCTGGATAAGTATGCTGAAGTAATGCAACGTTTACGTCAAAATACCTTCTATCTGCAATTTGATGAGCAGTGCCTAGTTGACCGTGCCAACTATAAGTTTGATTTTGAACATTTAACTGAGCGGATTAATGTATTCTTTAAGCGTGGCTTAAAGAATTTGGAATTAGGCGTGTTGTTAGATCGCGGCAAGTTGCCTGATGGAATGCCAGATATGTATACAGCTAACTTTAAGTGTGCTTTAGCCAAAGACTTAGAGTTTGATAGCATAGAAGGCTACAAATTTACAGTGCGCTTTGTGCAAGCCTTGGCAGCTTATCTTAAAAAGCATGGTTGGGCAGAAAATATCTTCTTCCATATTCATGATGAGCCAGATATTCACTATAAAGATGAGGCTGCCTTGCAGGCACGCAGACGCCAATATTATTTAGCAGTTTCAATTTTGCGTAAGTATTTGCCAAATGTACGGGTGATCGAGGCGGTTGATTCACCCAAATTTAGAGGTGGCATTGATATTTGGGTCCCAGGTACAGCTGGTTATGAGCGTCAGAAAGCTGAATTTGACCAGCTGATTGAATTAGGCGAGACTGTTTGGGCTTATGTATGTTGTGGACCAGAAGGCTATTGGCTGAATCGCTTCCTAGATTGTCCACTTCTCAAGAACAGATTGTTGTTCTGGGGCTGTGCCAAGAACAGATTGTGTGGCTTCTTACACTGGGGCTTGAATCAATTCCCAGAGGGTATGGATCCATTCAAAGCCACAAGTTGTCCTAACCATACTGGCATAGGTACGAATTTCCCTTGTGGTGATGCCTTTATTGTTTATCCAACCTTGGAAGATGTGCATATTGGCATGCGCTTTGAGTCAGAACGCAGAGGCGCAGAAGATGTAGCTTTGTTCCAAGTGCTCTATCAAAAAGATAAAGCTTATTTTTATGAGTTATTAGATCAGGCATTTACTAACAATTACACTTACGAAACTGATCCTAGCAAAATAAGTGAGCTCTATGAAAAGCTGTTGGCTAGATTAGCTGAATTAGCTTAGAGTGAGCTAAACTGAATTAAACAAAACAGGGGCAAGTTCCAAACTACCTTGCCCCTTGCTTTACTTACATTTTAGTTATTCTTGTTCTATGCTTGCTATGCCAAGTTATCGTTTGTAAATGTTAGAAAGATAAGTTTACAAATCAAGTTAGATAAACAGTTGACATTTATAAGAAGATATTCTATTATTATTAGGCGTTCAGCGTTCCGCACTGAAAGAGATGTGGCGCAGTAGTTCAGTTGGTTAGAATGCCAGCCTGTCACGCTGGAGGTCACGGGTTCGAGGCCCGTCTGCGTCGCTTTTAGCGATCTGAAGGATCGCTATTTTTTGCCCAGATAGCTCAGTCGGCAGAGCAGGGGACTGAAAATCCCCGTGTCGTTGGTTCGATTCCGACTCTGGGCATTAGCCTAGGTTAATACCTAGGCTTTTATTTTTAATGCGATAATGTTGCTTAATATGATAATGTTGCTTAATACGACAGATTTGTAAGGAGTAGAGCCTTGCTAAACGATTATACGAGTGATTGCACCAATTTGCGCAAAGCAGTTAAACATAGACGTAAGAAACGTAAATTGCTGTATTTACTGATATTGACTAGTTGCTTGTTGTTATTATTGATTGCTCTATTACTGATACATGCTTTAGCTAGGCACGGCGAAGAATTAGCTGAGAAAATCATTCCTAGTTATAGCTTTGCCATTGAACAAACTGAGCCAACTAAAGACAAGCAGACGCTTGCTTTGGAAAAATTAAAAATAGAGTCTGCACAAGCTCCCTTAAATTTAGCTGGGGCAGATTTGCAATTTAATAGTCAGAATATATTAGTGCTAGATTTAAGCGATTCCAAAATTTTGTTCAGTAAAGCTGGCTTAGAACAGGCATATCCTGCTTCTTTAGTTAAGATGATGACTTCTATTTTAGCCTATGAAAATATTAAGGACTTAGATGCACCGTTAACAATGTCGGAAGATATGTATCATGAATTTTACCGAATTGATGCCTCTATGGCTGGTTACTTACCTCACGAAAAAACAAGTGCGCGTGAGCTTTTGTATGGCTTATTTTTGGCTTCTGGTGCTGAATGTAGCACCCAGTTAGCCCTAACAGTAGATCCTGATTTGAACAGCTTTGTGGCTAAAATGAATGCTAAAGCGAAAGAAATTGGCATGTACCAGACGAATTTCACGAATGTAACGGGTTTGCATGATCCAAAACAAGTTACAAGCGCTTATGACATGGCCAAATGCCTTGCTTATATTGCCAAATATCCCGCTTTGCGCGAGATTATGCTCGCTAAGTCACACATTGCACCCAAAACTGAACAACATCCCAAAGGCTTCGAATATAACAATCTGGTTTTCAAGCGCTTTGAATTAATTCCTAATCGCTGGGAGTTTATGTGGGATATTTTAGGTGGTAAGACTGGCTATACGGATGAAGCGAAGCAGACAATGGCTACTTTGATTGCTTATCAAGGCAAGGAATATGTGATTGTCACATTGAATGCTAGCTTTACCAAAGGGATGAAAGCTAATCCTCTAGCTTTGGATATAGTGAACATCATGGATGAGCTTTTACAAAAAGCTGCTTAATTAGAATGAATTAGGACGCTCGTTTATTTCCTAGCTTTCCATGCGCTCATTTTCAGACAGAACATACTTAAACCTAAAAAGCTGCTAATCGTTGCTGAAATTGCTGTTTCGTGCTAATATATTTCAGTTGTTTTGCAGGTTGATTAAATTATATGGAAACAGAAAGTATGTGGAAAATTAAGTTTAGTTCGCTTAGACAAAGCTTTTGTTTAGCGTGTTTATGTGTTTTGGCATTGCTGCTAGGAGCCTGCCAAGAGACGACTGAATTGTCTGAATCTAAGGATAAGAGCCCTTGGCTGATTTTATCTGAGACAGCGGCAAATTCCCAGGTTAATCCATCTGAATCGCTTGACAATAGTGATCAAGAGACTGTTTCCACTCAAAATGTTGGTAATAGATTTGTAACAGAAACTATAAGCGAGGCTAATTCGAATGATAGTTTGCCTCTACCAGAAGAACCTAAAGAAACAAGTGAGAAGATAGAATATGAAAAAGCTAATTCTTCTAGCAAGAAATTAGAAGCTGTTAAAAGCGACAATAAAGAACTTTCAAACATTAATGCTGATTTAGAATCTGAAGAAGTGAAAGAGCTTAATTTGAATAGTTTGCCCAAGCGTAATTTGTTGCAACTAAATAGGCTCACCAATGCCGAAAGTGAATTAAGGCAGCTTATCAACGATGAACGCGATAAAGTTGGCTTGGCACCTTATTTTGATAACCCTGGTTTGACACGTGCCTTGGAAACTCAGCTAGTTTATAACATGCATTATTTGTTGGCGAAAAAATTTACAACTGGCCCTGATAATGCTTTGATTTTGGCTTTACATAGTGAAAAAGCAATCAATGAATCAGCTTTAAGTTCTTATTTTTCTAAGCAAATTACAGACAATGAAGTGAATCGTATCGCTTTAATTGGTGATGGTATGGATCAAATTAGTTTGCTTCTGCTTTATTGCGAACGCCAGGGCGATGACAATAATCATCACTATGTTTTTGCCGCCATGCCATGGAACTCTGCCTGGGCTACGGAAATGAATATCCAAAAGCTAGAGCCTGAAGTCAACAGTCATTTAGTAAATAGCCAAACGACGGCTAACTCGGTGGAAAAATGAAATTACAATATTTGAATCCTTGTTTAATTGAACATATTGCAGATTTAGGTGAGCTAAAGTTTGAAAAATGCAAACAAGCGATGTTCATGCCGTCTGCCTTTTATAAACAGATCAATGACGTGCCGGTTGAAGATTATTACGCTTTAGGTTATCGCTATGTCTTTGTTGATATAGATAATACCCTGATGCCACATGGTGAGCTAAAAGCAAATAGCGAGGCTAGACAAGCTGTTCAACGTTTTAAGTCAGCTGGTTTTACAGTTTATCTTTTTTCAAATGCAACTAATGCGCGATTGACAGCCATTTCACGGGATTTAAATGTGAATTATGTCGAGAAAGCTAATAAACCGGCTTTAAAGCCACTTCTAAGTTTTATAACTAAACATAATTTAGCTAGAAACACATGTATAATTATTGGTGATCAATTAATTACTGATATTTGGACAGCGAATAAAGCTAAAGTAGAGAGTGTTTGGCTAGAGCCGATAAGTGCAAAAGAGCTTTGGCATATTCGCCTAAAGCGGGGGATCGAAGCTTTACTTAGAAAAAAATATGCGATTACTACGCATTTTGATTGGATTTTACTCGTAAAAAAGCCAAAAATGCGTTAGAATTATACATTATTATGTTTTATGATGAGGACTGCCCGAGTGCTGCTTGGGTATGATGGAGGAAAATTAATGATTTCAGCAGGCGATTTTCGTAATGGCACTAACTTTGTTATGGATGGAAACATCTACACTGTTGTTGAGTTTCAGCATGTTAAGCCAGGTAAAGGTTCAGCCTTTGTTCGTACAACTTATCGTAACTTGAAGACAGGTGCAGTAGTTGAGCGTTCCTTTAACCCAAGTGAGAAATTTGAAGAAGGTACCATCGTTCGTCGTGATATGGAATATCTGTACAGCGATGGTGATTTCCACTATTTCATGGATGTCGAAACATACGAGCAATATCCATTTACAGATGAAATTGTGGGTGAGACAATGAAGTTCATCAAGGAAAACACAGTTTGCCGTGTCATTTCCTGGGAGAATGATATTTTATCAGTTGAGCCACCTCTGTTCGTTGAACTTGTAATTACGCAGACAGAACCAGGCGTACGTGGTGATACAGCAACCAATGCTACAAAGGCTGCTAAACTTGAAACTGGTGCAACAATCAAAGTTCCACTGTTTGTCAATGAAGGCGATAAGGTCAGAGTTGATACTCGTACCGGCGAATATATGGAAAGAGCTTAATTTTTCATGTTAAAGCCGTTATCAGTCAGATAACGGCTCTTTCTTAATCACGTAGGCGAAGAAATGGAGTTAAATCAGCATACACAATTGTTAAACCCAGCTAATTCTAATGAATCATTAACTGAAGCTAGTATTTATAGTCAGACTGCAGGTGAACGCACTTTATCTTTGGGCTTTATTGCCGAATATGCCAAAGAAGCTTCTTTGAAGACAGAGGGCGTTAAGAGCTTGGAGTTTAGTCTGATTGCTCATTTTAAGGAGTCGCTTGGAGTTGAACATGCTGGTAACGGTGTAGAAGTAGCTTATGTTGCTGATAATCAAGCTTTAATTATCACAGTTTATCCCGTAATTTATTATGGCTTTTCAATTCCTGATGTAGCATGGCAAATTCAAGAAAATGTTAAAGCCGAGGTTGAACGTCACACAGATTTGATTGTGGAAGAAGTGAATGTCCATATCAAGGATGTAAGTTTGTCGCAGCGACTACTTTGAGTTTACGATTGATAAAGGAGAGATGATATGCAAAAATCAAAGCAAATAATTTTAATGGTGTTTGCAATTATAGTCAGCTTGTTAAGTTGTTTTTCTTTGCTAACACTATATACAGGTTTTAGCTTTTTGCAAAATCTATTACAAACGAGAATATATGGTCAGATTGTGACTGTAAAAATAGCTTTTTCATTGCTTCTCTTGTTCGTGATTGTTGTCGCAGCTTATATCTTCTTGTATGCGCGTGAAAATGGTCGCATGAGTAAGCAACTTGTTCAAGCAACGGAATTAGGTAAGATCAATATCGACATGATGGCAATTGAAGCGATTGCTTTGAATGCTTGTAAGTCAGCACAAGCTGGTATCAAGGCAGCCAAAGCTAAAGCTGCTTGTGATAAGGACCGTAATTTGACTTTGACATTAGATTGTACAGTTTTTGCAGAAGTTGATATTCCAACTTATATGTCAAAGATTCAGGAACGCGTCAAAAAAGACGTAGAACGTTACACTGGCCTCAGCGTCAAAACTGTTTTAGTCAAAGTAAATAAAGTAGAGATAGCTGGTACCAAGTTAGATGGTAGACCATAGAGTACAGGTGATGTGAACGATGAAAAATTTTTTGTTGACATTTATTGAAAAGGCAAAAGAAAAGGATGCTGGCGTATTAGGCGCTAGTTTGGCGTTTTTAGTGGCCATGCTTTACTTGATTTTCGGCTTCTGGAAAACCCTTTTTCTTTTCTTGTTTACTTTTCTTGGGTATTATATAGGCAATCACTACTTCAATGATGAGGAAGAATTAAAGAACTTACTGGATAAGCTTTTTCCACCTGGTAAACATCACTGATTTATTAGGCAGATAATTTGCTAATTAGAATAGATGAGGAACGTTAAATATGAGTTTAAGGTATGTGCGAGAAATGTCTTTCCAATTATTGTATCAATTTGAATTTCAGCCAGAGCATATCGACGAACAAAGCGAACAATTTTTGAGTTTGGCTAAGCAACATGAGTTAGCAATGCAGGAACTTTATCATTTGAATTGGAATGAAACAGAACAAGCTGAATCAACGCAATTAGCCCAAGCTGTATATGCTGAAAAAGAAGCACTTGATGCTGTTTATGCGCCGCATTTGATTGGCTGGAAAATTTCTCGTTTGCCTAAAATTGATAAGATAATTTTGCGCTTAGCAACGTATGAGCTTTTGTATCGCAAAGAAGTACCTGTCAGTGTTATTTTGAACGAAGCAGTTGAACTTATTAAAGCTTACGGTGAAGAAAAATCGCGTGCCTATGTCAATGCTGTTTTAGGTAATGTTGTGAAATCTAATTTAGAGCAGATTGCGAATTTAAGGGAGATTGCACCTGAAAGCATCACTGAAACTATTAGCTATAAGTATGCTGATAATAAAGATTCAGCCGATAATAAAGAGTCAGTTGATTAGAGCTAGGATATGGGCGAAAGAGTAATAGTTACTGTTCATCAATTGAATAGCTTCATGACGAAGTTCATTGGGCACAATCAATCTTTGCAAAGCTTTTATATTCAAGGTGAAGTTTCTGGACATAAGTATTATCCAAGCTCAGGCCATCATTATTTCAGCTTGAAAGATGAACAAGCGCAAGTTAGCTGTGTTTTGTTCGGCAGCGTTGCTAATAACTTGACTACACCAATCAAAGATGGTGACAAGCTTATTTGCCTAGCCAGAGCTGGCTTTTATGCTCGTGATGGCAAATTTCAGTTATATATTTTACAAGTTGAACAACAAGGTCAAGGCCTTTTATATCAAAAATTCTTACAACTCAAGAACAAATTAGCTGAAGAAGGTTTGTTTGCACCTGAACATAAGCGACCGTTGCCAATTTTGCCTAAGCGTGTGGCGGTAGTTACGTCAGCTTCGGGCGCTGTTATTCGCGATATTATCAAAGTTGGGCGTTACCGTTATCCCAATTTAGATATTTTACTTTTCCCGTGCAATGTCCAGGGCGATTTAGCTGCTAGCGAAATGCTCAGAGCTATGCAAAAAATTCAAGTGCGCGATGATATTTCAGTCATTATTATTGGCCGTGGCGGCGGTTCCATGGAAGATTTGTGGTGCTTTAATGATGAAGCTTTAGCTAGAGCTATTTATCAAGCGAAAGTGCCTGTAGTTTCAGCTGTTGGCCATGAAACAGATTTTACCATTGCCGACTTTGTAGCTGATGTACGCGCTTCTACGCCTTCTAATGCTGCTGAGTTAGTTTTCCCAGATCAAGCCAGTTACCTTAAACAAATTGCAGCTTTACAAGCAAGGCTAATTACAGCTTTACAGCAGACCAACAAAATTGCCGCTACTCGTTTAGCCCTTTTAGAGAAGTGCCGCTATTTAACAGAGCCTGATTTATTGATAAATGAGCGCTTTGAAGTAGTTGATCGGCTTAAGCAGCGCATGTTACAGGCTTTGGAGTTGCCTTTAATCAAGCAAAAACAGAAGCTTGAACAACTTACGTATCGTTTGAAGCAGAGCCTTGCCTTAGTATACAAGCAGGCTGAACATAGTTATTTTGTACAGTATCAGCATTTACTTGCTACAAATCCTTTGCTACGCTTAGAACAAGGCTATGCCTATGTCAGCAAACAAAACGGCCAAAAATTAAGTAGTGTCAAGCAGATTACTGTCGGGGAACTGGTTGACTTACAATTGATTGATGGTAACCTAACTTGCCAGGTTGAGGCCAAACAAGAACTAAACAAACAAGTTAATTAGGGAGAATGAGATGGAAGAGAACAAGCAAGTTGATGCAGAATTAAGCTTTGAAGCTGCTCTTAAGGAGCTGGAAACAGTTGTTAATAAGATTGAAGATAAGGATACGACCTTAGACACAGCGATTGATTTGTTTAAGCGCGGAACGCAGCTCAGCAAAATTTGTGAAAACAAGTTGACCGATGCTAAAATGCGCATTAAACAATTGGTTGGTGACGAAGAACAAGAATTAAGTTCGAAGCAAGAAGCATAATTATTATAAGAAAAGGTGGCTTTCATGACGGAATCAAAAACGACGGAAGTGAACACACTGTTAGCAGATTTGCAAATGCAGATAGATGCTGAACTTAAAGCAATTTTAGCTAGTTTTAGCTTTGAGGCATATCTGACAAATAAGCCACCTGTTATTATGTCAAGTGAAAAAACAGCAGCTTTTAATATGGTTCAAGTCAAGCTTACAGATGCTGATCGATTGGCACAATCTAAATTAGTGTATGCCAAATTAATCGATGCGCTTAATTACAGCGTGCTTAGTGGTGGCAAACGCATCCGTCCTTTATTGTGTTTGCTTTGGGGCAATTATTGTTTAGCCTTAGCTGATTGCAAAGTCGATGATCTAGGCAAATTTAGAGCATTACGCACCAATTTAGCAAGCTTGTTACTTAAATTAGCCATAGCGATTGAATTGATTCATAGTTATAGTTTAGTCCATGATGATTTACCAGCTATGGATAATTCTACATATCGGCGTGGAAAACTAACAGTTCACAAGCAATATGGTGAGGCTGTTGGCATTTTAGCTGGTGATGCGCTTTTAACTTTAGCCTTTCAGCAACTTTCAGAGCTAGATTTTACACTTGATGCAATTAGCTATCAGCGCTTATTTTCCGTCCAGACTGAATTAGCTAAATTAGCTGGCATGCATGGCATGGTAGCTGGTCAGATGCTTGATTTGACAATTCAGACCAATGACTGTCAGTTGGAAGATTATTTAGCCTGTATTTCAGGCAAAACAGCAGCTTTAATTGAAGCTTCTATATGTCTGCCAAGCAAATTATTGGCTAATTTAACACCTAAATCACAGCAAGATTTAAGCAAAGTGGCTTATTATTGGGGCCTATTGTTTCAAATGCAAGATGACCGTTTGGATAAAAATGAAGTTGGCCAAGCAAAAAATATTTTGCAGTATATTAATGAAGCTGAATTAGCGAATTGGGAAAATGACTTGTGTGCATGGCTAAAAGTTAGCTTAGAAGCGATATTTGAACGTGAACGTTACGCTTTACCAGCTTGTGAAAATGCTAGGTTGACAGCCCTAGGCCAAATGGAAAATGCCTTGTTGATAGTACTTAGAAAATTGGAAAGAAGAAAGCAATGAAGCCAACGACGTCTGACTCTGAGTTCAGATTACATATTGAACAAAACTATCCCTTAATTGCCAAGGTGAACTTAGATTTAGCCAACTTAAAAAAATTCACAGCAACTGATTTGAGCCAACTTTGTCAGGAATTAAGAGCCTTTATTACAGAGCAAGTGGCATTGCATGGCGGCCATTTGGCTAGCAATTTAGGCGTTATTGAGCTGACGGTGGCCTTGTTAAGGACATATGATTTTACAAAAGACCGCTTAATCTGGGATGTTGGTCATCAGTGCTATGCCTGGAAAATTCTCACCTATCGGGCAAGTGGCTTTGCCCATTTGAGGGAAAAAGATGGCCTAGCAGGCTTTCCTAAACCAACTGAGAGTGAGTTTGATCATTTTGGAACTGGTCATGCTACAACTTCAATTTCAGCCGCTTTAGGTATGGCTGCAGCTTTCAAAGAAAAAGGCCTAGATCATAAGGTAATAGCTGTAATTGGTGATGGGGCATTGACAGGCGGCATGGCTTGGGAAGCTTTGAACAATATCAGTGAGCTAGAGCCAAATCTTTTAATCGTCTTGAATGACAATACCATGTCGATTGATAAGAACGTGGGCTTTGTGGCTGATGAATTAGGCAAATTGCGCTTGAATGCTGGCTATTTAGCTTTTAAGCTGAAATTAAAAACAAAATTGAATAATTTAGGTCAATTCGGCCAAACTCTTTTAAGAATTGGTCGTCTAAGTAAAGCTAAGCTACGTTCAAAATTGGGCAAAACCAGAGAGTTTTTCTGTGAACGTTACGGTTGCCGTTATTATGGCCCGTTAAATGGCCATGATCTCTTGCAGGTTGAAGCGAGTTTGCAAGGCTTAAAGACCTTCAAACGCCCAGCTCTCTTACATATTGTGACTGAAAAAGGCCACGGTTATGCACCAGCGACTAATGATCCAACGTCTTTTCATGGTGTGAAACGCAATGATGAGCGTCTATTAGCAGCTTGTTATGAAGAACCTTTAAAAACCAAAGTTGAAGCTAACAATAAGTTAAGTTATACAGATGCCTTTCAGCAGATGATTATGGAAATGGCGGAAAAAGAGGATTTTGCTTGTATTACAGCGGCAATGGCTTCAGGTACGGGTCTAAAGGCTTTTTCTGAAAAATATCCCACTCGTTTTTATGATGTGGGAATTGCAGAGCAACATGCCGTTTGCTTTGCAGCTGGTTTAGTTAGCCAAGGCGTTAAGACTGTTTGTGCCATTTATGATACGTTTTTGCAAAGAGCTTTGGATGCTGTCATCCATGACGTTTGCTTGCAAAATTTACCTTTGATCTTAGCCATCGATAGAGCCGGTTTAGTTGGGCAAGATGGGGCAACTCACCAAGGTATATATAGTTTGGCGTTCTTAGTGGCACTACCTAATTTGAAAATTATCAATTCTTCTGATCCATATATGTTGCAAGTATTTTTGCAGCAGGCTTTAAAGCGTAAATTGAACTATCCGCTTGCTTTGCGCTATCCGCGCGCTAATTTGGAATTGCCAGCTTTTCTACCTAAGGCTAGATTAGCGGAATATCAGTTGGATAGAACTTATGCCAATGTCTATGAGTTTGTTCAGACTATACCGCAAAATCTAGAGACTACAACTACAGATTGGTCGCAAATTGAGAATAGTGTAGAGCTTGCGCAATTTCTGAAGGCTCATGCCTATAAACTTAATCAGAAAGTTTTCGTAAAGACAGAACAAGCTGCAGCCAAGCCAACTTGTAAGTTTGCTTTGACGATATTAACGAGTGGTAGATTGGTGACAAATTGCCTACAAGCTCTATTTGATTTAATTTCACAGCATAAACTTGAACAGCCAATTTGCCTGATTGATTGCTTTGACTATAGTTTGAGCTTAGCAGAATTAAAGCAATCGAATAGTTTACTTAGATCTCGTTTGCAAGTTAGTGAACGGGTGCTTATATTAGAAGAGAGTAGTGGACTAAGTCCATTATATGCAGCTTTATATACAGACCTAGCTGATTTCAAGCATTGGCAGGTTATGGAAGTGAAGAATTTGGGCAATGATGTAATTGAACAGGGCGAAATTCCTGAGCTTTTAGCTAATTATCGCCTAGATAGAGCAAGTTTAGTTGAGGATATACCAGCTATTTTAGCGAAAGGTAAGGCTGTTAAGGAGGCAAAATCTAAGTGATAGAAACAAGTCAACGCAAGTTTACATATGCCTGCTTATACATAAATATGTACAAAGATCCTGAGCTTGTCCATAGCTTTGCGCTATGTCAATATTTGGTTCAATCTGGCTTAAAAATAGTGCTTGATGCTAGTGATAGAGCAACAATTACAGCTATCGAGCAGGCACTTTTAGCTAAATTTGCTAAGACTGAAACTAAAACAGTTCAATTCTTACAATTTCAGCTAGAAAAGCCAGCTGCTTTAACTGGCTTAGGCTTCTATATTGCCGTAGGCGGTGATGGTACTTTTTTGGAAGCTGTTCACCATGCACTTAGATGGCAATTACCGTTAGTTGGATTCAAATTAGGCCGCTTAGGCTTTTTGGCAGCTATGACAGAGCAGAATTATAACTTGAAATTAGAAGAGCTCTTGCATGGCAAGTTTGTTATTAGTAAGCGTTTGCTTTTAGCATGCCGAATTGAGTCTAAAGACGGCGAAATACGCAATTACACAGTGTTTAATGACTTGGTTTTGAATAGGAAAAATATTAGTCGAATTGCCAAATTTATTTTGCAGATTGATGGGACTTTAGTTGACGTTGTTCCAGCTGATGGCATGATATTGGCTACACCAAGCGGATCGACAGCTTACGCACTAGCTGCAGGTGGCGCTATTATTGACCCGAGTGCTGATGTGTTAGAAATTAGTCCAATTTGCCCACATAGTTTGCATAATCGGAGCTATGTTGCAGTTAGTTCTAGTCAAGTTATAGTTGAATTCCCAGAAGATCAGTTAGAAGAATTGTGTGTATTTGTTGATGGAAAATCAGTTCCAGATTTAAAAGTCACAGATAAGCTGACTGTGACAAAGGCTGCTGATTATAGCGAAATTTTGACTTTCCCAAATGACAGCTTCGTTGCCAACTTAGAACAAAAATTAAAGAACCATTGAGGCGAGAATATGCGAAAATATGTTAGACAAGCTAAGATTGCTGAATTAATTCAGGCTAATGTTATTACAACTCAACAGCAGCTTATGAACTTATTGGCTGAAGAGGAGATTTTTGTCAGTCAAGTTACCCTTTCGCGTGATTTACAAGAAATGGCTGTCGAAAAAGTGCGTGATGTACACGGCCAAATGTTTTATAGTTTGCCTGTGCGGACAGAGACAGAACAGCAAGATCAACAAGTTATGAAACAATTATTTCAGGTGAGCTGCGAGCAAGTTTTAGTCTTGGATAAGCTAGTTTGCATTCGTTTGCTCAAAGCAGCTGCGCCTATTTTGAAATTGTATTTCAAGCAGCTTAAACTCAAAGGCGTGGCAGCAATTATGACTGATACGGATGAAATTTGGTTACTTTGTTTTAGTAAACAAGATAGTGAAAAGGTGGGCAGATTTTTACAAGCTGTATTGCATGAAAGTACTTCTTATTAGGGTGATTGACGTCTATGCTTGAACATTTAGAAGTTGAGAATTTAGCTTTGATTAAAAATTGTGCTTTGGATTTTTACCCAGGCTTAACTTGTATTACAGGTGAAACAGGTGCTGGTAAATCTCTTCTTTTAACAGCTATACGAGCTATCACAGGGGCCAAATTAGATGCCAATTTATTGTGCGCTGATGGCGACTTAAAAGTCGCTGCTGAATTTACAGATGTTAAGCAATGTTTACCAAGTGACTTAGCTAGCAAAGTGCTTGCATCTGAGGCTGAATTTGGCGAAGATAGCCTAATTATCACACGCAAATTAACCCATACTAATCGCAATCGCATATACATCAATAATGAGTTAAGCAGTTTAACTTTACTTAGGCAGTGCGGGACTTATTTAGCTGATATTCACAGCCAAAATGAGCAGCAGGAGCTGATTAAACCTGAACGCCATTTGGAGTTCTTAGATCAATATGCAGGTCAGCCTGCCTTAGATTTGCTTAATGAATTAGCTGAACTTTTTAAACAAGATCAAGTCTGCAAACAGTCTTTGCAACATCTAATTGCCGATCCGAATAAGCGGGAAGCGGCCAAAACTAAATTGACAGATATGTTGTCTGAAATTCAACAAGCTAAATTAAAGACAGCGGATGAGCTTGACCTATTATTGCAAAAACGTCAAAAGTATGAGCATTTACAAAAGTTATTAGAAAACTTGCAGACAGCTAGCGCAATTTTGGATGGTACGGCAGGTGATAGTAATGCGTCGTTAAGCCAAAGCTTACAAGCTTGTTATAACGCTTTACAGAAAGCTGAGCAAATTAGTCCGAAGCTTGAGACTTTGACAAGTGCATGTAGCAATGTGCAAGCTATGCTCAATGACTTAGAGACAGATATTCAAGCGTATTTGCATACTTTCCAGTATCAGCCAGAGCAAGTTAAGCAGTTAGATGAGCGCTTGAATTTGCTTAATAACTTAATTAGTAAATATGCGCCCAAAACTATGAGCTTGCAGGAAGTTATGCAGTACGAAAGTAAATTGACTGAAAAATTGCAGCTTTTAGATGATACTGAGGCGACATTAAAAGATTTGTTAGCTGAACACAGTAATTTGCAGAGTAAAATGACACAACTTGCAGACAAATTACATGCAATTAGGCTTGAAGCTGGCCAAGCGTTAGCCAAAGACATGGAAGAGGTTGCGCACAATCTGGCTTTACCTAATTTGCAATTTGTCGTTAGTTTAGAAAAAGCTCAAACTCAGCCGATAACTGTCAAGGGTTATGATAAAGCTGAATTTTTATTATCAGCTAACTTAGGGCAGACACCTAAACCTTTAGCCAAGGTAGCGTCAGGCGGTGAAAGCTCCAGAATTTTCTTAGCGTTAAAAGTCATTCTAGCTCAAGCTTACAAGGTACCACTTTTGCTTTTCGACGAAATTGATCAGGGCATTTCTGGCCTAGCTTGTCAGCAAGTGGCACAGGCACTGAAGCAATTAAGTTTGCAACATCAAGTGATTTGCATCAGCCATCAGCCAGCCATTGTCGCCCAAGCTGAACATGTGTATACAGTGACGAAAACGAGCAATTTGGCTTTGCAGACAACTGAGAGTGAAGTTAGCGAATTGAATGAAAGTGAAATATTAAGTGAGTTGTCGCGCTTATTAGTGGCCCAATCTGATAGCACTGTCGGCCTAGAAGCAGCCAAAGAATTAAGGAAAGCAGCTTCAGATTACAGCCTCAGGCTTTAGGATAATGCAAATTAAAAGCTTCGTATTTGCCTAAGATTTCTTTTTGCTTAGGAAAGTGCTCAGTTATGAAGTTAGCCATATCAGCTTGTAAAGGCGCAAAGAGCACGTAGTAATCAAGCACTGAATTATTCGGGAAATGCACGGGATTTGCAAAGTTGAGCGCCCAAGCGTGCAGAGCTTGTCTTGGCAAACTTGCATTGAGTATTTGCATGGCTTGATATGCCTTTGTGCTTTTTATGAAATTGGCATTGCTTTTTGCTTGTGCTTGTAGTTTGCTAGGCTCTATATTGAGTAAGTTGGCCAAATACTTTATGTATATATCTGTGCTTAGAGGATTATCTGTGAATCTGAGACTATCTAGTTCTAATTTTTCGGCCAAAGGAATTTCTTTTTTGAACGAAAGCGTGCGCTCTTCATAAGGCAAGCGAGCCATTTCTGCCAAATTAGCTAAATCATATAGACTTTCACCAAGCAAAGGATGGCCCATGCTTAAAAAGTGCAACCTTATTTGGTGTGTGCGCCCAGTTAAGAGTCGGCAAAGGACCAAGCTAACGTTAGTAGTTTGATCATAAGCTAATTTACGAAAGAGTGTTAAGCAACTTTTACCTTTTTCTAGGCAAATTCTCCGTTCAAGAATTGATGCTTCTCTACGGCAAATAGGATAGGCACAATAATTACAAGTTAAATTCGCTGAATCTGACAGAGAAAGTTCTTTGAGTAAGCCTTTTTCCATCTCTATTTGTAGCTCTTTTTGCTTAAATTCAGGCACAAATTCTTCGCCAAAGTTACTTGCTTCTACATCACCATAAACCAAAGTTAAGTAGTATTTAGCCAACGAAATTTGGGTTAAAACAGAGTGGGCATGCGAGCTTGTGGCAAGTATAACGAGGCCAGAGCTGTCTTTGTCCAAGCGATTGACCAAATGCAGATCTTGCTTACTAATTATCTTTGTTAAGGCACTATCAGTATGCCAATAATTAGGCTGAGTCAACATATTAGCTGGCTTGTTCGCCGCAATGAACCAATCGTCTTTATAGACTATATACGATGCAGCATCGGCGCTTAATTCCAGTTCATTTACTTGAGCATCGTCACAAATTTCAGCAATATCACCAGCTTTAACTGGCACAATGAGATAGCAATTTTCACCGTTCAATTTGAAATAGCCTTGAAATTTAATTTTTTTAATCCGGCGATTCGAAAAAGCGTAGTGTTTGCGCAGAGCATCAACTGCTCTTAAGCCATCATCTTTTGCTTGAAATTTAATTGTTAGTACCAAACTATGCTCCTAATTAGTAAATTTTTCTAAAATTTTATCTAAGTCCAAAAGTAGTCAAAGATGCTAGATTAGCCTGTTTGTGTTAATTACTTAATCTTAGCTTGAGTTGAAGAAAAAGTGGTTTTATATTACCATAGTTTTGTTATTTTTATTTACTAAGTTTAACAGTTGTTGATATATTTAGGCTTTTGCTAGCGCCTGGCATAGCTTATGCGGGGTAAGTTTAAGCTTGAGCTTAAGGTAAACTTACAACTTAATAGATAATTAAATGAACTTTGACAATTGAATATGGAGGTGTTGAAGATGTGGCAAACTATTTGTGCTGCATGTGGCCTAGTTGTGGGCTATGGAATAACATACTTCCTCTTTAACTCGAAATTTAGTAAAATTCGGCAAGCCTTGCAGGCCGAAGAGAGCCAATCAAAAGCAAATGCTAATGAGATTATTGAAGAAGCTAAGAAGCAGGGAGAGAAGTTGAAACGTGACTATCTCATGCAAGTTAAGGAAGAGGTCCACAAAGCTAAGGTTCAGCTTGACCAAGAGATAAAGAATGAGAAAGATAATTTTGCCAAAGAGCGTAATCGTTTGGAGCAAAAAGAAACAAATCTTGATCGCAAACTTGAGCAGAGCGAGCAAAAGAAAGTTCAGCTTGATGCACGTGATAAGCAATTAACTGAACGTGAGACAAAATTGCAAGCTTTGGAGGCTGAACGAGAAGTGGCTCTACAAGAAGTTGCTTCGTTGAGTTTGGAAGAGGCAAAGCAGCAAGTCTTAGAAATCGCAGAGAAACGCTATTATCGTGACATGGCAATCATGTACAAGCGTATGGAAGACGAGATGAAAGAAAAAGCCGATGAGCAAGCTCGTTCCATTGTGGTTACTGCTATACAACGCTATGCATCTGACTTTGTTTCAGAGACAACAGTTTCTGTCATCGATTTACCTAACGATGAGATGAAGGGTAGAATTATCGGACGTGAGGGCCGTAATATCCGTTCCTTTGAAGCTATTACTGGTGTTGACATTATTATTGATGATACGCCAGGTGCTGTTGTTATTTCTTGCTTTAATCCTGTTCGACGCGAGATTGCTAAATTAACGTTGGAGAAGTTAATTCAAGATGGACGTATTCATCCTACTCGTATCGAGGAAATGTACGAGAAGTCAGCTCGTGAAATAGACCAGATGATTGTTAAAGCTGGCGATGAAGCAGCTTTTGAAACTGGTATTATTGGTATGGCTCCAGAAGTTAGACATTATTTGGGCCGCTTGAAATATAGAACAAGTTATGGCCAGAATGTTTTGCAACATTGCATTGAAGTTTCTAAGTTAGCTGGTATGATGGCAGCTGATTTGGGCCTAGATGTTGATATGGCTAAGCGTGCAGGTCTTTTGCATGATGTTGGTAAATCATGTGACTTTGAGATTGAGGGTACCCATGTTGAGTTGGGTGTTGAGATTGCTAAGAAGTACAAAGAGCCTGATATTGTTGTCAATGCAATTGCAGCTCACCATGGCGATTGTGAGCCTAAGAGTGAGATAGCAGTTTTGGTCATGGCTGCTGATGCTATTTCGGCTGCTCGTCCAGGTGCTAGACGTGAGAATCTGGAAACTTATGTGAAGCGGATTGAGAAGTTGGAGAAATTAACCGAGTCATTTGAAGGTGTTTCTAAAGCTTATGCAATTCAGGCTGGGCGTGAGATACGTGTTATTGTTAATCCTGAAATGGTTGACGATGCAGAGATGACGCTAAAAGCTCATGAAATCTGTCAAAAGATTGAGGAAGAATTAGCTTATCCAGGCCAAATAAAAGTCAGCATGATACGTGAAACTCGTGCTGTTGATTATGCGCGTTAGACGTTATTGATTAAATAAGAAGCTCTAGTTGGTTTATACCGGCTAGGGCTTTTTTAGTGTAAAGTAATATTGTCTATATATTAACTATAAAAACTGACAGATTGCACAATAATTAGTAGATGCCATACTTTTTATTTAGTTATATGCTAAAATTGAAAGTGCAAATTATGTTAAAGCTATTTAATCGCAGTTCAATTTTGGAGATTGAATTAGCTTAATAGCTCAGGAGGTTTTTTATGGATAGGACAGAAGCGTCCATTTCTAAGGTTCCCGTTACTAAAGAAACTACCACAATGAGTTTAAGAACTATCACTTTGATGGCTTTTATGACTGTTTGGGGCTTTGGTAACGTTGTTAATGGTTATGCCTTTTTCAATGGCGTTAAGTCGATCATCAGCTGGGTGATTGTCTTCGTACTCTACTTTATACCATATTCATTAATTGTCGGCGAACTTGGTTCAGCTTTTAAGGAATCTGGTGCTGGCGTTTCGTCTTGGATTGAAAAGACGTTTACTAAAAAACTTGCTTATTATGCAGGTTGGACCTATTGGGTTGTCCACTTGCCGTATATTTCTCAGAAACCGATGAATACAATTATTGCACTTAGCTGGGCTGTATTCGGTGATAAACGTGTTAAGGACTTTAACATTTATTATGTGCAAATCACATGTATCTTAATTTTTGCCATAGTTTTGTTCCTTTCCAGTTATGGCGTTAAAATGGTTAAGTTCTTAAGCTCGATTGCTGGTGCGTGCAGCGTAGTTTTGTGCTTCCTGTTCATTTTGATGGCAGTTGCAGCTCCATTCATCCGTGGCACAGCTATCCAATACAATAACTTACCTACAGATCTTTCTACCTATGTACCGAATTTTGATTTCAAATATTTTGCTGACTTCTCGATCTTGATTTTCGCTGTTGGCGGTTGTGAGAAAATTTCGCCTTACGTCAACAAGATGAAGAAACCAGGTCGCGAGTTCCCAATTAGTATTATCGTGATGACAATTATGGTTATCGCTGTGGCTTCATTAGGTACAATAGCATTAGCTTTAATGTTCGATCCAACTGTTCCACCAGAGGAAATGTACTCCATGGGTGCTTACTTGGCTTTCCAAAAATTAGGTGTTTGGTATGGCTTAGGCGATTTGTTCGTCAAGATCTATGCAATTTCAATTGCTATCACGCAGTTTGCGGTTATGATTCTCTCCATCGATGCACCATTGCGTATGTTGATTGAGTCTGCTGATGATGAGTTTATTCCAGCTAAATTTAAGCGACAGAATAAACATGGTTCTTACATCTATGGTATGCGCATGATTGCTGTTGTCGTGTTTATCCTTTTGGTCATTCCTATGATTGGTATTGGCAGTGTCAATGAAATGGTTAAGTTCATGTTGAAACTTAATTCTGTATGTATGCCATTGCGCTATGTCTGGGTTTTCTTGGCTTATTTCGGCGTTAAACGTTTGACAAATGTACATCCAGAATATGTTATGACTAAAAATAAATGGCTGGGTAAGGCGATCGGTATCTGGTGTATGGCTGTGACAACTGTTTTCTGTGTTTGGGGCATGTATTCAAAAGATGTATTCAGAATGGTCTTGAATTTCTTAACACCATTCATTCTCCTTGGATTAGGTGCAATTTTACCAATGATTGCTAAGAAACAAAAACATGTTAAGTAAACTTTACATAATACGTTAAGTAAACTTTATGTTTTCAAAGCTTTAGGGAGTCGCTGAACGGCTCCCTTTTATTGTACGAAAATGCAGACAGAAACAAGAAAATATGGTGTTTTTGGCAATTAGGCTCTTCAAAATGTACAAAAATTTTTACACAATATGCGTTTTATTTTGTAGCATGCTAAAATCCCATCTTTGACAGTTGAAAGAAGATAAAAACTCAGGAATACCCCTAAATTTAGGGATAAGCTGAGCTTTAAGTTAAACAAAAAGTATTGAGTAATTAAATGCCTTTTCTAGTTAGATTAATAATTTTTCTTAGATCCCCCACAGTTATGCCTTTAAAGTCAGTTCTAAAATAAAAGGCTTTGTGAAAAGCATCGGTAATATCGGTTCTGGTGTAATTAGGCGTATAGCCCTCATTAGGAATAATATGTAAACTCATTTTCTTTAATTGAGAGATAGCACATTTAGGTGAAATAGGAGCAGAATTTTTAGGCAGAGAAGATTTAACTTTGGCTAAAAAGATTTTAAAAATCTGTAAAGCGAGGAAACAAGTTAGGAAGTGAGCAAGGATTCTATCGTCATTTTGTAAAAAGACAGGTCTAGCCTTAAATTTTGTTTTGAGCATTCCAAAAGCATCTTCAATTTGCCATCTTTCATGGTTAATTTTGCGAATTTCACAAGGATCATCATCAAGATTGGTGCAAGCAGCGTAAAAGCCATCATATTTAGCAGCTTCCAAAATAGCTTTCTCATCTAAAGCATAAACATGCTTTACTACAAATTCACCATCGTTAGTCATGGAATAATCCTTAACATAACGCAAAGGATCATTAGGTCGTTTTCTAGAAATAGAACTAGGTTGTTCAAGCTTCTTACAAGCCCGCTTTAACTGTTCGTTACGGACATCTTCCAGATATAGCTTGTATTTCAAGGAATAAGTAACAATTAGTTTTTGCTCTAATCCATTCTCCTTAATCCACCTTGCTTTGTAATATGTGCGTTCTAACTCTTTATAGTCATTCTCATCAATGGCGCTTAAACAATATAATTTGTCACTGCTAGGTAAATTCCAACCGTTAGGATCTAAAGCCTAGTCTTTTAGGAACTATTTAAGTTTTTTAATCGATTGAGTGGTAATAAAAGCTCTGTCTATAAGGCTGTTAAATTGTCTGTTTTCTAAGGAAGATAAACCAGCATCAGTACAAACTACAAATTTAGCCAACTTGAAATCATTAAGAATTTGTTTGGTTAAAGGTTTTAAGGTAGTTTGTTTGTTGGTATTACCAGAATTAATAGAAAAAGCTAATGGCAAGCTGGAAGCATCAAGGAATAAGCCCATTTGGACAACAGGTAATGGTCGCTGCTCCTTAGAAGCACCGTATTGTTTAAGGCCAGAGGCTTTCTTAACTTCGAAGAAATAGTTAGTGCAATCGTAGAAAAGGATTTTATCTTGACGTTTAATAAGCCGCTTGCTTTCCTTGTAGACCCATTCTTGGAAAGTGTCAGAATTATTAGAAAGACATTCTAAGGCACGGTAAACAGCGTGTAATTGGAAATTAGGTCTTTCAAAATAAGACTGAGCAATGTCAAAGCTAGAGCGCTTGGAAGAAGGATCAAGGATACGAGTATAAATTAGTTTGGCAAGAATATCAGAGATGTCAAAATCGAATTTACGTTCAGAGGCAAATTTGACAAAAAAGAGGGGTTTCAGCACTAATTTTCCGAATGTTTACATTTTTACTTCATTTCTCAACTGTCAAACTTCCGTGATTAACTTCAAAAACTATAAAAGTGCTTGACATTGTGCTGAAAAAAAGCTAAAATGTAGAGCGCTTGCAAATTATTAAGGAGGAAACTTCTATGAAAATGACGTTTCAACCAAAAAAGAAACAAAGAAGCCGCGAACATGGTTTCCGTAAACGTATGAGAACTGCTTCAGGTCGTGAAGTTTTACGCCGTCGCAGACAGAAGGGCCGTAAAGCTTTAACTGCGTAATTACATCGTTTTCTATTTTGAGAAAAAGGGCTGCATTCGTAGCCTTTTTTTATCGTTATTATATTGTGATGTTGTGATCACTAGCATATAGGGAAGGAATTAAGGGGAGAGATGGCAGATTTGCCGCCACTTGCACATTTACGTCGCTATAATCGCTTAAAAGCCAGTTATAGTTTTTCTAAGACGATGCAGAAAGGCCAAATGTTTCCAGGTAGATATTTAACTTGCTATATTTTACCTAAGAAATACGGTCCGCTTCGTCTAGGCGTTGCGTGCGCCAAACGTACCCCCAATGCCGTCTGGCGCAATTACTATAAGCGCCGCTTACGGCAGGCTTATCAGTCTAATTTAGAATTTTTGCGTAGCCTTAATTTAGGCTCGCTTGATTGTGTACTTTTGGCTAAACATTTTCCTAACAAAGTTAGTGCAGCAGATTATTGCCGTGACTTTTCTAATATCTTACATAATCTGTCGCTTCATGTTAGAATAAAGCGGTAGTTTTGTTTAACAAGGAGAATGTTATGTTTTCGTCCAGTGCCATGTTGTTAGAGCCACTGTACACGCTATTTGGTACTATTTTGCGTGGACTCTACAATTTAACCGGCAACTACGGTGTAGCTATTTTAGTTTATGGTGTGGCTATCCGTATCTTGCTGATGCCATTTAATATTAAGCAACATAAGAATTCATTGCGCCAACGTGCTTTGCAACCGAAATTAGCTGAATTACAGCGAGTCTGTGGCAAGGATAAGATGCGCTATCAGCAAGAGATGATGGAACTTTATAAGCAAAACGGTGTTTCATTAACAGGTGGCATGGGCTTTATGTTCTTAACCGTTTTGTTAATGTGGCCAATTTATCGTGTTGTGCAAGCTCCATTGACTTATTTGAGTTCGATTTCAGTTGAATCATTGCATAAGATTGCTGATTTTATGGCAGCTAAAGGCTACATTGCACAGACTGTTGCTAAAAGCATTGAGACAACCAATTTGGATTTGATCAAAGCTTTGCATAATAGTCCTGCTGCATTGGCCGAGGTTGTCAATCAGGGCTTGATGAAGGCACAAGACTTAATCAGTTTGGATTTCTTTGGTATAGATATCGGTTTGACACCAACTTGGAATATTACAAGCTATTTTGGTGAGCATTCTGAAGTTTGGTTACCAATTTTGCTTATTGTTATTCTTAACTTGATCACATCAATTTTCCCACAGATGTTGAACAGTCGCTTGAATCCAATGCTTGCTAAGAGCAAGGAGGCCAATGATTTGGCTAAGACAAATCCAGCTCGGACAGCTGAGAACAATTCAGCAGATACTATGAACCGTTCCATGATGATTACGATGCCTGTGATGATGCTCTTCTTTTCCATGATGATGCCAGCTGCAATGACTTTGTACTGGATCGTTGGTAACTTAATGATGATGCTACAGACATATTTGTTCTACGTCATTTACACACGGCCATACAATGATCTGATGCAAAAAGCTAATTCAACTTCCTTGAAGACAAGAAGTGAAGTAGCGAAAGAGCTAGCCAAACAGTAATTTTTGATGATTATATTTTAGTTTATTGGTATATAACTTAAAGGAGACAACATGAGAAGCATAGAAGTCAAAGCTAAGACGATTGATGAGGCAGTTAGCCAAGGTTTAGCCCAATTAGGATTAACGAAGGATGCTGTAGTGATTAAAGTTTTACAAGAGCCAGAAGCTGGATCATTTTTGGGCTTTGGGCGTAAATCAGCAATCGTTCAATTAACGGAATTAGATGAGGCTACTATTGAGCAAACGAAAGCTGACGAAACACCAGTCAATGCTAAGTCTGCAGCTGAGAAATTTATTAACGATATTCTCAATAATATGCACGTTGTTAATGTCTTGAAGTGCGAAGAAGACGAAGAGTCATTACATTTCAACATTTCAGGTGATGATTGTGGTATTTTGATTGGTCGCCGTGGCGAAACGTTACGTGCTTTACAGTATTTGACATCACTTGTTGTACATCAAGCTGGTAGTGATAAGCGTGTTATCCTTGATGTGGGCGATTACTTTGAGAAGCGCAAGGACGCTTTGATTAAGCTGGCTAAGCAAACGGCCAAGCGCTCATTAGAGAACGGCAATGCCTATGAATTGAGTCCAATGCGCTCGTTAGATAGACGCGTTATTCATGAGTGTTTGACAGGCATCAAAGGTATTTTGACATATAGTGAGGGCGATGAACCTAACCGCTATGTTGTTATCGATTTAAGCGAAGATTATGTACCTAATATGCCAATCCCAGAAGAACTTAAAGATGTAGATGAGAATGAAGAAGTCTGATTGACTTAACAAGCAATTTATGATGCTTAAAGGCTGCTATGACGCTTGGTTTTAGCAGCTTTTTCCATAGGAGATAATTTTGATGGTAAGCGATGATGTGATTTGTGCTTTTGCGACGGCTGAGGGCTTAGCTGCTTTAGCTGTTTTACGAATTTCAGGTGCAGGTTCTGCTAATTTAGCTGATAAGATCTTTCGCTTTGGTCCCATCAAATCTGAGCTTAGAGAAGCTAAGGCTGATTCGGCTTTGACGAAGCGAACGGTTGTTGGCTTGAAAGGCTATCAAGCTGCTTACGGCCATGTCGTAGATCCTTTGACGGGTGAAATTGTCGATGAAGTTGTCCTGACACGGTTTAAGGCACCTAGATCATATACTGGTGAAGAGATGGTCGAAATTTCCTGCCATGGTGGTGCAATTAGCAAAATGAAATTGCTTACAGCTTGTCTTAGAGCTGGCTCTAGGATGGCCACAGCGGGCGAATTTAGTAAGCGTGCCTTTTTGAATGGCAAATTTTCTTTGATTGAAGCCGAGGGCTTAGCAGATTTATTGAATGCCGAAGCTGAAGAAGCACAGACTCTAGCTTTACAGCAACTAAGCGGTGAGCTTGGTTACAAATTCAAGCAAGTCAGAGATTTACTATTAGAATTTGCCGCTAAATGTGAGATGGGAATTGAATACCCAGAATATCCTGAGTATGATATTGAGCAAGTTGAATATTTAAGTAGATTAAAGGCAATTAAGGACTTATTAAGTGACTTATGTGCTGGTTATGATCAGGGTAGAATTATCAAGGAAGGAATTAAAATAGCTCTATTAGGCGCCCCTAATGCTGGCAAATCAAGCTTAATGAATGCTTTGGTGCATGAAGATAAAGCTATTGTTACGAATATTCCAGGCACGACGCGTGACGTACTGGAGGCTGAAGTTAGGTACAAGGGCTTACTTTGTCAATATTGTGACACAGCTGGCTTACGAGCTGGTGCTGATATTGTCGAACAAGAGGGAATTAAGCGGAGCTTCAAGACGGCGTTAGAAGCTGATGTTGTACTTTGGTTAATTTCCGTATTACCCAGGGAAAACAGTGCAAATTTGGCAACTGACAGCCTGATTGAACATAACCTGACACAGGCAATTTTACCAAGTACAGATTTATTAGCTCAATTTGAAGCCAAAGGAACGCAGGTCTATTTTGTCGTTTCTAAATCTGATTTAGCTGAACAAGCTGAGATTAAAGCCAAAATAGAGGACTTATATGGCGAAAAATATAAAGTTTTGAGCTGTTCCGTTTTGCAAGCCAATAGTTTAGCTTTTTTACAAGCACAAATTTATGCATACTATCTTAGCTTGGGCAAAGGTAAGAGTCAGGCTGTTAGAGTTAGTTCTTATCGGCAGTACCAAGGACTTTACAATATAAGTTGCATAATTGATACTTTAACAGCTGATTATGGTGAGACTATACCGCCTTTAGATGTGCTAGATCAGATGTTGCAAGCTTGTATTGAAGAGATAGAATTGTTGACTGGAGAGAAAGCTGATGAAGCTGTTTTAACCACAATATTCAGTAAATTTTGCGTCGGGAAATAAGTTCATACGAGGATGAATTATGCAGATTCAATATAGGGATAAATTAGAACAAGAATTAAGTGATCAAAAATATTTTATTGCAGATAAGTTGGCTGTAGCAGTGGTTGGTGCAGGCCATGCTGGCATTGAAGCGGCTTATGCTGCTAGTAAAATTGTTGACAAAGTTGGCCTTTTTACTTTATCGCTTGATGGTTTAGCTAATATGCCGTGTAATCCACATATTGGTGGAACAGCCAAAGGTCAATTAGTTAGAGAAATCGACGCTTTAGGTGGCCTTATGGGAGAGGCAGCTGACTACAATGGTATTCATTTTAGAATGCTTAATTTATCCAAAGGACCAGCTGTATATAGCCCGAGAGCCCAAATTGATCGTAAAGCCTATCAGCGCTATATGAAACATCGCTTAGAAAAAGTGAGTAACATTTACCTTAAACAAGCTGAAATAGTTGACTTGCTTTGGACAGAAGTTGATGGCCAAAAACAAATTTTGGGTGTCATTTCTCGTTACAGAGCTGTTTATTTAGCTGACAAGGTCGTAATTTGTAGCGGCACTTATTTAAGCTCCGAAATTATTGTCGGACAGGAAAAATTTAAGCAAGGGCCAGATAGCCAAGCTTACGCTGAATATTTGAGCGCTAATATTGCAAAGTTAGGTTTGAAGATGCAACGCTTCAAAACAGGTACACCTGTGCGTATTCATCGTCGCTCTTGTAACTTTAGTGGTATGGAGGAACAGACAGGCGACAAACAACCATTTTGCTTTAGTTTCACTAATACCCTTTCTTACAAAGAGCCAGATGATACATCTAAAGCTCATCCTCTAACTGAGCCTGAACAACAAAGCTGCTTTGTAGCTTATACGAATGAAGAAACGCATGAGATTATTCGGAAAAATATCGATCGTTCGCCTTTATTTAGTGGCCTAATTTCTGGCACAGGTACAAGATATTGCCCGTCTATTGAAGATAAGGTAGTTAAGTTTAGCGATAAAAATCGGCATCAGTTGTTCATCGAACCTACAGGTTTAGATACAGAAGAACTGTATATTTCTGGTTTATCTAGCTCTTTGCCAGAAGATGTGCAGATGCAGGTTTTGCATAGCATTAAAGGCTTAGAAAAGGCAGAAATGACAAGAACAGCCTATGCCATTGAATATGATTTGATCGATCCGTTGGAGCTTAATTTAACTTTGGAGTGCAAAAAAGTTAATGGACTTTATTTTGCCGGTCAGATGAATGGTAGTTCTGGTTATGAAGAAGCTGCTTGTCAAGGTTTAATGGCAGGTGCGAATGCGGCATTAAGTTATGTCCAGGCAGAACCATTAATCTTAAAACGTAATCAGGCCTATATCGGTGTTTTAATTGATGATTTAGTGACTAAAGGTACAGCTGAGCCATATCGAATGATGACTTCGCGGACGGAATATCGTTTATCGCTAAGACAGGATAATGCTGATGAAAGATTGAGTGATTTAGCCTACAAAGCTCATTTGATCAGTCAAGAACGCTATGAACTTTATCAAAAGAAGATGGCAGCCATCAAAACTGAGCTATCTAGGTTGAAAACTGTTTATGTGACACCTGAACAGACGCATATTTTCTTAGCCGAGTTGAATTTGCCTGATTTAACGCAGAATTTTAATCTTTATGATTTATTTAGACGCCCACAGTTTAATTATGCTACGACCAAAGCCTTTGACACTGAACGACCAGATTTAGCCCCAGAGATTATGTTTGCAGTTGAAACAAAGCACAAGTATGCTGGTTATATCAAAATAGAGCAGGAAAGAATCGATCGCTTCGTGAAATTAGAAAGTCGGATTTTACCGTCTGATATTGACTATACCCAATTACAAGGCTTGCGTTTAGAGGCTAGACAAAAGTTACAAGCACTGAGACCAGTGAATTTGGGCCAAGCAAGTCGTATATCTGGTGTTTCACCAGCCGATATTTCAGTTTTAGTTGTTTATTTGGAGACCTATCGCCGTGAGCACAAACAAGCAGAAAAATGATAATTTGAGCCTTAAAGCCTTAAGACCGCTTGTAATTGAAGCTGAGGAATTACTTCGATGTCAAGTTGTGGTTTGTGAATTAGCCTACGCGTTGAGTGGTTGGCTAGATGCTGTACCAGCTTTGGTGGAATTAACTTTGCCTGTTACATTTGAATTAGAGATAATTGGACAGAGCGAAGTTAATTTAGACTTAAAAATTGAATTAGCTAGTGAGCCTAATTGGTCAAAAACAGCTATTCAAGCACAGCAGTATGCTGAAAATATTCGTAAGAATTGTACATTTAGGCTTACTAAGCGCCAATATGAGCAGATTTTGCAATATTATTATCTGCGTACGCTATTTAATTTGCGTATTAATCTCAGCCGCTTGCTTGATAGTGCGCAAATTGTCAATGCTGATATTCAAGATTGCTTTTACTTGCTAGAGGCATTAAATTGTAAGGAAGATATCGCATCAAAGGTCCTAGATATTGGGACAGGTTCAGGCATCCCGGGCCTTTTATTAGCAATTTTACGACCGAACATGCAGATAACGTTGTTAGATACCGTTCAGAAAAAACTCGCGTTTATCGAACTTGCTTTGCGTGAACTTGAGCTGAATAATTGCCAATTAGCTTGGGCTAGAGTGGAAGACTTTGCGCATACAAAGGCGCGCCAGAGCTTTGATTATGTACTTAGTCGAGCCGTTTCGCCTTTAGCTACTTTACTTGAATATAGTTTACCTTTGACAAAGGTAGATGGTTACAGCTTATGCTTTAAGACAAGTTTGGAAGCTACGACAGATGCTAACAAGTTGTTTAATGTTCTAGGGGCAGTACAATGTGCATCATATGTTTATCCAGAGGAACCAAATTCTGATTTACAGCATCTAATTCTCAAATTTCAGCAAAAACAAGTGATAAAACAAGAATTTCCTCGCAATTTGAACTTGCCAAGAACGAAAAGTTTAGATATAATACAAAAGCTCTAATGAGTTGTGTTTATGGACTTGACTCTCACTGCAGTGAGTGCTACAATTTGAAGGCACAGTCGAGAGACGGTGGGATTAGCTAAGTTGGTTATAGCGCCAGATTGTGGCTCTGGAGGCCATGAGTTCGACTCTCATATCTCACCCTTGCATAGGGATGTAGCCAAGCGGTTACGGCACGAGGTTTTGATTCTCGCATGCGCAGGTTCGAGTCCTGCCATCCCTGTCGATCCATTAGCTCAGTTGGTAGAGCACTTGACTTTTAATCAAGGGGCCGAGGGTTCAAGTCCCTCATGGGTCATCGAGGAAGCATCATAGTTTAGACTATGGTGCTTCTTTTTATTTGACTTGTATTTAAGGCAAGTTACAGTTTATTGACATGCTTAAGTTTTAGTACAAGCGACTTTAATTTGTTAAGTGCAACTGTTAAGATAATGTCAGCGTCTTAGAGCGAGGTGTAGCAATGACTTTTGACCAATTTTTGAATCGAGTGCATTTGAGTGGCTTAAGGAAAATAATAGCCAGTGTGGTGGCCATTTGTATTTTGCTTGTCGCTTATTTAACGGCTTATGGCTATCGTCAAAGTCAAAATAAGCAAGTGTATGCTAATTTTATGCAAGCTTATAATCAGGGTCAAGCTGCTGATTATGTAACAGCTGAAACAGCCAAATTTCTCTATGCTAAGCCAACTGATGAGGTGGAAAATTTAGTGCTGACAGCTTTGATTCAAGCTGTGCAAAGTACAGGTAAATTTGCGCCAAGTGACAAAGAGACAGATGATGCTAGCACAGTCACATATTCAGTTTACAAGGCAGATGAAATTATTCCGTTACTTTACAAAGAGCTAAAGTCAGAAGCAAGTCCTATCAAGAATGCAATTAAGGATTTGGCTAAAGAGCCTGCTAATGAGACAGCATATACTAATTTGCGTTCTTTATTTGCTGAATGGCTTTTACGGGCCAATTTGGACAAGCAAAATTTGACGATGAGTTTAACTAGCGAACAGATAGCTAGCTCCTTGCCAGGTTTAGCCAAGTCAGTCATTGCCTTGCGTACGAGTGATTTAGGCTTGATGTCAGCCGATTTATTACCTTTACTGCAAAAAGAAGGTACAACCTTAACTGACTTGATTAAGCAAGTTGCAAGTGGCGTTGAGAGTGAGAAGCCAACAAAAACAGAAGATAATCAAGCAACTAAGGAAACTAAGCCAAGTGAGCCAACTGAGACAGCTAAGACAACTGAACCTACAAAGACACAAGCTAAAACTACAACAATAGAGTCTAAGCCTAAAGAAACAACTGAGAAGCCAACAGAAGCTCAAGTTAAGCCAACTAAGCAAAGTGCGCCAAGTAAGTCAGAGTTTAAACCTCATCTTGAGAATAATAAGCTCCCTAAGGCCACAGAAGCGCCAAAAGCTAACAGCAAGGTTGCCGCAATTGGTAAATATTATCAAGTCAAGAAACAGGATAACTTGTTCGATTTAGCTGAGCAGGCTTATGCAGCTAAATGTGAAGATTTTTACGATAATGCAGACAAATACATCGAACTTATCATTCAGGCTAACAAATTGCCAGTACGTAAAAACGTTGTTTATCTGCGCGAAAAACAGGTGATTTACATTCCAGCCGCAAGATAAGTAAATTGCCAAGCTGAGAGATTAAAATTTAAGAAAGCTAGTTTGGTTACTAATGACTGAACTAGCTTTTCTGTTAGTTATATCGATAAATGAGCTAAAATAATTGCTCTATTTAGGCTAATAGACTATAATATAGGTGATTCACAGAGCATAATTTGTGATAGATGCATGAGAGGAGTGTGGCATATATGAAGTTTAGTCTCAAGGGTATTAATGTTAAAATCAGTGATCGCATGAAGGAACATTGTACGAAGAAGATTGCTAAACTTGAGCGCAGCTTATCAGCGCAAGATCAGTTGGAAGCTAAGTTTACAGCTGTTAATAACAGTGTGACATGTGAGTTGACGCTCAAAATTGCAGGCCATTTTTATCGTACAGAGGCTAATGTTACAGATGCAGTTGTCGCTTTTGACCAAGCTTTAGATTTAATGGAACGCAAGTTACGTAAACACAAAACACGCATCTTGAAGCTCCATCATAATAGCGAGGGATTGAAACGCTTCTATGCAACTATGGCTGAGGATTTTGCCAAAGAGGAAGATGCAGATACTCCTAAGATAAGTAAACATAAGCAATTCCATATCGATGCAATGGATGAAGAGGAAGCTTTATTACAGATGCAGTTACTTGGTCATAGCTTCTTTGCTTATTTGAATGCTGATAGCGGCAAGGTGAATATTATCTATGCCCGTAAGCAAGGTGAGTATGGCATCTTAGAGTTGGATTATTGATCATTTACTGGGGTAAGTGATTTATGGTATTGGGGAGGAGCAGGCAGCTAACGCTGCCTGCTTTTTTAGGCCCTAAATTAGTTTCGAGTTAGCGTTTTTAAAGTCACTTCATAAACTAGTCATCGCATTTAAGAGCTTTAATTGTTATAATTTGAGGCATGAATGCGAACAATCAAAGCTTATACAATGAATTAAATCAGGATCAGCGCCAAGCTGTACTTTATGGCACAGGCCCGTTACTTATATTGGCAGGAGCTGGATCTGGTAAAACCCGTGTTATCACTTATCGTATCAGTCATTTAATTAAGGATTTAGGTATACTTCCACAACAGATAATGGCTTTAACTTTTACAAACAAGGCGGCGCTTGAGATGAAAGAGCGTATCGGCCAAATGGTAGGTGACGATACTTCAAGAATGTGGATTGGTACTTTCCACTCTGTAATGGTTAAGGTTTTACGGCAATTTGCACCGTTACTTGGCTACCAGTCTAATTTTCAGATTTTAGATACAGATGAACAAGCGAAGTTATTGAAGAATTTGATTGCCGATAAAAAGTTAGACCGTGACGTTTACGAGCCAAAAGCCGTTTTGCATGCTATTTCGAAGCAGAAGAACAAGCTTTTAACTGTAGAGGAATTTTTAAGCAAATATCCTAATCCACAGCGTTGCTTAGATGGTGCAGCCAAACTCTGTCAGCCTTTATATGCTGATTATCAGGCAGCTTTGAAGAATTTGAATGCAATGGATTTTGATGATTTGTTGCTGAATGCCTACCTTTTGTTCAGCCAAGAGCCAGCTGTTTTAGAGGTGTACCAAAAGCGCTTTTTATACATTTTTGTTGACGAGTATCAAGATACGAACTTTGCGCAATATCAGCTTATTCATATGTTAAGCGCTAAGCATCGCAATTTATGTGTTGTGGGTGACGATGATCAGTCAATTTATGCTTTTAGAGGCGCTGATGTCAGCATTATCCTCAACTTTGAACGTGATTTTCCAGATGCCAAGGTAATTAAGCTTGAACAAAACTATCGTTCAACTGGTAATATTTTAAGAGCTGCTAACAGTATCATTCAACACAATCAGCAGCGTAAAGATAAAGCTTTATGGACAGAGGCAGGAGCTGGTAGATTGCTTAGCTATTATCAGGCTGTTAATCAACAAGATGAAGCTAATTATGTTGTGAATGACATTCAAACCAAGCAACAGCAAACAAAGAGCCCGTATTCTGATTTTGCTATTCTTTATCGTGTGAACGCTTTATCGCGTAACTTAGAATTAGCCTTATTGAAAGCGAAAATTCCGTTCCGAATTTATGGCGGTCAGCGTTTCTATGAGCGTAAAGAAATCAAAGATGTTTTGGCTTATCTGCGCTTAATTGCTGACTCTAAAGATGATTTAGCCTTTTTAAGAATTATTAACTGTCCTAAACGTCAAATTGGTTTAACCACGGTTGAGAAAGTATTGGCTTTAGCCAAACAAGCACAAGCTTCTGCTATGGAAATTTGTGCTAAAGCTGACTGCTATCCAGAGCTAGCCAAAGTGAAGTTAAAGCTTTTAAGCTTTTACACCTTGATTGTTAATTTACGTAAAAGTTTACAGAACAGTGATTTTACTTTGAGTTCTTACATTGAGTATGTGCAGAATGAGAGCGGTTTGGTTGAAGAAATTATCAATCAGATGGAAAAGGGCCAGGAAGATGCAGCGCAACGAATTGAAAATTTGAAAGAAATGTTGTCTGATGCGCTTGATTTTACAGCTCAATCTAAAATTGAAACTCTAGATTTCTCAGAAGCGGAACAAGCAGAACTCAGATCGAATGATCTCTTAGCCTTTGTCCAAGCTGATGAAGTAGAGCATGAAACAGCTGGCCAAATTGAGATTGCTGAAATAGCCCAGGCTAATTTGCCTAACAAGTCACTTAAGACTGATTTACAGGATTATTTAGCAATGACGGCATTGAACCAAGCTGCAAGTAACGATACAGATGGAAATTTTGTTAGCTTGATGACTTTACATGCTGCTAAAGGCTTAGAGTTTAACAACGTTTATATTGTCGGCATGGAAGAAAATATTTTCCCTGGTGCTCGCTCACTCAGTACGCAAGCTGGCTTAGAAGAAGAAAGACGTTTAGCGTATGTAGGTGTAACTAGAGCGCGCCAGAACTTGTGCTTAACTTCGACAGCTGAACGTTTGCTATATGGTAGTACGACGTATAATCTCTTGTCACGTTTCGTCAAAGAAATCCCTAAAGAGCTGATACAAGAGAAATATGCTAGTCGCAAGAATGACGATTACGATCTTTTCGCTTATAACGATACGAAAAGAGGCTCATTTGGCCGCAATTATGGCGGGAATAACGGTGGCAATTATAGCGGAAATTCAACTTGGTCAATTAGAAGACAGGCGCCAATTAGTATTGAGCCGCTTAATTCTACGCAAGTTAAGCCTAAACCTGCTGTAAGTGACGCTATGAGCCAACTGAAACGCATCAAAGCCAATAAGGTAGCTGGTTCAAGTTCAGCAAAGTTGACCAGTTTAGCAAGTAAGCAAAGCAAAGATGAACTTAAACTAGCTGATATTAAAGTAAATCAGCAGGTTAAGCATAGCCGCTTGGGAATTGCGACTGTTAAACAGATTGAGCCAGTTGCAGGTGATGCTATTTTAGTTTTGCAATTTAATAATGGTGAAACTAAGCGAATGATGGCTAAAACAGCGCATTTACACGCTATTTAGGAGTGTTTATGGAAGATAATAAGCAATATACATTTTACGCAATGCTAAATCGTTTGCATTTAATTGAGCGCTGGAGTTTGATGCAATGCAGAGAAAGTGAAAATGTCTGCGAACATTCATATCAGGTAGCTTTGATTGTGCAAGCACTTTATTACATTCGGGAACAGAAATTAGTTGAATGTAAGCAATCTGAAATTCATTTGGATTTAGCCAATCTTTTACAGATGGCATTACTGCATGATGCTACGGAAGTTATTACTGGCGATTTGCCAACGCCTGTTAAGTACTATAATCCAGAACTTAAGCAGGCCTATTCCTTGGTTGAATCGATTGCAGCTAACAGATTAATTGATCTATTACCTGCTAAATTACAGCCAGTTTATCTAAAATTTATTTGCCCTGAGCACAAGACAGATGAACAGTGCCTAGCTCGCTTGTTTGTCAAAGCGGCCGACAAAATCAGTGCCTTAATTAAATGTATGCAAGAATTAGCCTTAGGTAATGAAGAGTTTAAGCAGGCTGAAGCTAAGACACGCAAACGCATTCAAGCCTTAAAATTGCCAGAAGCTGATTATTTTGTTTCCCATTTTGTACCAGCCTATGCTTTATCGTTAGATGATTTGAATAAGCAAAGCTTAGATGAAGAATCAAAAGAGAGTAGTATCTTAAAAGATGAATACAGAATTAAATAAACTTATTTTTGACAAGCAGCTTTTGACGTTTAAGCGCCTTGAAAATCTGTTAGCCATATCTTTACTAAGCTACCTTATCTGCTTAGTTGGCCTGAAATACTGTTCGTTTTTAGCTAGTTATATTGTGCTTGCTCTAGCAAGCTGCCTAGTTAGTATTTATGTTGCTCTGGCTTGGCCTAAGACAGTCAGCAAATGGCGGGTTAATTTTACCATTTTGCTATGGCTGATTTTCCCAACTACAGCTTTGATTTATATTGATCGCCTGAATTTAGCTAGCTTATGGCCAAACTTGAGGTTCTGCATTTTATGCCTATATTTAGCTGCTTATTTTGGAACCCTAATTCTTTTGGGCTTAGAAAGAGAACTAACTTTTTACCTTTTCTTTGGCGCATTAACAACTGTTGTTTCAGTTGGCTCCTTTAGCCTCTTTAGCAGCATCTTTAATTTTTATGGCTACAAATACTGGCTTGTACCTCAGACGATTTCATTTGGATTGAGCTTACTATTTGCCTTTTGGGTTAATCGCCAATACGTATTTTGTAGTCATGGCCCAATTTGGCCAGAGTTTGAACGCTTTGTGAGTTCACGTATTTTAAGTAGCTTGTTGTGCGAATATTTATTGATGGCCTTTTTGGCAGATGTCGTCAAATTGAATTTAGATTTGGCTAAAATTTCGACAGCCTTTATGGTTGTAGTTATTAACTATATTTTGAGTAAAATTTTTGTCTTTAAGCAAAGTAAGGTAAAATAACTTATAGTTTGTAGAATGGAAAGAGATTAGATGGAATATTTACATATTCGGACGATGCAGACGATCAGTGACTTGGAACTTTTAGTTACGGTCGAAGATTTAGAAGCAGGTTATTATGTGCCTGCTACGTTGCCAGAACTGAGCGCAGCTGATTTGAAAGGCTTAGGCAAATTACCTTTGTCAGAGCGCGTCAGCCATTTGCTTTTGCATTATTTTCCTAGCTTTAGTGCCAAGGAGTTATATAAGCTTGTTAAGAAGCATTATGGCAAGCTAGATACATTACCTGATTTAAAACCATTTAATCATTATATGCCAGTCTATTTGGCTGAATTGGACAAACTTAGCACCGGTAGCATCTATGACTATATTTTGCCTTTACTTTTAGATTTGCAAGTTGCTGCTTTACAAAAACGCAATGATGAACGGGAAATTGTTCTGTTAGAACATAATCTTGGCAATAGTAGTTTCTCGGCATTAGTCAAGGCTTTAGAGGAGCTTAATTGGCCGAAAATCACGCTTTATTACAACCCCAAGCGTATTGACCCACAAATTCATAAATCCATTAGCGATCGGGTTGAGCATGTTAAGCTAAAAGCTGTAGATAATGCTTTGAGCTTGCCAACAATTAATCTGTTTGCTAGTCGTTTGAACTTAATCAAAGCGCAGTTAGCAAAAGCAGATAAACACTTAGAAAGTGAGCAGGAAACAGAAGCTACATTAACTAGCGACAACACGGGTAATTTGGCTTCAGATTATCCAGCTCCAACTTTGTCAACCCTAGATAGCTTGCCAGCGGTATTAATTGCAAGTTGCTTACAACTTGCCTTGTTAGCAAGTTTACCTTTGGCAAAACAAGCAGATTTATGGCCTCAAATTGAGCCAGTTGATGAGGCTGACGATTATAAGCGAAATAAAGATTCCCAAATAGTTACACCCAAACCTGAGCCTAAAAAAGGCTATCGGACAGTCAATTTATTCTTGCCCGCTAAACAAGGTTATCTGTTACTAGCAGCTTGTTATAGCAAAATCATATGCCCAGTCGTTGGCAAGATTTATTTGGCTGGTAAACGTGGCAATATGCTAAGCGAATTGGTTCGCTTTGGCAATTACGAAGTTAAAGGCAAGCACAATACGTTTGAATTGCCAGTCCAATTAGAACGTATGTTGTTTGAATTTAATAGCCGTGACAATCAACGTTCGATAGCTTTATTGAATGACTTTGCGCGCAAAGGCACTTTGCAATTACCTTTAGTAGCCAAGCACAATATTAATGGGGTTGTGTTAGCTGAGCTTTATACAGATAAGAATGAAGCAAAGTTAATGCTTAATTTGTATGATCGCTTTGATTTAATGCTGCCACCGCTCTCAGTTTTAGCCTTTGCAGTTTATTTGAAATATTATGAAAACATTAATTCGACTGATGAGTTAGGTTTAGTTTTTGTTAATGCTTCAATTTTCCGCTATCCAGAGCAAGTAGCTAATGCTTTGTATGCTGATAAAGTTTTACAAGGCCACAATTTTGTGGAAATTATGCAGGCTTTATCGCTTGAAGCTTGTCAGGTGTTCCCAGATTGGTTCTTATTTGAACACAATATCAAGGCTGATGAGCTAGTTAGCTTAGAGCGCTTTGACCCGGAACAACACAAAGCTGAATTTGAGAAAATTCGCCTAGAGGGCTTAAGTGAAGAGGAGAAGGCTAATTTAGTTTAAGTCAATCAAATCTGTAATTATTTTATGTGCAATACGTAAGCCAGCTGTAGCTGGTACAAAAATTAAACTAGCAAGTGGTACTTTTTGGGCTACTTGCTTTTGTTTAATTGCCGCAAGTTCAGCACTTAAAGCTTGTAATGGCTCAGGTGAATAGCAGACAGTTAATTTGTCGACTTTTAATTGCCTTAACTCGTGACGCATGACTTTGCACAATTTATCGTATTTAGTTTGATAAAGGTCACAGATTGTGACTAGTTCAGGCTGTAATTTGCGCGCTGTTCCCATCGCGCTGATTAATTTTAGTTGATGCTCATGGCAATAAACAGCCAAGGCAATTTTGCTAGAGACTGTATCTATACAATCGGCAATATAGTCATAATTTTGTAAGCAGCTCAAATCACTTTCTTTAGTCAAAAACATCTCTTTTGCTTCCACCTGACAGAAAGGGGCAATTTCAGAAATACGTTTAGCTGTAACTTCAACTTTACTTTTGCCTAAACTGTCAACTGTAGCGCCAAGTTGGCGATTGAGATTCGAGGTTTGATAAACATCTTGATCGATGATTAACAGGTGACCTACCCCTGAACGCGCCAAAGCTTCAACTACAAACGAACCAACTCCGCCTAAACCGATAACGGCGACTTTAGCTTTTTGTAAACTTGCGATATTCTCTTTCCCTAATAAAAGTTGACTACGTTCAAATACAGCTTCTTTATCGTTCATACCTTACCTCGTTCATGCTCGCTAATTTTTTATTATAGCTTAAATAGGGCTAAATAGTGGCTAACTTCCTTTAGAATGTTTGAATTTGAAATTTGTCTAAATCCCTAAATTTAGGCACAAACAGCTGATTGACCATGAATTAAAAATGCAAATATGATATAATGTGTAAGATAGATGGAGGCATAAATGAAGGGTAAATATAAGGCTGAGCGCGATAAAGCGCAAGAATTGCAAATTGAACAGACATTCCGTGACAACCTCACAAATGTCGTCCCTGTGAACTTGGAAGAAGAGATGCGCAAGAGCTTTATTGACTATGCAATGAGCGTTATTTCCGATCGTGCATTGCCTGATGTCAGAGATGGGTTGAAGCCTGTACATCGCCGTATCTTATATTCTATGTTTACGCAAGGCTATACTTCTGATAAGTCATATCGTAAATCAGCTTCAACAGTTGGTGACGTTATCAGCCGTTTCCATCCACACGGTGATGCTGCGGTGTATGACGCCATGGTTCGTTTAGCTCAAGACTTTTCGATGCGTTATATGTTGGTAGATAGTCATGGTAACTTCGGTTCCCGTGATGGCGATCCACCAGCTGCTTATCGTTATACAGAAGCTAGAATGGCCAAATTGGCTGAAACAATGATGCAAGACATCAACAAGTCTACTGTTGATTTCCGCCCGAATTTTGATGACCATCATGTTGAACCAGTTGTCTTACCGACTAATTTCCCTAACATTTTAGTGAATGGCTCAGTTGGTATTGCTGTTGGTATGGCGACGAATATTCCACCGCATAATATGCGCGAAACAATTCAAGCAGCTATATATTTAATGGAACATCCAGAGGCTGATGTTGATGAACTTATGCAATTCATAAAGGGCCCTGATTTTCCAACAGCAGGTATAATTCTTGGCACTAGCGGAATCAAGGAGACTTATCGAACTGGTCATGGCCGTATTGTTGTACGTGCCAATGCTGAAATTATTGATACAGTACCAGCTAGGATTGTTGTGCATGATTTGCCATATATGGTGAACAAGGCCAGAATGTTGGAGAAAATCTCTGAATTAGTCAAGGCGAAGCGAATCGTTGGCATTTCTGCTATCCGTGATGAATCTGACCGTAACGAAGATGTCCGCATCGTCTTTGAGCTGAAGAAAGATGCTAATCCATTGGTTACTTTGAATCAGCTATATGCTAATTCTCAGATGCAAGAGGCATTTAATGCACACATGTTAGCCCTTGTGCCTAACAAAGATGGCGCTTTAGTACCGGAATTGCTGACATTGAAATCAGCCTTACAGTACTATGTTGATCACCAACGTCAGGTGATTTATCGCCGTACGCAGTTTAATTTAGAGAAAGCTGAGTTAAGACAGCATATTCTGGAAGGCTTGAAGATTGCGGTTGCTAATATTGATGAGATCATTAGAATCATTCGTAGTTCAAAGAGTGAGAATGATGCCAAACTCAACTTACAAGCTCGCTTCAATTTCTCAGATCGCCAAGCTCAGCATATTGTTGATATGCGTTTGGGTCGCTTATCTGGCTTGGAAGTAGAAAATCTTTACGCTGAATATGACGAAATTTCGGCTAAAATAGCCACTTATCACGATATTCTGGATAATCCACCTGTTTTGGACAATGTTTTGAAGACAGAAATAACAGCTGTTATGGAACAATATGGTGATGACAGGAGAACTGAGATTGATCCATATGGTGTAGATGGTATTGATGATGAGAGCTTGATCAAGGAAGAAACAGTCTTAATTAATCTAACTAAGCAAGGCTACATCAAACGCTTGACACCTGATACTTACAATATGCAGCATCGTGGCGGCAAGGGTGTTAGTGGCATGACGATTAAGGAAGAAGACTGTATCCATAAGATGATTACAGCTTCGACGCATGACGATATTTTATTCTTTAGTAATTTAGGCAAGGTTTATCGCTTGCGTGCTTACGCAATTCATGAAGCTTCCCGTACAGCTAAAGGCATGGCAATCGTTAATCTTTTACAGCTTGATGCGAATGAGAAGATTGTTGAGATTTTAGCAGTGCCTGAAGCAGAGGAGAAGCGCAGCTTAATCTTAGTCACTAAGCAGGGCTTAATTAAGAAGACGAAGCTGAGTGAGTTCAAGAACATCAATAAGAACGGCAAGATTGCCTTTGCTTTGCGTGATGGTGATGAGCTTGTAGCGGGCGCTTTGGCAACAGCTGATGCAACTATCTTCATGGTCAGCCATGATGGTATGGCTATGCGTTTCTTGAGTAGTGACGTTCGACCAATTGGTCGTAAATCCTATGGTGTACGCGGTATCAAGCTGCGTGATGGTGACTACTTGATTGGGGTTGTAGTTGAACAGTCAGGTGAGGATCTCTTCTTACTGACTGAAGCTGGCTATGGTAAACGCTCACATTATGCTGATTTCCGTTTGGCTAAGCGTGGTGGTATGGGCGTTAAGGCTTACAACTGTACAGATAAGACTGGCAAAGTCTTAGCCGTCTGTTCGTTAAGTGGTGATTACGACATCATCATGATTAATGACTCTGGTATGACAATTCGTATAAGTAGCCAGGAGATCAATGTGCAGGGGAGAAATACGCAAGGCTTGCGTCTGATGCGTAGTAACGATAAGCTTGCAGCTCTAGCTAAAGTTGAACATGCTGATGAAGAAGCAAGTTCAGATAGTGATACAGAAGATTCTGAAGTAGATGAAGCTGAGAATTTAGTCGAACAGGTTGACTTAGACGCTGATGTTACAGAAGCTAATAACACGCAAGCAGATTAAATGAACATTAAGCTTAAACTTACGAATTAGCATGAGAGCCGACTCAAATTGAGTCGGCTTTTGTTTTGGATTTTAGAAATTAAGACGAATAGCCAGCTTCTAAACTATGTAAACTGTTATTTACATTTGCTTAAAAGATTGTTAGCTAGAACTAATTTATACCACGCCTATTTGCAAGCAAGATAGATAATTTTTAATTGCATTATCTTAAGAATACTGAAAAATTGTTCGATTAATACAATGGCTGCACTCGAAAAGAAGATGCGTTGTGAAAAAAACGAAACTAAACATAAAAAGTTGTAAATATGACTGATATGTGTATAATTTGCATAAATTAAATTAATTTGCAACGAATTGTGAATTTAACGATGTGCAAAAGATATTCAGGCAAGTTGTACCTAAATAATAGTTTATGGCAATGGGAGGTATCCGCATGCAGAGAAATTGGAAAAAGAACTTAACAGGATTACTTATTCTTAGTCAGCTTGGCAGTGGCGTCTTAGCTTTTATTCTTTCTTGGTATGTTTTACAGGTAACAAATAGTGCTTTGTCTTTCAGTCAGGTTGTTGTACCCACGAGCATTGTTGGTTTGATTGCTGCTTATCCAATTGGTAAGATTATTGACAAATATGCGAAGAATCGCTTGATGCTATTAGGGCAACTTGCAAGCATATTGTCGCTTGCTGTATTCGCTATCTTTCACTATATACATGGTGAAGCTTACCTGACAATAAGTATAGTTGTTTTGACAGTTTGCTTAGCTATATGTGATGAGCTTGTATCAAGTGTTTTATTTGCAGCTGCTAAGCAGATTGTGAATAGTGAGGAGGAGCTTGGCACTTACAATTCACTCAGTCAAACTATTAGAGGTATCTGTAGCATGGTAGCCCCGCTTTTAGGTGGCGCGCTTTATAAGCTATTAAGTGTACAAACTTTTGTATTGATTGAAATTGTGATTGAATCTATCTGCGTCATTTATATCTACAAAATTAAATTAGTTAATGAAGTTCAAACTAAAGATACAGAGGCTGAGCAAGAACCTGACTTAAGTATCAAGGACATGTTCAAATATTTAACTAATAACAAGATACTACTTCATTTGAACAATTGCATGTTTTTGTTAAACTTATTTTTGGGTGTGTTTAATGTCGGTCTGCCCTTTATCTTGTCAACTAATTTTAATGATAAGCCCTTTATATTTGGCATGGTGAACTTTATTTTTCCAGTTGGTATGCTAACAGCTTCTATTTTGTACCAGACCTTACAGCCAGGCGGTAACTTATTGAAACAGACTATTTACACTTGGACGGTTCCTTGCTTTGTTATTACTTTGTTGGGAGTGAGCACGTACATTTTCAATCTAAAATCATATTTGTTTGCTTTTATTTTGCTTTTACTTGTATTTATTGCTGGCTTTGGTATGTCATTTGGACAGATTCCGCAACTTACGTATTGGCAGAAGAAGATACCAGAGCATATACAAGGACGTTTCTTTGCAATGTCAGATTCAATAGTTAAAGCAGCTATACCTGTATCATATCTTCTATATGGTGTCCTCTTTGATCATTTTAATCTGAGTGCCATCTTTATTGTTTCTGGTTTACTTGGATTGGCATATATGCTCTTTATGTTTATTTATGTCAACATGTTAGAGGAGGAGAGAGGTTAGAGTAGTCTAAAAACTAAATATTGCATAAGTGAAAGGCTCTGCTAAGCAGAGCCTTATTTAGTACTAAAAGCATGGAGATTAACATCAACCTTGCGCACCAGTCATATCTAAGTGCATGAGTTGGTTCAATTCAACAGCATATTCCATCGGTAATTCACGCGTAAATGGCTCGATGAAGCCCATAATAATCATCTCGGACGCTTTTTGCTCAGTTAAGCCACGCGACTGAAGGTAGAAGAGCTGTTCGGCTGAAATCTTAGAAACAGTAGCTTCGTGTTGCAACATCGTTTCGCCGTTCTTGATACGGTTAGTCGGGAAGGTATCTGACTTGGATTTTTCGTCCAAAATCAAAGTATCGCAGCTGACGTTTGTACGTGCATACTTAGCATCAACACCATGCTCAATTGTGCCACGATAAGTTGCCTCACCACCATCACGAGCAATTGATTTGGAGATAACCGTTGAAGAAGTGTGAGGAGCTAGGTGAATCATACGAGAACCTGCATTCTGAATCTGACCTTCACCAGCTACAGCGATACTGATAGCCGAACCTTTAGCATAAGGACCAGCTAAGATACAAGCAGGATATTTCATGGTTAACTTACCGCCCAAGTTACCATCGACCCATTCCATTGAACCGCCTTCTTCAACATAGGCACGCTGAGTAACCAAGTTATAAACGTTATTAGACCAGTTTTGAATGGTTGTATAGCGGCAGCGCGCATTTTTGCCGATATAAATTTCAATAACACCAGAGTGCATCGCATCTTCAGAATAAGTTGGGGCAGTACAGCCTTCTACATAGTGCACATCAGCATCATCGTCGACAATGATCAATGTCCGTTCAAATTGGCCCATACTTTGAGCGTTAATCCGGAAGTAAGCTTGCAATGGCCGCTTAACTTTTACGCCCTTAGGTACGTAAATGAACGAGCCACCAGACCAACAAGCAGAATTGAGAGCAGACAGCTTGTTATCGCCAGTTGGTACAATTGTGCCGAAATATTTACGGAACAATTCTGGATACTCACGCATACCAGATTCAGTATCTAGGAAGATAACACCGTCCTTAGCTAACTCATCCTGTACTTTGTGATAGACAACTTCAGAGTCATATTGGCTAGATACACCACAGAGGAAGTTTTTCTCAGCTTCTGGGATACCTAAACGTTGAAAAGTTTCCTTGATTTTACCAGGAACTTTATCCCAACTATTTTCCTTATTATCATCTGGCTTGGAATAATAGCAGAAACTATCCCAGTCGATTTTGCTCAAATCACCGCCAAAATCAGGCAATGGCATCTTTTCAAACTTCCTTAGGCCATCTAAACGGAATTGTAACATCCATTCAGGTTCATTCTTGATTTTAGAAATATGGCGTACAACTTCTTCTGATAAACCACGTTTAAATTGTAAAACACTGACATCACCATCGCTGAAGCCGTAACGATAGTCACGATTGATTTTGCTAGCTTCTTCACGATTTTGCTCAGTTTGCATTTCAATACGTTCTTCAGGTGTAAGAAAATCAATATCTTTCTTTAAATCCGACATGTAAAACTCCTTTGCTATTATTCGTTAATTTCCATTTCGATAGAGGTGTTAGCTTTTCCTTTAGCGTTAGCTTCCTGGCTCATGTGAGCATCAATGGCAGCTTTTAAAGCTTGCCAAGCCAAATTTGCACATTTGATGCGGGGAATTACGTGACTGATGCCTGAGAGAGCCTGCGCATCACCGAGTACATCAGCTTCGTAATCGTCAGCCTGTACCATTTTGGTGAAATTAGCCAAAGCTGTTTCTGCTTCTTTGATCGAACTGTTATTAAGTAATTCAGCCATCATGGAGGCGGAAGCTAAACAGATGGAACAGCCACTACCTTTTTGTCGAATATCTGAGATCTTAGCCTCTTGCTCTGACTTATCCTTAGCTTGACTGAATTGGCATTGAACAGTTAAATCATCACCACAAGAAGGATTTTTCAAACGTACAGTAATATAACTTGGATCGTTTAATAGGCTATTATGACGCGGATGTTCATAATGATCCATAATCACTTCTCTCATTAATTGTTCATCAATCGGCATATCTTACCTCACTTCATCAAATTAAAAGAAAACGCTGAGATAGTCATTAGCAGTTTTTGCCACCTCGACTAATTTAGCCAAATCAGCTTGTGTATTGAAAAAAGCCAAACTTGCTCTCAGACAATTTTCAATTCCCAGCCAGCGCAAAGTCGGTTGAGCACAGTGATTACCAGCTCTTAAGCCAATTCCGGCTTTTGCAAAGACGGAAGCGGCATCATGCGGATGCACACCGTTTACGTTGAAAGCGATAATACCACTTTGCACATTGTTAGGATTGTAAATCGTAATGTGTTTGATCTTGCTTAACTCAGAAACGCCAAAAGCCGTGAGCTTAGCTATTTCGCCGTTGTGTGAAGTTAATTCATACTTTTCGACGAAGCTCAAAGCCTTATCAAAGGCAATGACCTCAGCAATTGGCATCGTACCAGCTTCGAATTTCCACGGCGCATCTTTGAAAGTTGAAGTGTAAACATCGACCTTGTCAATCATTTCACCACCAGTTTCAAGAGGTGGCATGGCCTTTAAAAGCTCATACTTACCATAGAAACAACCTAAGCCAGTTGGGCCAAAGATTTTATGCGCACTGAAAGCTAAAAAGTCAATGTTAAGTGCTTGCACATCAATACGCTCATGCAAAATCCATTGTGCAGCATCTACAAGCAGTAAAGCTGAACTTTTAGTATGTACTAAGTCAGAAATAGCTTTAATATCTTGTTTAGCACCCATTAAATTACTAACGCCAGCTACAGCTACGAGCTTAACTTTAGCATTCAATAATTTTTCTAAGCCAGCTAAATCAATTAAACCATCCTTGTTGAGTGGAGCCAAAATTAATTTGGCGTGCTTGCGTAGACAAAGTTGCTGCCAAGGCAAATAGTTAGCGTGATGCTCCATAGCCGAAACGATAATTTCATCATCAGCTTGCACGTATTTCTCAAAATAACTGAGAGCTACTAAGTTGATAGAAGCTGTTGTTCCACGTGTGAACACGATATTTTCAGCTCTTGGTGCGTTCAAATAACGCGCCACATGCAAGCGACAGTTTTCAAAGGCGACATCAGCTTTATGGGCGAATTCATCCGTACCTCGATAGATCGATACACCATAGTTACTGTAATAATCTTGGATAGCATCGATAACGACCTTAGGCTTCAAACTTGTTGCGGCATTGTTCAAATAAACATAGCGTTCGCCGTGCAATGTCTTTGCAAGCATAGGAATTTCTTTTTTAGCACTTTGCCACAAAGCTAATTCAGGCTGATTTAGAAAATCTTCCATTAATTTACATCCTTATTGCTAAGAATTTTATCTTCGTCTATGTCAATAGCTTGTTGATTACTCTCTAAAGCTAAGTTAGCCCATTCAGCTTGCTCAGCCAATTCTTCCTCACTGTTAGCAGTGTAGTTAGTCTGCCATTCAAGCAACTTAATACCCAATTTTTGTAAGAGCTGACTTTGGAAATGGTCCACAACTGGAATTAAGAAACCTCTTGTCATCAACTTTTTGGCCAAATCTGAAGTTAAGCCACGGCTTTGCATGTAATACAGAGCATCTGGATTAAGTTGACCGACAGAAGTAGCGTGACCAGCTATGACATCATATTCATCGATGATTAAAAGCGGGTAGGTCTTAGCCTTAGCTGTTTTATCTAGTGTTAAGAAACGACTCTCTTGACGGCAATTTGTACCGTGAGATGCCTTATCAATATAACCGCGGCCGACAAATTCACCTGTACATTTAGCTTGCACAACACCATTACAGAGCATAAATGAAGTAGTGTGGGGTGCATGATGGCGAATTTCCAGGTGCGTACTTTGACTAGCTTGATTATTGACAAACATCGCTGCATAAGCCTCAGCTTCAGCACCATCTTCATTCAAGTGAACCACAGCATCATTCAAACTTGAAGCTTTGAAATTGCAGCTCGTTGAACTGAACTTAGCATCTTTAGCTACATCAGAGTAGATGATGAAACCTTGCTCAGCACGTAAACGCTTGCCATCGTTGAAATTGGCAGGCAAAGTAGCTTTTAATTCAGCAGCTGATTGCATATTTGTGATGCTCAAGCAATCAACCTCCAAATGCGCAGATTGGGCAAGATCACTGACTAGATAGACACAATGTGAATTGCTTGATAAATTCAAACAACTAATTTGCCAATCGTCCTGCTTAGCCACTTTCAGATTGATCAATGTATTGCCAGGCGCTTTCTCATCAATGATGAGGAGAATTTTTTGCTCCAATTGCCAATCAGAACAGAAACGAGCTAACTTGGCAAAATCTAATGTAAAAGAACGCTCTGGACCAGAAAATGGGTAACGATCCTTAACCTTCGTTTTCAACTCACAACGAGGCGGGTTGAAGCGCTTGTAGTTAATTGGATCAGGTACAGTCATCTCTGCTGTTTGGAGCAAATCCTTATCTGTGTCGTGAATTAACCAAAGTTTGTCAGCACACAAATACATATTAAGGTAATTGCCAACCTGCTCTTTTAAGAAATCTTCATTCAAGTTAAAAGGCAATTTGGCTTGTAATAAATCTAGCACAATTAGCCTCCTTTAGTTTTCTTCTGCGTAATCTTCAGCGGTAACTTCTTCCCTTAACCATTCATAACCTTCATCTTCAAGCTTGAGGGCTAAACTACGATCGCCACTCTTGACGATCTTACCATTCATAAGCACGTGGACGAAATGGGGTGGTACGCTGTTCAAAAGACGTTGATAGTGCGTGATCATCAAAATCGCAACTTCTTTGCCACGTTCTTTAGCCATTTGCATAATATTTTCGCCAACGATTCTCAAAGCATCAATATCCAAACCAGAGTCAATTTCATCAAGGATAACAATCGAAGGTTCCAACAATTTCATCTGCAAAATCTCATTGCGTTTCATCTCGCCACCGCTGAAGCCTTCATTTAGGTAACGAGTTGGCAAATCTTGATTCATCTCAAGATCTTCGACAGCTTTTTTCAATTTGGCGCGGAATGGGAAAATACCAATTGGGTTGTCCTCACGTTTAACATTCATGCAAGTGCGTAAAAAGTCACTGTTAGTTACGCCAGGAATAGCAGCAGGGTATTGCATAGCTAGAAAAATGCCTGCTCTAGCGCGTTCATCTACAGTCATAGCTAAAACATTTTGTTGATTTAAAACAATCATACCGCTGTCAACTGTGTAATCAGGTTGGCCCATAATGACAGACGCCAATGTTGACTTACCAGTACCATTTGGCCCCATGATGGCATGAATTTCGCCACCTTTTATCGTGAGATTAACACCTTTCAAAATTTGCTTATTAGCAATTGAAGCGTGCAAATCTTTTATTTCTAAAATTGGCTGCATATTTAGACCTCATCTTTCTATACGTAATCAAAAATAATATCACACTTAATTTTAGTTACTTTAGAAGGTGTGGGCAAGTAAAAAACAGCGAAATTCAAGTAGGAGACATGCCTGGCGACATATTTTAATTAATTAGGCATAAAAATCCCTCAGAGCCAATTAAGCAAAGAGGGAAGCTATATTAGGTGCTTAATTGCTCATTTCATTTGTAAAATTAGCATCTTGCAAAATCGTTTTATTTCTGAATTTGCTCGGTGTAATGTCATAGGCTTTTATGAAGTTCCTTACGAACGTTTTGGTTGAGTTGAAACCAACACGATAGGAAATATCCATAACATCCAAATCCGTTGTTGTCAGTAGAACACTGGCTTTAGTTAAACGAATATACATGAGCAAATCATAGAAATTACGTTCGTAGGCAACTTGCAAAATCGTGTTCAGCTGATTGACTGAAATATCGAAAATAGTTGCCACTAAGCTAGCTGAAACTTCCTCAGAGAAATGTTCATACAGATAATTTTCAATTTTCTTAGCTAGTTGCAAATTCCTATCATGCTTAACCAGCGTGATTAAAGTTGAGTCGTTACGAATATCTTGTGTATGTTTACCTGTCCGTTCGAAAACTAATTTTGATATATACGATGCATCGGTATAGCCCATCAAATGCGCAATTTCATCCAAAGTGAACTCAGTATATATAATGTAGTCAATAGTTTTGATGACCTTCATCGTCTTAGTCAAAGAGGCAAAAGTTTCACCCGTAGTCTTACGAATATAACGGTCAAGCGTTGAACTTGACATCATAAATTTGCCTGCTACATCCTCAATAGAGGGGTGATAAATCAGATTGTTATAAATGTATTGAAAGATTGAACGACTATTATAATTGCTTGGCGCTGTATCTGCTGGCAAAACAACAGCTTCGCGCGAAGTTGCTAACTGCATGTAAAAGGCCAGCAAATCGATCATCTTAGCCGTTAATCTAATTGTTTCCCAGACATTATGATGACTTTTGTGATCTGCTTTAACAAGCTCTTTTTGTGCCTCGCTTTGAAAAATATTCAAAGAGTAATTACTTACTTCTTGTAAAACATTGAGACGGCCACTTGGTATACCCAAATAAGTCGAACGATAGTTGCGATTAAACGAGTGATTATTAATAGCTGATTCTACCTGAGCACTTACATTGTTAATCTGCTTACATTCCAGCATTAAGGCAATTTCATTGAAAATGTAACTGACATATTTGCTAGCAGCAGGATCCAAATTTACACAACTGATACCATACAAAGTGTCACGCAATTGATCCTGGCTGCCACGATAATTTAGATTGTGCTTCAAGAGGTAGTCTAAGAAAGTGAAATTAAAAGTGATCAAATCATAAAAAAGCGGTGTTTTAACTTCAACAATTTCACTAACTTGCCATGGCATCAATACCACGAGGCTATCTCGTTCGATATTATAAAGTTCTTGTTTGATCTTTATTACGCCTTCGCCTTCTCTGACATACAAAAAGCGAGCGGTTTGATGTAGCAAAGGATTAGTAGGAGCTACGTCACATTGTTGCTCATAAGTTGCAATGTTGTTGAACATGACTTCCTGTGTCTTGATGAAATTATTATCCGACTTGTCTGTCATGGTTTTGCTCCAACGCGTTCGTTTAGGCATAAATTACCTCTCAAACTTGCAATTGTTTTGCTAAATAGCCAAATATTGCATTAAAACAATTATTTATTAATACAAATTGTAGATAAATGCTAATTAAAAAGCAAGATGCTTTTAGCATAATATACAATTATGGGCCAATAGAAAAATTGATACAGGCAAAATGTCTTGTCAGTTAATTCCCGTCAACTTATACTAACAGTATCAGTTATAATTTTCAGCAGAGCTGAAACATAAATATGGAGGTGTTAGAATGGCTAAGAATTTAAGCGGTAGATCCTTTTTGAAATTATTAGATTTCGAGCCAAATGATGTGCGCTATCTACTGGATTTATCTAAAGACTTTAAGAATTTAAAACGTACTGGTACACCACATCGTCACTTACAAGGCAAAAACATTGTTCTTCTCTTTGAAAAAACGTCAACACGTACGCGTTGCTCATTTGAAGTAGCTGGTATGGACTTAGGAATGGGTGTTACATACCTTGATCCAGGTTCATCACAGATGGGTAAGAAAGAATCAATTGCTGATACAGCGCGTGTCCTTGGCAAAATGTATGATGGTATTGAGTACCGTGGCTTCAGCCAACAATTAGTTGAAGAATTAGCTAAATACGCTGGCGTTCCAGTTTGGAATGGCTTGACAGATGATTTCCATCCAACTCAGATGATTGCAGACTTATTGACAATCGAAGAGCATTTTGGACATTTGAAGGGCTTGAATTTCGTCTTTATGGGTGATGCGCGTAACAACGTTGCTAACTCTTTGATGATTGCTTGCGCTATGACAGGTGTGAACTTCACAGCTTGTGCGCCAAGTGAATTATTCCCAAAAGCTGAATTAGTTGAAAAGGCTAGAGAAATTGCTAAGCGTCAAGGTAGCACAGTTACCTTAGAGTCTGATGTTAAGAAAGCTACCACAGGCGCGCATGTCCTTTACACAGATATCTGGGTATCTATGGGTGAGCCAGATGAGATTTGGGAAACGAGAATTAAGCTCTTGTCACCATATCAGGTCAACAAGGCAGTTATGGATAATGCTGATCCTGAAGCTATTTTCATGCATTGCTTGCCATCATTCCACGATCGTAAGACTGTCATTGGCGAACAGATTTATGAGAAATTCGGCTTAAAGGAAATGGAAGTTACAGATGAGGTCTTTGAGTCTGATAAGTCTGTAGTTTTCGAGGAAGCTGAGAACAGAATGCATACGATCAAAGCTATCATGTATGCAACATTGAAGTAATCGAATATTATTGCTATGTAGCCAAGGCTTATACAGCCTTGGCTCCTTATTTAGATTTAGAGGTGAATAATGGCAAGAATAGTCGTAGCATTGGGCGGAAATGCCTTGGGCCAAAGCCCTGAAGAACAGTTAAGAGCTGTGCAAAAAGCAGCTAGCGCGATTGTCGATTTAGCCGAAGCTGGTAACGATTTGATTATTGCCCATGGCAATGGCCCACAAGTAGGTATGATCAAATTAGGTATGGATAGCGGCCACAAACATGAAGCGAAAGTACCATACGCTGCACTCAAAGAATGTGGTGCGATGAGCCAAGGCTATATTGGTTACCATTTGCAACAAGCTATTCAAAATGAGTACGCTCAACGCAACATAAATCGGCCTGTTGCAACTGTAGTTACACAAGTTGAAGTAGACAAAAACGATCCAGCTTTCCAAAATCCAACCAAGCCAGTTGGCAATTTCTATACAAAAGAAGAAGCAGAACAGATGCAAGCGAAAGGCCTGACTTTTATTGAAGATGCAGGTCGAGGCTATCGCCAAGTTGTTCCTTCACCAATGC
>NZ_JARFNM010000001.1:1450000-1582680 GCF_029167365.1 Amygdalobacter nucleatus
ATAAGGTAATTTCTTGTATTCTTTAAGTAATTGCTGCCAGTCATGCACGAGTCGCGCTATTATCGTAAACTGACTGTCGCGATATTGCTCTATAACATACATAAGCTCCCTAACTTGCTCAGGCACAGTTTTACGTTGCAGGCATTTATAGCATTTATCCAAGGCAGATAAATTAAGCTTAATCTTTAGATAATTACCCGAACTATCTGCAACAACATCTATCATATTTTCAAACAACAATTCTTTGATAGCCTGATTAATACTGAGATAAGTTTCATGATTGTAACGATCAGTATAAGCAGTAAAAACCTTTCTAATCTCAAATTGCACTGCACGCAAGCTGTTTACTTCTGTATCAAAATGGCACGTCGCTCATACATTGTCAACAGTTGTTCTAAAATCACCTTACTAAAGTTCATGTTCACACTCTCTCAAAAACGCCTATTGCGTTACGATTACCCGATTTGACGATGGAATAAGTGATGTCACAATAAGGGATTATCGTACTTGCCTTCTCTGTGGAGGCAAGCAAAACCACTTTCATCTGCAAACTTTTTAGCATGTGCATCATTGGCTCTATACGATCGCTTGTCATATTGTTGAAAGCTTCATCTAACAAAATCAACCTGATTGAATCGTCTTGATTTTGCTCATATATCTGCAAAAGCGAGGCACAAATTGCTACATAGAACGGAGCTTGATTTTCGCCAACGCTACCTTCGCCGCTCACCTTTGAAAGTGCTGCTTCCATTTTGGTAACTGCATTCTTAACTATGATGTCGTAATCTAAATATGTCCGGTAGTCGACATAGCTGCCAAAGGCCTTAGCATCTGTCTTTCTGCCGCTCAAATTCGCTTGCGCTCGTTCTGCCACGTCAAGCATAATACGACTCATAAAGTCCTCTATTTTGCTTTCAAAGACCTCTTGCTTGTTGCTTTCAGCCAAAAAGGCCATGAGATTATTCTCATGTTCAATCTGCTGTTTGTTCTTGTCCATAATAATGTCATAAAAAAGTGCAAGTTCTTTGTCTTTGCTCTTCGCAATTGAGAAGCGATAGCTTTCCTCTCCATATTCCAGATTTTCCATAACTCGATTTATCTGGCGAAATTGTTGTATAGCGTTTTGAATATCATCTTTCATGCGGAATAAAACATCTTTGCGGAAACGTTCTTTGCACAACTTTTGTGCCGCTTGTAAATTCTCTCTATGGCGTTCCAGTTCAATATGTTGGAGTGATAGATATTCCTGTTGATACCTATTAACGCCCGCCAAGCCGTTAGGATAGTCACAAACATAACGGGCAGTGAAATTCTGCTGTATTGGCCCTTGCGTTTCTGTAAAGCTGCTAATTCTGTTTAACTGAAAGTAAGTTCTTTTTTTGCTGTCTGCAATTGCTTTTCTAAGGCATCAACGCCAATAAAGTGTTCCTGTTTGCGCATCCTCTGTAAGCAATTATTTTGGAAGCGCAAGCGATTTTGGCTCACGCTCTTTGCATACAGTTCCAAATCATCTGTGTTTGAGCAACAAACGACATCTTGCATAACGAATCTAGCATAACGTTTTACATAAATATTTTCCGATTTCTTGACTAAGCCTTTGCAATTTTCAAACTGCAAAGGTCGTAATTTTTATTACCCAATTCTTCCCGCAAACTTTCTGACCTTAAAGTCAGAAACTTTTGTTTCCTAAAGAGAAGCTCACTCTCCCCTAGCAAAATTCTCTCCTCTTATATTGCAAACTCTTCTAAATAAGCTAACTTTACACATAATTAAGGATTCTCCTACCAGGCGCTATTCTAACAACCAGTCAAACAAATTAAGCAACTTAATCCCATTTTCTGACTTAATAAAATCATGATCCAACGACAAAACAATTTTCTCATAGTTGTCTGTTATTTGCTGCAAAGGCCTTAATTCTCGTTGCCTAGTTTGCTCTGATTGCAAACTCTCCGTAACTTGTATATAAATTTTTTCATCTACTTTTTCGGCTAAAAAATCCACTTCTAAATTGCCAATTTTACCTATGTACACATGATATCCACGTCTCAGCAATTCTAAAAAAACAATATTTTCAAGAATGTGACCCCTATCTGCATCACGATAACCTAACAGTAAATTACGCAAGCCAATATCGACAATATAATGTTTCTCTAAAGTTCTTAACAATTCCTTGCCTTTGATATCGTAATGTTCAACAGCAAAAAACACATATAAGGACGATCCAGATAACGACAATGACTATGCAGCCTTTAATACTGGCCTGGTTGATCGTAAATACGATTATATTTATGCCCTTTTCAAAAAGAGCGATATTCTTGATAAGCCTAATTACTGGTATCTTTTAGACTTCGTTGTGGCTGGTGAAGATGCAGGTAAAACACTCGTTAAAGTCTTTAATCCGTTGCCTAAGCGTGCTGACTATTTTGAAAACAATATTCAAAATATGCTTTATGATACGAGCACAGGTGATTTGTCTTGAGATTACCAACATATTATTGTGGAGCGTTTGTATCGTTTCCCAAAAGAGTTTTTGGAAGATAATTGTTCGCCCAAAATGTTGTTAATTAACGATATGGATCTTGATATGGCTTATGACAAAAAGACACCTAAAGAAGCGCGTATTGCCTATTTCAAAGAGTTTGCCGAACGTATAAATGCTGATAATCGTTGCTTTAACAGGTTGAAAAATCGTTTGGAAGATTCAATTAAATTAGCAATTAAGCGTGTTGAGTGGAATTATAAGACAGCTATTCCAATGTACAATCCTCGTCAAAAGAAAGGCTCTCTGTTATTGCCTTTAGCACTATTGGATGAAAGTCATGTCGACTTAGCCATGGTAGTTCAGCGTCACGCATCTGGTGCTTATCAAGAGGAAACTATTCTGTCACTCGATTATGCTTACAGTAACAGTCGTCTCATCACTCGGCCTGACAGCGACTGGCTTAAAGTCGAATCAATCGTCAAGGATAGTCATGAGGCTGTTGACGATTACGAAGATGATGAGGAAGAAGATTACTAAAAATCCATATGAAGCTTAAATTTACCTTGCAAATAAATAAAAGGCACATAGCGCTGTTAATAATTTAATGCTTGCTATGTACCTTTTGCTAACGCTTTAAGTTAAAACTAATAATCAATATAGTGCTGTAACTCCCACTCTGACACACTCTGTGTATACTTTGCCCACTCTAACTCTTTGGAGTCGATAAAGCTACGTGTAAGATGCTCGCCTAAAGCTGACTGAATTAATTCATCTTGTTTAAAAGCTTTCACGGCATTATGCAAAGTGGATGGTAACGGCTTAATACCACGTGCCTGTCGTTCGCTCTCAGTCATTTCAAATACATTGCTCATAATTGGTTCCATCGGCAACCTTTCATCCTCGATGCCTTGTAAGCCAGCTTGTAAAGTAGCAGCTAGCAAAAGATAAGGGTTAGCTGTTGGATCGGCTGATCTTAACTCCAAACGGGTTGTCAAAGGACCTGCAGATGGGATACGCACAAGCGGAGAGCGATTTTTGGTTGCCCAGGAGATGTAAACAGGGGCCTCGAAGCCAGGAATCAAGCGCTTATACGAATTAACTGTAGGATTACCAATGGCGGTGATAGCACGTGCGTGTTGCAAAATACCGTTCAAGAAATAAAGGGCGGTTTTGGATAAGCCGTATTGGCCATTTGGATCATAAAAGACATTTTGTTCGCCCTTAAATAAAGACATGTTCGTATGCATACCGTTACCAGGTTCACCTTCCAAAGGTTTGGCCATGAACGTTGCGCAAAGTCCGTGCTTTTTGGCCACGGTTCTAACAACCATCTTGAAAGTTTGCACACGGTCAGCGGTGGTTAAAGCATCATCAAATTTGAAATCAATCTCTTGCTGTCCATGACCAGCTTCATGGTGCGCTGCCTCTACTTCAAAGTCCAAGCTCTCCAAAGTTTCCACTATTTCGCGACGGCACTTAGCTCCATCATCGCTATCTGTCATATCAAAATAGCCTGCACGGTCACACACATTAGTTGTCCATGTGCCATTATCTGCTAACTTGAATAAGTGAAATTCAGCCTCAAAGCCCACATCAAAAGCTGTGTAACCCATCGACTTCATCTTTTCCAAGATGCGCTTTAAGTTATTACGTGGATCACCTGTAAATGGTGTTCCGTCCACTTTGTGCACGCTACAAATTAAGCGACCAATGTTGCCTGATGCGCCATCACTCCAAGGCAAAACTAACCAGGTTGATAAATCGGGATAAAGAATCATATCGCTTTCTTCAATGCGCACAAAGCTATCAATTGATGAACCATCAAAGCGAATCTCATTCTCTAAAACTTTGTCTAGCTGGCTGGTTGGTAATTCTACGTTCTTTAATTTGCCATTAATATCGGTAAAGGCTAAGCGTAAAAAGCAAACATTATGCTCCTTAACGCTCTTACGAATGTCTTCTACTGTTACTTGCTTACTCATATGTTCCCTAACTAAGCACCCAAATGTTGCTAAAAATGCGATCCAGTAAACAATAGCAAACTAATTTGCGAGCGTCAATTAGGCGGCGTACAGCACGAAAGGTGTATAATCTATTTAAGATTTTTGCGTTAAACTGCAATTTTATTGCATAGATAAAATGTGTTGTAGCTTGTAAGCCCTTACCTTTCTCTTGCTAAGCCCTTTGTCTGAGCTTGTTCGGCTGAAATTGTTTGCCCAAAGTGTTTGTCTGAAATTTTAGTCCAAAACTACCGCTAAACTCCAATTAAAAATCAGGCTGTCAACACCAAAATGGCGAGCAATAGCATGAAAATCAGATAAGCAAGGCTGCAACTTGCTAATAAGGAAAATTTTTCTAAGCCTAGAAAGAGCAACAAAATGGAGCTAGAAATAAAGAGCGAGAAAAAGCATCGTCATACTGGCATATGTTATCCTGTTTCAACCCTTCGTCCCTTCATCCCTTAATCACTTGCCAATATCCGTCTTTAGAACTCCCAACGTACTTTATGATTTTGGCATCTGTCAAGGCTTTTAAGTCTCTTTCCATTGTACTTATAGATACAAGTAACAGATTAGACAATTCAGCGGTTGTTATATTTGAATCTTTGCTGATGAAATCTACTATTGTTTCACATCTTTCGTTAGGCTTTAATTTTCGGGTGACATTTTGACCCTCATTTTTGGTATCACTTACGTTTTTGGTATCATTTTTAGTATCATTTTTGGTGTGCTTACCAGAAAAATCATCTAATCAATACGCACTGTCATGCAATAAAAAAGAGGACCCATAAGGTCCTCTTTTGCTAAACGTGGCGCATTAAATCGCCAGAACAACTAAATTAAATAAATCAACGTAGCAACAATTGTTGAAACAAGACCAACTAAAGCTTCATAAGGAATCAACTTTAAGCGTTGCTTAATTGACATCTTTACAGAACCGCCTGTAGCATGAAAGAAAGATCCATGTGGTAATTGATCAAGCACCGTAGCACCAGCATGTAACATAGCTGCAGCATTTAAGCTCGTTACATTAGCAGCTGTCAAGGCTTTAGCAAATGTTCGGCCAGCAATTGTTGAACCAGCTGTCGTTGAAGCTGTAGCAGCACCCATCAAAATACCTGAAACAGGAGCTAAAACGAAAGGAGGCAAATGTAACAATCCAATCAAAGTGATCATATCAGTTTGTAAATTAGAGTGAGAAATGATTCCAGCTAATGTACCTGTACCAATTAATAAAGCACAAACACCAATTACCTTACTAAATCCATATTCAGAGTACTCTGCTACATGTTTCATCTCATTTGTGACCAACAGGCATACAATACCGCCAGCTGGCAAAGCAATCAGAGGATCAATCACAATGTTGAATAATGGTCTTAAAGCCAACAAAACAATAACAACAACTGGACCTAAAATAGCTTGTAAGAATGAAGGCAATTTCTGTTCATTTCCTGCTTCCAAGTCATTTTCTGTAACATAGTCACGGAATTTATTCTTATTAAGAGAATTACTCAAAAATGCAACAGCAATTAAAGCGCAAATGGCTGGAACAATATTCACGGCCATCAAACTATTTAAGTTAAGGCCAAACGCCTCACTTGTAGCAATCGTATTAGGGTTAGGACTTATGATATTACCAGCCTTGCCGCCACCAATCATAGCTAATAACACTGCCGATTTACTTAAATGGGCTTTCTTAGCTACAGCTAAAGCAACTGGAGCTGTTGTAATAACTGCTATATCAATAAAGACGCCAACTGTACAAATAATCATGGTCGATATAGCAATAGCCAACATTGCATTTTTACCGCCTAATTTTTCGACTATCGTATCAGCAATCTTAATTGCAGCACCTGTCTTGACTAAGCACCCAGCTAATATACCACTAGCCATGATTCGTAATACTGCACTCATCATTGTTGCTGAGCCGTTAATCATGGCAGCTACTGTTAACACCAAGCTACCTCCGCCAATTAAGCCACCTACCAATGCACCAATTATCAGCGAGTAAGTTGCATGATAATTTTTGATAATCAAAACTATCGCTACGACTAAGCCAACAATCGCCCCGAATGTGCTAAAGACAACAGAGTTATCCATATAACTACCTCCACAAATTAATTAAATTAATTACTTGGCTAACTGTCCGTCTCAAATTAGCTTTGGTGTTCTCTTCAGATAAAGCTTCTTCTAATGGACGGATCTGATCTAAGATTGGGAAAAAGGCATCGATGCCTTTGGCATTAACAGCTATCGCTTCATTGTCAACCACACCTGCAAACGCTATCACCTTTTTGCCGTATTTTTTGGCTAATTTAGCTACCCCAATTGGCGTTTTTCCCATAGCTGTCTGGAAATCTAGCTTGCCTTCACCCGTGATAACTAAATCAGCTTCTTTCATATAATCTTCTGCATGAATCAGACGCAAAATAAGTTCAATACCTGACTGTAAGTTAGCTTCAAGATATGTCTTGAAAGCATAACCTAAGCCACCTGCTGCACCTGCGCCAGGATACAGGTTATCAGCCTGCTTAATTACAGTTTTGGTCATTTGATGATAATGCAGCAAATTAGCTTCTATCGCTTTAACATCAGCTGCACTTGCACCTTTTTGTGGTGAAAAAACAGCTGCGGAGCCTCGTTCACCATTTAGAGGATTATCAACATCACAAGCTATATCAAACTGGCACTCTTTTAAGCGCTTATCTGCTTGACTTAAATCAATCTCAGCTATCATAGAAAGTCCAGCATTGCCCGGCATAATCTCGTACTTATTAGCATCTAAAAAACGATAGCCCAAAGCTTGTAGCATGCCAACACCGCCATCGTTCGTAGCTGAGCCACCGATACCCATGATGAAGTGCCGAACGCCTCTATCAAGTGCATCTATAATCATTTCGCCAACGCCATATGTACTTGCTTGCAATGGAGCTAATCGATTTTGAATTAAGGTTAAACCGCTTGCTTGACTCATTTCCATGATGGCGCAATTGTCTTCAGTTGAAATTACATATGTAGCTTCCACAGGTTCAAAGAGAGGATTATTTACCTGTACTTTAATACTCTGATGATTTGGGAAAGAATGGAAAGCTGAAACTGTACCCTCTCCACCATCAGCAACAGGTAAAACTGTCACTTGGTCAGTAGGATTAATTTTCAGGATTGCTTCTCTGACTGTACATCCAGCAGTGTGAGAAGAGATACTGCCTTTAAAGGAGTCCATCAAGATTAATGTGTTCATACACCCTCCTATTAATATTTAAGATATGACAAGTATAAACACGGCTAAATTAGTGTTACAATGTGCTGCGGAACATTTTTTCAACTATTAGTCAAGAATTATTTGGTCTTAAGCACAATGAAAATAAATAAAAGAACAGCACAATTAATCGTTGAAGAACTACGTGAGGTCATCAACGAACATATTAACTTTATCAATAAAGACGGCACAATCATCTATTCAAGTGATGCTGCGCGTATTGCTACTTTTCACGCTGCAGGGCTTTTATCGATTCGTGATAATAAGGTTGTAAAAGTTTACCGTGATGATGAATATACTGGTGCAAAAAAAGGCATAAACATGCCGATAAATTTTAATGGTGAAGTAATCGCCTCAATAGGTATAACAGGCGATACAGCTTCCGTCAGCAAATACGGTGCAATCATCCAAAAGATGACAGAAATTTTGCTCAAGGAAACGTATAATCAAAAAATTGATAAACAAAAGCGCGAACGTATTAAGTCATATCTAGAAGATTTAATTGCTGGTAATGAATACGAACTTATAAATAATCCTCTAGAAGATGATAATTCTAAATTAGAAGCAACTAAATGGAAAAGAATCGCTAAGCTAGCTTACGCTGATAGCCATCTCAAAAAGGCAAGCTCTACACAAGCACATGCTACTCTTCCAGCAGCGTTTGAAATGAATCAAGTAGCTTATACTAAACTAATTTGTGTGGGTAAAAATGTTGATAATGTAATCGATGTCGAACTGAGCGATAAAATTTATCGCGTATTAGAAAAGTTTTTTTCTAATAATTGTCTCTATGCTGTTTTTTTCAAAGAAATCATTATCTACTGTTATGAAGCTAAGTCAATTAAAGATTTCAAGGTTGTATTGGCAAATTGTGCTACAGAAATCACACGTAAAACAGGGTACGTCTTCGATTTTGGAATAAGTGAAGAATTTTATCTACTAGAGCAGGCTAGTAGTATGTATAAGCAAGCACAAATTGCTCTCAGGTGGGGGCATTTAGCTAATTTGCAGCGGCACATTTTTAGTTATGCACGTTTTGACATTGAGCTACTTTTAAGCGCAGTGGATAAAAAGACTTTGAACAAATACAAGCAAATTATTCTGAATAATCTCCTCGACAAGGATGATTATGCCATTTATGCAAAGCTTATCAAAGCGTACGTTCAATGTAATGGTTCCCTACAAGCTTGCGCAGATAAGTTGTTCATTCACAAAAATACTGTTCAATATCGACTAAATAAACTAGCCAAATTAACAGGCCTTAATCCGCAAAATACGCTTGATTTAATTAAGTTGTACCTCGCATTTTTAATTAATGTGTGATGACCATAACTCGTTAATGCAAAATTAAAAGCGTCTCTAGCATAGAGCTAGCGTCACCTAAAAATAAAACATTTGCATTCTTGTAAGTATTTATTGGCAGTTAAAATATTAAGGGCGAAGCTAAAAGCTCCGCCTGTTTATATAATTTAACTAAGCACTTACCGTATAGCACTTTCAAAAGCTAATATAGCTACGCCCTAAGTGCTGTAATTGGCACAATATAAATCCCTGTTTTGGGTTCTTGCAAAGCAGCATCTAAATGGCCGACTATAACGCACATAAAAGCTGGTTTCTTAGCCACATGCTTATAAAAAGTACTTAAGCTATCTAATGCATCTTGAATGCTACCATCAATAAGCTGCCACTACCACAAGCACAAGTTGGGTCTAGTTTCATTACGTGTTGGATACAATGAAACCTTGACCTTGAACTCTGAAACTTTTTGTCTGTACTTTGAAACTTTAATTTTGAACTCTGAAACTATTTATAGGAATCTGAAACTTTGACTTTCCATTCTGAGTTTTAACCTAACACTTTTAAACTTCACGCTTGGTATTTCTTTTACTATTTACGGCTTATATCTGAGACTATATTTCCAGCAAATCATAGAAAGTCCGCTCATCAATAATTTCTATATCTTGACCCTCAAGTTTTAACTTTTCTGCTTTCTTATGCTTTGAAGACTTCTCACCTTTAAGAATTGCATTGTAGTCATTGTCACCAAGGATCAGATAGTTAGTCTGCTTATTCACGCTATTATCTAAGATACCGCCGAGATTCACTACAAGCTGCATCGCATCTTTTCGAAGCATTTTCTCAAGCTTACCGGTGAAAACAACATGTCGATTATAGAAAAATCCATCTTCATCAATGACCGCTTCAGTAGGCTTAATGGCTTTGATATCTATTCCTTTGCCGCCGTGGCTTTCGCCGGTGATCCATAAATCTTCAATAGCGAGATTCTTCTCCGCCATACTAGCTTTTACGGCATCATATAATTCTTTCGTTGATACGCAGTCCGATAAAGCACGATGTTCGTTATTATGTAAGCCTAAGTAGTCAGTTAAATCGGAGAGTCTGTGATGCTTCAACTCAGGATACAGTTTACGAGCAAATTGCATCGTATCCATATACTGATTAGACAATTGTTCCTTAAAACCCTCATTCAAAAAACGCATATCAAAAGAGGTGTTATGACCAAGAATAATGTCATCACCTATGAACGAGAGTACATCCGTTTTAACACTGTCTATAGATGGCATACCTTCCAGCATGTCATTAGTTATTCCTGTTAATGCTGTAATAAAACCATCTACTTCTGTACTCGGTTTAATCAACTTATCATAACGGTCTACTATTTCATTATTCCTGACCTTTAAAATACCTATCTCAATAATTTCATCGTAATACGCAGATAAGCCGGTCGTTTCGGTATCTAGCACACAGTAATCATCAATGAGTTGCTTAGTGTAATTTGAGTTTGAATTGGACATAAAAGCACCTCCTTCATCTATTGAAATGAGCTTTTACAAATTTATCTTCTAATACTCATTATATCTTGAAAGCTAAGTGCCTTAAACATAAAAACAGGTCGATTGTAACTCTGAAACTATTGCTTTGTACTCTGAAACTTTAGAGCTTGGAGCACCATACTGTTTTTTATTGAGAATAAGAAAGCTTATATCTCAAATAACACTCAAAAGATAACATACAAAAAGATGGCTCTAACATATCGCTAGAGCCATCTTCTAATAACCAATGCTCGTTACTTAAAACAAGCAGTGCCTAGTTACTTGTTTTCTTCCATCATTTTCTTCTTACGAAGAATTGCAAGTCCTGCAATCGAGAAACCTATAGCTGTGAGCAAGCCTGCAAACGATGCTGATTCACCAGTCTTAGAAATCATGCCAATATGCTTTTTAGGCTGTGGCTGAGGAGCTGGTGTCTGAGGATTTGGCTTGAGTTCCGGAGTCGGTGTAGGTGGGTTTGGAGTTGGATCCGGATTTGGTACAGGATCTTTCGTGTAAATAGCGTATACAGTCATATCACCATTAACTACGCTTGCTCCCGTAAATTCAGTACCTTTACCGTCTTCCTTCGTATTCCATTCCTTGAATGTATAACCAGCCTTCGTTGGTTTCTTCGGCATAGACTCATTAGTCAACGCATCAGTATCAATTGCCTTGCCTTTTTCTACTTTCCTTGTAGCATGAATCTTATCGCCATCGACGAAGTTAACGTACAAATAAGGGTTCTTATAGTTTATGTCATTGTTATTAAGCAAGCTCTTTCGAAAATTACTGGCTTGTGCGGCATCAGAGTCGCCACTAAATAAAAGCTGAGTATAGTCAGCATAATTTTCTGGTGCCGTATATTTACCGGAGATAGCCCGATTTCCTTTGAACAAAGTTTTCTCATCTGTGCTTATATTCTTATATGCCTCTGTGTCCTTTGTAGGATCGTTATTATCTTCTTTATAGGTGTAAATTGCACCACCACTAGTAGCTACATTGTTAGTAAATTGCGATTCACTTATATCCGCTCCACCATTATCCTTATTAAGGTATAAAGCACCTCCTGCAGCTATGGCACTATTAGCATCAAATTTCGATTTACTTATCGTCAGTTTCTTTACACTAAAAATCGCTCCGCCCCATTTAGCCTGATTCTTGCTAAACGTAGTATTTTTTATTGTTAGTTCTTGTGATGAATAAATCGCTCCGCCCGTGCTTGCTTCATTTTCTTCAAATCTAGCATTCTCGATAGTAGCAGGATTCGTTTCACCGATCCAGATAGCACCACCGACTTTTTTGTCAGGAACTTTGTTTCCCTTAAATGTGCCACCAGTAATAGTTAATTGACCAAAAGAAGCTATCGCTCCACCACCAGAAGTGGTACTGCTATTATTTTCAAAAAGACCACCTTTGATATTGAGAGTAGAGCCTTGTCTAGATTGAATGACACCACCTTGATTGTGAGATGTATTATTTCTGATCACAGCCTCATCTTCGATCGTTAATGTACCTCCATTAACATATAGTGCTGGACCATCAAAAATTTCAACATCAGAGAAATTTTGAATTATCGCTCCTTTGCCAATAGTGATCTTGCCTCCAGTAAGGGCAGACAAGCACTCGCTCTCATGAGCTCCGTCAAGTGTTATATTATCAACTGTAATCTCTGCACCTTCTCCGACACCCATAAGCTCTTTCGGACCTTTTCTTGTAAGCTCGTATGGTCCACCTTTACCTGAAGTTAGCCTTATTTTATTATTACTTCTGAGATGCATACCTTCGGTTGCTGGAATAACCGTATCTTTATTTACATATACAGTATATAAACTCGTGGCATCGTTTATATCCATATTATTAACACATTCCATAAATGTGTCGTATTCGCCAACAGGCATCTCTTCACTAGAGCCAGCTACTTTTTTAGTTACTGTAAAAGCTTTAGCGTTGGGTATATCATCAGCCGCAAATACCTGTGTAGTTCCAGCTATTACACCAAACGCTACTAATGTTGCCATCAATAGACCCATTGTCTTTTTCAATAATGCTTTCATATTCTCCTCCTTATCAATCTAATAATGTTCCTTTTATTGTTTTTAAAAATTGCATAAAAATAGGTAGGAATACATACCTATCCATCAGGTATATATTTCTGCCAATTAAAAAATCCTACGTGAAAATGGACAGATCTATGCTGTCTGTCTATCTGTCATGGATTTTGTTAGTTTTTTCATGGCTTGTCAACCTTGTATGCTAATTTTTCTTGTGCTAATTATATAAGAAAAATCTATATTGACTAGCCTTTATATATTGTATATCCGTTATTTACTTGTCTATTTTCATTACGATCCCATCAAGGAAGATAAACTCAACCTTTCCATCGTGACGCACGGTTAGATAGTCAACCAGGCCTTTGAAATGCAGATAGTCTAAAAGTAGTTTACAAAGGCTATAATCCATCTCGTCTTGCAGTATTTTCTTTACTTCTCGCATTGACTCATCCTCCTTGTAGCCTATACATCACTCAGACTCCGTAATAAGTCCAGTATTGATAAACACCCTAAGGGCTAAAAGAACACCCCCTTGTCTAAATAGCACACACCCCTAAAAGCAAAAAAGTCTAGCGTCAATTCACACCAGACTTTCATTCACGTTCTTCTGCTTAGTCAGCCTACAATAAACCTTTATTTACAGTGTTCTTTTAAGCAACAGCTAATAGGCTTGGTATCATTTTCTGTAAAGTTATCTCTAGTTTCATTACGTGTTGGATACAGTAAAACTTTGCCTTTATAACTCTGAAACTATTGCTCTATACTCTGAAACTTTAACATTGTACTCTGAAATCTTATTTTAGGCAGCAGATGACGTACGTGAACAGCAGCAGTATTTTCACAGCCATACGAAGGCGCACCCCAGACTGGCTCGTAGATTGCAACTAGGCTGTAGACACGTCCAGGATGCTTCATGAGAAAATGGCAGGTGTCATATTCTTTGGTCGCAAGCGCAACCGCTTCGCCATCTACGGTAACTTTTTTTGCGGCATCATCGAGTTTGATACCACCAAGCACAAGTGTTCCGGCAGTCTCCTCGTCCTGAGGATTGGCGGCACCGAGCCGCTTATATCGGCGCAGCGCACTGCGTACGCGTGCCATCATAGGCACAAAGCAGCTCATAGTCGGGATTTTGCAGATAAATCTTGAGTGCACCAACAATATCACGGTCGTCATCTACTAGAAGAATGCGATACATTTGAACTCTTTCTCACATAGACCCTTGCATTTCAATACAATGTTTCGTCAGGGCAGGTGGCATACGAACCAGAGCATTTTCTCACGAGGATATATGAGGTGGCAGACGGCAAGTTCTGCTTACTAGACTTGACTTTTGCGTAGGACCCAGAGATTTTAAATCTGGCCCTCAAGCTCATAGTAGGTCAAAATCTTATTGGAGCGTCCTCTGCTATTGAGATCACGCACAACGATATCCTCTTCCCTAAGACCAGCGAGAACAATAAAATGACCAGTCTTGGTAAAATACCCTGACCCATGATGCAAATAATGGGATTGCCTGCTTCGAGGTCTGTCTTAACACGTTTCTCTTGCAGGGGAATCTCGGTCGCATCTAAACCTAATTTTCGACCGCCCTAAGATATGAGCGCCCAGGCACTACCCTCTCCATCGACTGCATAACCCTGAGCTGTTGCAAACTCGCCCATCGCAAGAGGCGACATCGATGCGTCCACCGTAAGATAAATATAGGCCATCGATAAACAGCTCGGACCACAACCAGAAGGCGCAAAGTACTGACCCGCATAGTTGGTATAGCCCCAGCGCTCATCCCACAGCAAGAAGAGCGGAACCATGGGACTGTGAGCGTATTCAGAAAGATCAATAGTTGGATGATCGTTGTGACGCTTGTCAAAATCCAAAACAAACTGGCGTGCTTCGGGATTGCGTTCAAAGAGACTGACAAGCTCGGTAGGAGTGATCTTGGAAGGGCGTTGCCATGACAGCAAGCCCTGTTGAAAACAGATAGCCCCAAGGGACGTAAGCGTAAGAAAAAAGAATGATAATGCGCTTGAACCAGCCGCGATGACGATGTTGGCGATGCGCTCGGCGCTGATACGACCGAAGTGTTGAAGCACTACGGCTATAGCGAGTTACGCCGCCCCTATAGACAACATCATTATGAGACGCAGGCCCTTCGCAGATAACTTCCATGCGCCCTCCTTTCCTGACTTGCGGCATTTCATGACAGGGTTGTATTACTTAAGCGCATTGTCTTCTGACCGCCCTTTAAGGAACCAGAAGCAAAATTCGAAAGATTTCCTTAACTTCAGGCATGCAAATTGGTCTGGCAAATCAAAGGACCACTTTGCAAAGACATTGAGCCCTATGCTCAGACAACGTCAAAAGAATTATTACAAAACACATCATCTAGCAGGTATAAATCAGCTTTGGATCTATACTTTGTGGTTTGTGACGACTGCGGCAGGGGAGCCACGAGCAAAAGTGCTGGAATGATTACAAGGTCAAACGGTGAAATTGCCAAATATGACGATGAAGGCGGGAGCTTCAAAGCAAACGACCTTTCGATGCTTGAGGCTGGCCTTCACAAAGTATTTTGGGCGCCCAAAGGATGCAGAGGATGCATATCGTATGGGGCTGCATCGATGATCTTATGCCACCCCAGAAACAGAAAGACGAAAAAACGGTATAGCCATATTTCACGACTATACCGTAATGTTCGGGATTACAAACTCCCTATGTTGCACTGCCTAACCTATTGGTTGTTATTTTTCTTAAGCCCCAGTGCTAGTGCTGAAAGAGCAGATCCAATCAGTGCCATGACACCTACATAGAATGGTACGCTCGTTGCTTCGCCAGTTTTTAGTATAACATGTGCAGAAGAATTTGTCCCTTTATTTCCTGTATTTCCTGTATTTCCTGTATTTCCTGTATTTCCATTTATAGAACCTGGCTGTGCTGTTCCTGGGTTCATTGGATGCTCCGGTTTGGCCGGTTCTTCGGTGAAGGTCCAAGAACCTGTAATGCTTGCGTTCTTGTCACCCATGATGCCGTTATTCGGATCGGTCCAACCGCTGAAGGTCCACGTACCTTTCTTACCGTCCTTCTCACCTTTTACCGTGTCGTTCTTCTTGTAGGTGGTATCTACGGTGTAGTGATCACCAGCATAGTAACTATCACTATTCTTCGGGAGCTCTTTTCCTGCCGGTGCGTCCTTACCCCAGTTGTAGACAACCTGATACTTGTTAGCTTCGGTGAAGGTCCAAGAACCTGTAATGCTTGCGTTCTTGTCACCCATGGTGCCGTTATTCAGATCGGTCCAACCGCTGAAGGTCCACGTACCTTTCTTACCGTCCTTCTCACCTTTTACCGTGTCGTTCTTCTTGTAGGTAGTATCTACGGTGTAGTGATCACCAGCATAGTAACTATCACTATTCTTCGGGAGCTCTTTTCCTGCCGGTGCGTCCTTACCCCAGTTGTAGACAACCTGATACTTGTTAGCTTCGGTGAAGGTCCAAGAACCTGTAATGCTTGCGTTCTTGTCACCCATGGTGCCGTTATTCGGATCGTTCCAACCGCTGAAGGTCCACGTACCTTTCTTACCGTCCTTCTCACCTTTTACCGTGTCGTTCTTCTTGTAGGTGGTATCTACGGTGTAGTGATCACCAGCATAGTAACTATCACTATTCTTCGGGAGCTCTTTTCCTGCCGGTGCGTCCTTACCCCAGTTGTAGACAACCTGATACTTGTTAGCTTCGGTGAAGGTCCAAGAACCTGTAATGCTTGCGTTCTTGTCACCCATGGTGCCGTTATTCAGATCGGTCCAACCGCTGAAGGTCCACGTACCTTTCTTACCGTCCTTCTCACCTTTTACCGTGTCGTTCTTCTTGTAGGTAGTATCTACGGTGTAGTGATCACCAGCATAGTAACTATCACTATTCTTCGGGAGCTCTTTTCCTGCCGGTGCGTCCTTACCCCAGTCGTAGGTCACTGTGTATGTAGGGAGTTCATACACAACGGCTATTTCATGGTTTTTATCGAGATTCGTAAAGGTATAGCTATTTGGATATTTAGATATATCCATTTCCTTGGCATCAACGGTTACGCTCCTTAGCTTGTAACCATCCTTTGGTGCATAGTTTATGGTCTTATTGTCTCCCTTATATGCATCGCAGCTCGGATCAATGGTTCCGTTTGTTACGGATGTAGTGATTTTTAGCTTGACCCGGCTCTCCTTCCAAATTGCTGTGACTTGCGTATCTTTGTCAACCATAATCTCAGTGCCTGGCGCTAGTTTTTTGCCATTCACTTCCCAAGTGTCAAATTCCTGATTTTCAGGAGCAGTGAAAGCATTACTCAAAATCTTGTACTTTGAGCCCTTGTTTAGCTTCTTGTCTTTCATTTCGCCGGTGCCGCCGTTACCGTCGTAGCTAATAGTGGCAGTTTCGAGAGCCTTGCTTGCCAGATCCGATTCAAGCGGGGCTTCTTCAGGAATTAATCCACCATTATCTTTTGCTTTTGCCGTGATGGTGGCTCCAACTGCTAACTCTTTAATCTCCAGGGTTACTACCCCAGTATTTGCATCAACGGTCGCACCATCCGATGTCCACGTGGTCTTACCTGTGGTAGCGTCTACGGTTCGCGTTGCGGTGACGGTTTTCTCCGCGCCCGATTCGTCCTTATACGTAATCGTGTAGGACGCCAAGTCGGTATCATCACCGGGATCTTTATAAGCCGGTGGGGTAATAGTTACTTCACCCTTATCCGTGTCTACTGCAATCACCGGAGATTTAGGTGCGATATTTTTTACCAGATCTTTAGCAGGGAATTTAGTGACTTTGGCCCCATCGTTTAGTTTATAGGTTCCATCGGCATTTTTTCGATATACCGGATTGCCGCCATCCCAATCAACTTCCACATCATTAGGACTGATTATTGTAACGTTTCCGTCTTTATCAAACTCGATAAACGCAGGATCGTCTATAAATCCAGTTCCATCGGGGAGTTTAGATACGCCATGTACCGTATTGGCATCTCGAATAGCTTTATCGATGGCTTTTTTATCGTCATCAGTTAGTTTTTTGGGATCTCTCACGGCGACCTTTTTGGGAGTTGTTATTACCGGCTCAGACTTCGCGCAAGAACGGAATTTATGTGGCTCTTTGACAATAATACCGAACTTTTTTCCGAGTTCTAAATCATCATCATTGATTGAGAACGTAACTTTTGTGCCGTCAACGGATACTGTTTGAGACATCTCTCGCCATGTCGATTTGTCCACTATACATTTTCCACCTTCACAGAAACTATTGTCCTCGTTATCCGTGAAATTGTTGACAAAATAAAATTTCGTACCTGCGGCAACCTCTTCAGCAAATGTAACGATAATCTGTCCATCTGTTACCTGGACTTTTTGTATTGTCGGAGCAGCAGATGTTTCCGTTACCGTTTTGATTTTTAGGTCCGGAGCTTCAATTTTTCCGGAGGTTGATCTATCGGTATAGGTCACTTCATAGTAGGCATGATCCGTGCCATCGATAGAAAATGTAACACTCTTAATTTTATTCGCAATTTCCGGATTGGCGTTCTTCAACAGTTCAGTAGCTTCTGCTTTCTCATCGTCATTTACTTGGTTGGAGTTCGTGTGTTCAATCCAGATTTCGCCGGCGGGCATTGTGAGCGTTGTCTGACCTGCTATTGATAGCTCAGCATTTGCAGTTACTTCTGGTGATTTGTCTTCATCTAATTGTTGATAGACAGTAACTGTATCTCCTTCTTCAACTTTTGTTCCAGCAGGTAAATCTACTTTCCAGGTATTTCCTCTTTTAGGGGTATAGGAAAGAGTGGCTTTAACAGTGCCGTCTTTAGCCTTTAATGTTACATGGACTGTTGCTATTACAATCTTTTTATTAACCTTAGCTTTGTGTACCTTACCGCCGGAAATGGTTGTGGCGTCGCAAAAGACTTTGTTAATGGTCGGTGCCGGTATAGCAGCACCCACGGGTTGACCAACAATCTCTGGCCCGATCTCTAGATCCTCGCCCTGTTCCTCGTTGGATTTGATACTTGATGGTTCTTCCTTTACAGGAGTGACAACTTGCGGTTCAGATTGAGGTCCGTATTGCGAGTTTTTGGCATACGTAATTGGTGTCCATGACATAGATAAAATCATCAAGGACGCCAACGCGAGCGAAAAAAACCTAATAACATTTTTATGTTTTATCTGCTTTTTTATTATCATAATTTTTATCCATCTACGCATGGCGTTGGATTTTCCTTTCTTTGACGTCCCCTATCAATTTGAATTGTTTACATCTTTCATTACGGGTGAATAAGTCATCCAAATCTCGCAATTCATAATCATGTTACATACTACCACATCTCAATTGTAGCCTCAACTTTATTTTTTACCACAATAGTGCACTTGATTCTTTGCCATTTTGGCTCTTATTGACATTTGGGGCTGCGGTGGTTCTTCTGGAGCATCCAACATTGCCTTTAAACCGAAGCTTGGTATCGAAACTGTCCACGACGGCCTCCAGGTGAGCTACGGCTGTGCGTGCTCCGTCAAGAACAGGACGGTGAAACGATCAGCCAAGTTTACAGAAGCGAGGATTAATAGACGAACAAGCAGCAATTGGCATCAAAGATATGGGAATCCGCCAACAAGATGCGCTCGAAAATCGAGGCAAACGAATACAAGGACTACATCCTGGGCTTCATCTACGAGCACCTTATCAGCAACTTCGCCGCCAACGCAGGCAAGAAAGCAGGCGAGTTCTACACGCCGCACGAGGTGTCCATGCTCATGAGCGAGATAGTTTCGTGGCACCTGCCCGGACGCAAGAACATCACAATCTACAATAAAATCATTTACAACTATCCACTGGAACGTTTCCGTGCGAGTGGCTACACGAAAGATTTTCAAAACTTTGCAACCGATACGAACCTCCGGGGTCGCACACTTATAGCTCTTATTCTTAGCGAATATCGTCGTTATCTTTTTGCGGACTTAAAACTGAATATTAAACCAGTTATTATGCTTAAATCGCAAAAGATTAAAGAGTCCGAAGCTTTCCATGACGAGTTTTTCAAAAAATTAGAGGAACTCACGAGCTATAAGATTAAAGCTTTGCAAAATGCTAACATTCCGCTTCTTTCTAAGGCTATTGCTTATTTTGGGAAAAAGATGACACTCTTGAAAACCTGGAGCATAGTCTTAAGAACTCTTTTTCTGAAGGTAACACCATCATCATGAATGGATCTTCAGACGGTAATGACGCTAACAAAATTAAAGTGAACTCACTCGAAGATAAAGATAATCCATTCGCCTTATTCTTGCTGTTGATATGCTTAATGAAGACTGGTATGTATTAAACCTTTTTGATATTGTGCGCCTTTATGATAGTCATCAAGGTAGCGGTAAAGCTGGAAAAATCGGTTCGTATACAATTAAAGAGGCTCGACTGATTGGTCGTGGGGCACGCTATTGTCCGTTTGTATATGAAAGCGACAAAGACCTTAAATATAAGCGTAAGTTTGATGGTGACCTTACGAACGATTATCGTATTCTGGAAAACTATGTTTTTCCATAGTCTGAACGATTCACGTTATATTGCTGAGTTGAAACAAGCCCTTATTGCAACTGGACTTCAGCCTAAAAATCCAATTACTCGTGAATATCGACTAAAAGAAGAATTTAAGACTGGGGGTGCGGACATCTTTTTAGACAGCCACACCCCCTTCTCTCCATCGATACCCAACTAATTTTATTATACTCTTTTAACAGCAAAAAAGCACGTCAGCGACCTGCTGATGTGCCTTTATTTTGCCCTGTAACATTTCCTATAACCTTAACACTTTAGTTCTGTTTTGCTCCCATCAAGGAAGGTAAACTCAACCTTTCCATCTTGATGCACGGTTAGATAGTCAACCATGCTCAGCCAGACGTTTTCATCGAACACAGTTAACAAGTTCTGCTTTTTCAAATCCTCGATAAAATATTCAACCTCATCACGTCTTGCTTGTCCACAATTATAGCTTTGACTTCTTTAAGCCTTGATTCTACAGTATTAAACCTGTTCACTAGACTCGTATATTTTTTCTCATACTCATCTTGGTCCTGCAATTTCCGTGCGTTTTCATTGATGCAGTTGTTGACCTTGTCAGCTACGATGTTGAGTTCTTCTTCAAGTTTCAGTTGTTCATTTTCAAGACTTGAAGTATCAAAAACAGTTTTTACCATCTCTTTATGCGTTGCGATGATTTCTTGTTTATCTTTAACAAGCATATTTACACCTTTAATAAACAGCGTTTGAATCTCTTCTTCTTTTAAGTGTGGAGTGGTGCAGTGTTCTTCAAACTTGTGATTATATTGCCAGATTCTTGTACGGTACTTATCTGTTGAATGCCATGTTTTAGAACCATACCATGAACCACAATCGCCACATTTAATCTTGCTTGAATATATGCTGACGCTTGAAATGCGATTTTTACCGCCCTTTCTTAGCGCTAAAAGTTTCTGCACCCTGTCAAAGGTAGACGGTGGAATAATGGCCTCATGGTTTCCTGTCACGTAGTATTGAGGGATTTCTCCCTCGTTCTTTTTCTTCTCCTTGGTTAGAAAGTCCACCGTGAAGCTCTTCTGTAAGAGGGCATCGCCTTTATACTTCTCATTGCTTAAGATGGCATGGACTGTTCCTGCCGACCATTTTTTCTTGCCTCCTGGTGTCGGTATACTGTCAGCAGTAAGTGCTTTGGCTATCCCAAAAGCTGAGTAACCTTGTAAAAACATGCGATAAATCTTTTTAACCGTTACGGCTTGCTCTTTGTTAACGATGAGGTTTCCATCCTCACCTCGATCATAGCCTAAAAATCGTTCGAAAGGCACGGTAACCTTACCGTCTGCGAATCTTTTCCTTTGTCCCCATGTGCAGTTTTCAGAGATCGAGCGTGATTCTTCTTGCGCCAAGCTCGACATTAAGGTAAGAACGAACTCGCTTTTAGTATCAAGCGTATGAATGTTTTCTTTTTGAAAGAATACGCCGATTCCTCTTCCTTTAAGCTTTCTAATAGTTGAAAGACTGTCTACCGTGTTTCTGGCAAAACGGCTGATTGATTTGGTAACGATTAAATCAACTTTTCCTTGCAAAGCATCTTCTATCAGACGATTAAAACCATCTCTATTTTTATGCCTTAGACCTGAAATACCATCATCGTAATATAGACCAGCAAACTGCCAATCGTTTCGCTCTTTAATATACTTTGTAAAGTAAGCCTTTTGTGCCTCTAAGCTATTATGCTGTTCATCTTTTTCAGTTGAAACGCGGGCATAAGCTGCAACTCTTATCTTTTTAATTTTCGTCAGTTTAAAAATTCTTGGTGTCAGTTTTACTACTTCTTTTACCATAAATTCCCTCCAGCATAAGAGTTGGAGGATCATAGTGATCTTTTATCTGAGTAACTGATAACTGCCATGATTTGTCATCAACCATGCCTTTGAAATGCAAATAGTCTAAAAGTAGTTTACAAAGACTGTAATCCATCTCGTCTTGCAGTATTTTCTTTGCTTCTCGCATTGACTCATCCTCCTTGTAGCCTATACATCACTCAACCTCCGGAATAAGTCAAGCACTTATAGACCCCATAAGAAGTAAAAGAACACTCCCTGAATCAAAAACACACACCCTTGTCTAAATCGCACAGCCCTAAAAGCAAAAAAGACACCCCCTAAAAAGGAAAAATCCAGCGTCAATTCACGCCAGACTTTCATTCACGTTCTTCTGTTTCACAAGCCTACAATAAATCCTTATTTACAGTGTTCTTTTAAGCAACAGCCAATAGGCTTGGTATCATTTCCTGTAAAGTTATCTCATACACCTTGTTAATATTCGTTTTACCGACCATTACCAGCCTAGCTAACAGCTTGGAAACTGTCTGTGGTGTAAAGAATTCACCGCCAGATTTACCAGCATTACTTGCGTAATTGGAAATCAAATATTCATAAGCATCACCGAAAGCATCAATATCGTTATCTTTGAAATCGTCAAAATTGATACTAGCTATACCAGTTAGTATATCAGTCAGCCGTTTGTGCTTTTCTTCTACTGTTCCACCTAAACGATTGCTTTTTGTATCAATATCCTCGAACAGCCCCTTAATATCATTTTCAGATTTAAAGCCCACAGCACTGCCCTCAATAGCTTTAAATATTTTGTCTAGATCTGTATTAAGGTTTTCGTTATCTTTGGCAGTTTTAACCACATTTTGAAACAATTGGCTCGGTAATATGAAAAAGCCTTTAGCGTCTACCGTATCAGGGCGAAAATCACAATCAGCTTCTTCATCTGAAATTTCAGCATAATCAAAGTCTACGTCACCAGCTTCACGCTCAGCTTGATTGAAAAATTCGGTAATATTCTCTGAAATAAAGCGATAGAACAGAATGCCTAAAACATATTACTTAAAATCCAATCCATCTACTGCGCCACGTACATCATCAGCAATTGCCCAGATTTTTCTATGTAATTCTGCTCTTTGTGCTGCTTCATTATTACTATTTGTTAATTCTGCCATACTCCTTACCTCTCCACATTGCTCATATTCCAAAACTGCTAATTCAAAATTGGCGACCTACAAAATACTTATAAAAGCATTTTAACTAAGCAGAAGTAAAATAGCCAGTTACAAGCTCGCTCTCTCCTACTGCTTAATTCCGCTCTGGGCCACACCCTCGATGAATTGCTTTTGGAAAATTGCAAACACAATTATCAACGGAATAACGGCTAAGACAGCACCTGCCATCTGCATCGGATACTGCGTTGAAAACTGACTCTGCAAAGTGGACAAGCCAGGGCCTAAGGTCATTTTGTCAGGGCTCGTGTTCACAATGAGTGGCCACATGAAATCATTCCAGGCAAACTTAATGACAAAGATTGCCAAAGCAACTAAGCCTGGTTTCACAAGCGGGGTCATCACATAAAGGAAAATACCAAACTGTGAACAGCCATCCAAGATTGCCGCCTCTTCTAACTCCTTAGGCAAAGACAAATAAAATTGTCTAAGTAAAAAAGTGCCAAACACACTAAACAAGTTAGGCAAAAACAAAGCGGGAATGCTATCTAATAAGCCTAGTTTCTGGACTATCAAGTATTGTGGGATGATGAAAATCTGGCCTGGAATCATCAAAACTGACAGCAATAGCATAAAGATAAAATTACGGCCAGGGAATTTGATCCGTGCAAAGGCATAGCCAGCCATGGCGCAAAAAATAAGTTGGCAGATGGTTGTGACGGCGGTTGAAATGAGCGTGTTTAGGAAAATTTTCACAAATGGTAAAGATTCAAAAATCGTCTCATACGCAACAACTTTAAATTCTTTCGGCCAAAAAGTCGGTGGAATTTGCACCGCTTCACCATTACCTTTGAATGACGTTAAAACCATCCAGAGAAATGGAAAGATAACTAAGCTAATTCCCAGCAATAAAACAATATGAACCACGATATTGGCATGTTGCTTTGTGCGCATTTTACGCCTCCCCTTTTCCAAATCTACTTTTTTTAATTTAGGCATAAGTCACCCACTTCTTTTGCAAGATCATCTGGATAATTGTCACAATTAAAATCACAAAGAAAATCAGTACCGAAATAGCTGCTGCATAGCCTTTGTAACCATATTCGAAGGCTGTCTGGTAGTACAACATAACTACGCTTTGGGTATCTGCAAAGGCTGGATTTTGTGGTCCTATCATCATGTAAATTACATCAAAGACCTGGAAGCTTCCGATAAAGCTCGTAATTGTCACGAAAAAGATCGTCGGGCTTAAAAGCGGTAAAGTTAGACTGAAAAACATGCGAATCTTGCCAGCGCCATCAATCTGCATACTTTCATAATAAGTCTTGGAAATATTTTGCATACCCGCTAGCAAAATAACCATGTTGTACCCAACGCCCATCCAAATACCTACTACAGCTATACAATACAAAGCTGTATCTGCATTAGTCAGCCAATTATGGCCTTCTAAGCCGAATGCTTGCAATATGGCATTCAAAATACCCATACGCTCGTTAAACATCCATTTCCAAATCATGGCCACTGCGGCTGACATTGTGACAGATGGCAAGAAATAAAGGATGCGATAAAGGCCTTGGCCCTTTATTTTGGTATTTAACAAGGCAGCTAAAGCAGTTGACAAGAATAGGCCAACTGGTACGACAATCAAAACATAACGCAAGGAATTATACAGACTCTGCCAAACAGTTTTGTCAGTTAATAGTTGTTTGTAATTTTCAAGTCCGACAAAGCTCGTCATGTTGAACTTGTTGACATCGTTGAAGCTGAACCAGATATTTTGGACAAAAGGCCAAAGATAAAAGATAAACAAGCCTAAGGTAACAGGGGCAATCATCAAATAAGCAACTGCCCATGTCTTAAGTTTGCCTGATAACTTTCTAGTCATAAAGTCCTTCCTTAGGTAAGTGAAAGGGAACTAGTTTGCCTAGCTCCCTTACATCATGAAAAAGTTACTTATTTTAGTAACTTGTCAGCTAAAGGTTTAAGTGCTTTACAAGCATCTTCTAGGCTCATTTCGCCATTATAGGCTTTGACCAACCACTCAGATTCGAGCTTATAAAGTTCAGCTGCTTTCTTGCAAACTGGTAATGGATAAGCTTTGTCTACATGCTCAATGTAGGCTGATAAATGATAATTTGGACTTGCTTTTTCAAACAAAGCTTTTGCATCATTACGAGCTGAGATAACTACGCCGCTCTCGCCCTGAATTTGCATAGCTTCTTTGCTACCTAACCAAATAGCAAATTTCGTAGCTTCTTCAGTATTTTTGCCCTTAGCATAAACAGCATAGCCTAAACCGTTAATACAGTTAGCTTCTATGCCATTAAAAGTTGGAATCTCTACGCAATCGATTTTTCCCTTAATTACTTCATTACCCGCATATTCAGGCAACATATATGAGCCAGCAAAATTCATGGCAATTTGTTCTGAGCCGAACATAGCGTCAGCATTTGTTTCAGAAAGGGTTGCAGCTGTTGGTGATAATTCTTGTTTGATGAGATCAATCCAGCACGCAATACCGCCTTGGGTCTTAGGATCCATATAGCCTGTTTCTGTCTTTTCTTTGTTGATGATGTAACCACCGTTAGCATAGATTGTTTGGTAATACCAAGTTTGGAAATCGACTGGGCAAGCAAATGGATAAACGCCCTTAGGCAGCTTGGCTTTGAGTTCTTTGCAAAGTTTGACGAAATCTTCGTATGTTAAATCGTCTGTTGGATATTTTACGCCTGCTTTATCAAATAAGCCTTTGTTATACCACAAAGCATTGGTATCAAAGTCCTTTGGCACAGCATAGTTTTTGCCGTCACGAACGTAGTTATTGAGCAAAGCAGCTGAATAATTTTCTTTGAAATCGCTAGCTTTGACAGCTTCTGTAATATCTTGTAGAATGCCACCTTCTAAGTAGCTATCTAAGTGTAAAACGTTGACCCAGAAAACATCAGGTGCAGTTCCGCCAGTAGCAGCTGCTTCTAGTTTGGTCCAATATTCTTTGTAAGGTGTCAATTGAATTTTAACTTTGACATTTGGATTACTTTTCTCATATGTTTCAACTAACTTGTCCATCGCGAGTTTCTGTTTTTTATCCCAGATACCAAATGTCAGTTCAACTTTTTCGCCGCCTGCTTTGGCTTTTTCAGACGAGTTTGTTTTGCCCTTTTGGCCACAAGCGCCTAGACCAACTAATAGTGTTGCGCTAAGCAAACTAGCTAATAATCTTTTATACTTCATATTAATCCTCCCCTTGAAGCTATTTCGCTCTTAAAATAGTTTGCCCCTTAAAACTAGAAGCTAAAACTCATTATTTTTGCATGGGTCTGTCTGCCTCCCTTACTGCTGTTTTTCCCCCCTCAGACGTAATCTTATAAGTACTTGTTGTAAAATCCACTAGCACTTTTGTTAGATCTTTATTTTTATTTTCCACTTCATTAGCAAACACGCTCACCTGCTTGCTACCAGCTTGGTTCAAGAAATGATGCTCTCGTAAAGGCATATAAGCAACTTGTGCATGTAAATCCGCCACCACTTGGCAGCGCTCACGCTGCATTTCTTCAGGCATAGCTTGGCTCTTAAATGCACCATCAATATTAGGATAAGCTGCATCACGAATATAATAAGGTGCTCCGCCGTTTAATAGAGCATACAGCATGTAGTCTTCTTTTTCGTGTTTTTCCATCATCCATGGAATAATTAAGCTGTCATGATAAACCAAGTTGAACAATGGTACTGGCAGGCCATATTTCGGGGCGCCTGGTTTTCTTAGCATGAAATCATAAGGCGCATAATGGCAGAAAACTAAGCTCCTCACAGCCCAATCGTTGACTTCTTCAGAGCTAGGAATGATTCCGTTAGCTGTTAGATAATCAAAGCACTCACAGCGATATTTGTAGCAATCGACTCGACTCATCAAATGTTCTGGATTGTAACATTCATCACCCTCATTACACGTAAATACATCCAAATATGCAGCGTCTAACGTTATACCAGCGTCTTTCAAGCGAGTAAAATTGCGGCGCACATATTGTCTAGCGACACTTGCACATAAGTAAGATTGGCGACCTCCAGCCCATCTTTTGTGTTCATAAATGCTGCCGTCAGATTGTTGACAGGCTTGATTTCTGTCAAAGCTAGGGGCTTTGAAGTAAAAGTCACGATACTGATCATGAATGCCGAATAGATAGCCTGCTTTATGCATAGCTTGAATTAATTGCCGCATGCCCTCAAATCCACCTGCTTTTTCACAAGCTGGATAGAAATCAGGATGTTCGTTGTCATAGCCAGGTTCTGCCCAACCGTCTAAGTGCATATATAGTTTTTTAATTTTACGCTTAACAAAATTTATAGCATCTTGTTCGCGCTCTTTAAATGTGACAAGTCGTTCGTTTTTGGTAGGGGCACTTGGATCATACATGTCAGATTCTGGCTGAATATGGGTCTTAATGCCGCAATGCACAAAGAAAGAACCCACTAAATCAGCAACTTTCTTATTTAGAGCAGCTTTGGCGCTTAAGGAAAGGAAGCGGCCCTCAGCTTTGGCTTGTTTGCGATAATAGGCACAAGCTGTGTTGTAATCGGCATTGGTAAAGAGTACCAACTGAACTACACGCTTATAGGCTAATTGGCCTAAACTTGGCTCAAAACTTAGTTCAACTTCTGTTGGCTCGTAAGCTTGGTGGGTAACTTTGTATTTAGCATTGGCTGCGGTTTTTACAATTGCCATGTAGGCTGTTTGGCCTTTAAATTGTGCAAACCAAGGTAAGTAAGCTGCCTCTGTACCAAAGCGTCCATCAAACGGTAAGTTAGGAAATGTTTCAGGCCAAGTATCTGGAATTAAAAGGCCTTGCATATAAGGGATAACAGTGTAATTAGCGCCTGTTGGTGGCGGGCAGAACTTGTTTGTGTTTGATTCTATTTCAGCTGCCGTCAGTTCCAGAGATGCTGGCCAGTTTAGCGCTTCCAATTTCAGTTCTTTGTCTAATTCACACTCAGGTATAAATTCTAAATAAAAAGTTTCGCTACTAAATTCAAGTGTTATTTTGGTGCTAAAGGTTAATTTCAGTTGTTTGCCATGCCATGCAATATTGCTATATGTCGATTTAACACCTACGCCTGTACCTGTTCGATAGCTTGTATGTTTAATCTGTCTGGCAGCGGTAAATGGTAGTTTCTCACCGTCAATGAGAAGATAAGGGCTTTCGTTATGGCACTGTGCTACTTGACAGCCATTTTGCCAAAATTGCAGGCTCAATGTGTTTTCATCCAGGCTAAAGCCACTTTGCTTATATTCAACCTCCATAAATGTATGCTCCTATACAGCTTCTTTTTTATTCACCTTGCATATAAATAAGATATCAGTCTCTGCTTAAAGTTTGTTATATATTCTGCTAAATAATGTATATAATTGAACAAAAGCGATGAAAGGAATTGGCTCATGACATACGTTGCAAGCTACCTACCAACTGAATTAGCTATTACGGCTATAATTACCGTTCACTATTTTGAATATAGCAAAGAGTTCAGCTTTGCTGGCGAACGACACCCATTTTGGGAATTTATGTATGTAAACAAGGGGCAAATATTAGTCAAAACAGATAATGAACAGCAAATTCTCAAATCAGGTCAGATTATCTTTCACAAGCCCAACGAATTTCACGCTTTGAAAGCCCATAATAATCAAGCACCGAGTATAGCTGTTGCTTCTTTCGTTTCAGCCTCGCCACTCTTAAAGTTTTTTGAGCACAAAGTGCTTTCTTTAAGTCAGGAAGAAAAAGAATTACTTGCCACGCTGCTCAGCAATGCTAAGCAGATTTTTCAAAGTCCGCTCAATATCCCTCAAGTAGAAAAAGTTTGTTTTAGACCGAATCTTTTGCCTGGTGAAAAGCAATTATTAAAAATCAGTCTGGAGTATTTTTTGCTGAAAATCAGGCAACGTAGTCTAGCCCAAGTTGTCGAACATTTGCCAAATAAAAAAAAGATTCAAATTCACACGCATCTAAGCAATTCCAAGCAAGCAATTAATGATGAGTCAGTATCAGCTCCCATTGATCTAATTTGTAGCTATCTGGAAGATCATATTTTCAGCAACTTGTCACTCAAAGAACTATCGACAATTTTTGCTTTTAGCTGTTCCAATATCGAAAGTTTATTTCATAAACACAAAGGTTGTGGTGTTTATGCTTATTTTACCTTGTTGAAGATGGAAAAAGCGAAAGAGTTGCTTAGAGAAAATCGCTTAAGTGTAGGACAAATTGCAATTTTGCTCCAATTTAGTTCCCAGCAGCATTTTTCCAAACGCTTCAAGCAATTGTGCCAGCTTACACCCAGTGCTTACCAACACTCTGTCAACGCTATCACAAAATCAATCAAAGGGGACGATATTTAAATTATCAGCCAGATCATTTTAAATAAAGCATCTGAATTAGCTTATTCAGCAATGAGATCTGCTAAGCATTTTTCATTTCTTCAAATTTTTTAGCACCTCTTGTTCTTAAGACTTCTTTATCTAGTAGATCATCTATTGAGAAAATTAGTTTTTTGGCATCCAACAACTTATTTACAATAACGCTTTCTGCACTTCCTTGGTATATGCAGGCTACTATCTTATCTTCAGCCCCATAAACTCTATGTCTCCCGTATTTTTCCTGAAATAATGGCTTCTTTTAACTGAATATAGGAGTCATAAGTAGGTACAGTTCCTCCAAGAAAATTGCTCTCGAAAGCTTCACTCTTTTTTATATCATTTTTTTGAAGAATCTCGCTAAGTTTCTGCGCATAAATACCATTTTTATTTCTAACAATATAGATTCCATCGTTGTGATCAAATTCATCAAGCAATTCTGAATAATGGGTTGAAAAAATTAATGTTGCTCCATTTTTATTTACCAGCTTATTCATAAAGAATCTTGTAAGTGTAGCTACAATTTCATGATTAAAATGATTTTCAATCTCATCAACAATTAAATATCCGCCCTCTTCAAATACCATCATGGCGTTAATAAATATGTTGATGCCTTTAATTGTCCCAGATGAAAGATATTGTTCAAAAAGAAGTGGATTTGTAACAACAATTGCTTATCGACCATAAAATTTTAATTTTGCTTCTCCAGTATTTTTATCAAAGGAAATGTTCTCAATGTTCGGATCCAAAAAAGCAATTAATTCATGCGGAAAGTTGCCAATTAGTCTCAATAAGTTTACGTTTGTTAACTTAATTAAATCCTTCAAGTAAAAGCGTTGGTTCCTATTAATAGACAGTATGATACTGGTATCATCTTTCAAAAATTCGGCCTTATTATCTCTTTTTTTAGCCAATTGATCAGAATTAAACTTAAACAAATCTTGTTTTGTTTTTACCTTAGATTTTTTCTTTACCCATAAGCGTTCATCGTTGATAATATATCTACTTTCAATTTTATTATCTTTTGTTCTGCTAATTTCTGATTCAAGCTTGCATACACCATTTTTAGGGTCAAAGAAATAGGCTATAATTTCTACATTTTCTGAATCTCGTAAAATATCTTTATTGCTAATATTATTGATAGATTCGTCATTGATAAATTCGATAACAAAAGAAATTACTTTCAGTAAAGATGTTTTACCTGATGCGTTAATGCAACAATCGAAATGACATTATTAGTATAAATACTGTTAAAACATGGCGATACCATTTCGTTATTGTCACTAGAAACTCTCTGTTCTGCAAAGAAATCGATACCAACAGCTTCTTTAAATAACGGTAAGCCTTTCACAACAATTAGCCTTTTTCTTTCAATCTAGCAGTGTACTATCCTATTCCACATAATCTCTACATTCAGTCGAACTCATATGGAAGAAGCGACGGAAAGAAGCAGAAAAATACGCTAAAGACTGGTAGCCGCAGCGGAGAGAAATTTCTTCGATGCCCAAATTACTGGAAATCAGCAAATTCTCAGCTAAGCGCATTCTTTCCCGATAGATGAAATCCTTGATATTCTCACCCATCGTCTCTTTGAAGCTATGGGAAAGATAGGAACGGCTCATGAACACCTCATTGGCCATCTGTTCTAAGCTGAGTGCTGTATCCAAATTGTCCCTTATATACCTAATTACTTTGTAAATTGCTCCGTGATGCTTGGCATGAATACTGTGTACCGCCAGCGCATAATCATAAATAATTTGTTGACCAGTTCTAACAAAATCATCCCAATTTTTAATCTCATGGAACAGAATGCCGTGCTGATAGCATAGCTGGTGAAAAGACACATCAAAGGCGTTTAAGAATATATGATAATGCGCCTGATTCATCGCATTGAGAAATACTCTGCAAAGTCTCCCTTCATTGGGGTGGTCCTTAATGAACAGAGCCTGTTGCAGCATTTTTTTATAAGCTATGTCCACTTTGCCTAAGATCGACAGCTCGCATATTTCTTGAAATCTATATAGGCGTTCATCAGCAACAAAGCCCTGATTTTCCATCAATGAATCCTGTTCGTATTGTTCTGTCAGGCGTGGCAATCAACTCGGTACTCATGGGTTTCACGACTTTATTGCAACTTATATACAGTGATAGCTTGTCGGGTGTTTTAGCCTTTTTGAACGGTTCAATTTCAGCTTCGACTTGGTATGACGTGCGCTTGATTTTAGCTAAAGCGTTACAAGCAAAGTTCAACGTGCCTTATTTAGAGCTGAATTTTTATGGCTATCAGGCTTGCTTAAATAGTTCGGAACAAATTGCTAAGTTGCTTGAGCTTAACATTAAGTCGAATTTTAGGGAAAAAGTTGATAGTCGTTGTGCGCGCCTAAAAATGCTGCCTTACTATCTTCGTCAAACGAGTAAACCGCTTCTCATCTACAGTGTAGCTAGAGAAGAAGTCAACTTGGGTTTAGCAGAAGCTCTCAAGCCATTTGGCTTGGAGTTTGCTGCGCAACTTGATTTAACGGCATCTGAAGAAGAACGCATTGCAGCTTGTCAAACGTGGCACGATGCGCTTGTCTTTGCCGATGAGGAGACTTTGGATTTACTTGATGCAAGTAATGAAAAGGTCTTAATCAGTTTCCCGTGGTATCACACAAGTATTTATGCTGAGCATCTTCCCTTCATGGGGCTAAGAGGTATGGATTACATCTTAGAAAAAGTGATGCATTACACAGCCAAACATTTTATTTTTTGAGATAATTAAAAAGTTCGCATACTTAAAAGCTAATAGTTAACGTCAACATGAAAGAGGTATAAAAATGAAATTCGCTATTATCTATAGTTCACTCACAGGTTGTACAAAAAGAGTTGCCGAGGCTTTGTATGCCGGACTTGACCAGCTTAAAGCTTATCCAGAAATTTCTCAAATTGCAAAATCGATCGACAATTTTCGCAATAAACCAGATGTAAGTGATGCCGATATTGTAGCACTCGGTTATTTTGTTTCCCAAGCTAGTATGGAAGATGATTTGAAAAAGTTCCTACCTAATCTCAAGGGTAAGCGCGTTTTCGTCTTTTGCACTTTGGCTTATTTTGCCGAATCTGAGCATGCTTTCAAGTCCATCCAAAGTGGTGTTAATTTGGTGAAAGCAGCAGGCGCTGAGGTGATTGGTAGTTATGTCTGTAACGGAGCCCTCGCCCCAGACATCATTGCGCGGTTTAAGTCAATTGCAGAAAGCAAGATGGAGGAAAATTGGCCGATGCATCATCACGCTTTTACGCCAGAAAAAGGGCTTCGCTATGAGTTATTCAAAAACCATCCTACTAAGTTAGAATGTGAGCTTGCAAGTGAGCGCTTCAATGAGCGTGTGATTTTGTCGGAGAAAATCCTAAATTTGCATAAGTGAGCTCATAATAAGTTTGTGTTTAATTAAAAAGCACAGCTGAATTTAACGAAATGTACCCTCTTTACTGCTATGTTTCCTGTTTAATGGGCAACGGTAAAGAGGGCATTTTGTATTAAAATATGATATTCCGCTACACATTAAAATTAAAAGTGACAGTTAAGCACCTATCAACACTTACATACTAAATAAATCAGCATGTGAACCCGTACGATTCAAAAACAAGACAAGGTTACATCCATCAATACGATAAACTAACATCCAATCTGGCTTAATATGGCATTCACGAAAGCCAAACAAATCACCAAACTGTTCATGATCTCTATATTTTTCGTCTAGTTTCTCACCATTAGCCAATTTATCCACGATTTTATTCAATAGATTGAGATCAAGCCCTCGCCGCTTTGCCAGCTTCAAATCTTTTTTGAAGCGCTTTGACAAAACGATCTGTAAACTCATCCAAGAACATCTTCCATTGCTTCCTTAAAATTAGCGTAACGCTTATAATTTTCAGGGTGTGCTTGCATCTCAGCATATTCTTTCAAGGTTGCCATAGTGTCAGCATTAGGAACATCTCGGGTAATTTTGAATGGAATAGCCTGTTCACGAACAGCTTGCCTAAGAAAAATTGTCACCGCTGTTGTCAGATCCATACCCAAATCCTTAAGCAAAAGCTGCGCTGAACGCTTAAGATCAGCATCCAAATTGATATTGGTACTAACTTTAGCCATAATCTCTACTCCTTTGTCATGTATTATCATTCATGATCTGAAAGTTATAGTTAAAAGTCAATAATCACACGCTTATTGCGCATATATGGAGCATATTTTACGCATATATCAGCAAAATATCTACTCATCTAAAGCAGCCTGCAATTTCTTAATTAACTCCTGATCAAACTCGTTCTTAATCATATTCAACACTTTGTTGAAAGCTTTTGTTCCCTCAGCTTTGACCTTATAGGCTTGAACATCATCACCAATTTTAACAATCAGGCTATCATCACTAAAGGTTAGCGAATTAGCTCCGTCTATACTTTTTAATACATAAGAAATTACAACTGGCGCTAGTTCCGTTTGCTTGCTGAAATAAGTATTTTGCAATTCCTTCAATGCCCGTCTGAAATCAAAGGCCCTATCTCGAATTTGCTTGTGAATGCTGTTTAATTCCAATCTACTGCTATAAGTTATGGTCTGTGCTTCCTGTTTAATGTGACAATCAATACTTGCATCTAATTTCAGGAAATCAAAACCTAGTAGCATATCTTCTCGCTGTGCATAGGTTAGAGCTGGGGTTGGATTTGGCTGTGTGTTTGTAGTTTTAGGTAGCTTATTAGGCATTTGGCAAGCTGCTAAAGCTGAAACAAGCACTATTAAACTCAAGATTTTTCGTAACTGCATGGCTAACTCTCTTTCTTATGGCGCAGATTCTTATCAAAATAGGCTTTGGCAATCTGTTCTAGCTTATCAATGCGCCCTATGCTGACTACTTTTTTACGAATGAAGTTATTGAGTTGTTGTAAACTAGTTGAGCCGTTTGCTTTGAGCTTGTAACTGTGTAGCTCATCTGTCTGTTTATCTGCAAAGGCAATATATTTATTGTTGAATCCAAAGCTCGCACCATTTTCAAAATAAAGCTCATGCATTTCCCCACCATCAGGAAGCGAAGCAATCTCAAAGTCATTCTCTTTTAATTGCATAAGCACTTTTTTTAGTTCCTCAGCCTGTGTATCGCTAAGTCTAATTTTATAACTTATGGGTACAGGCGGAATTTGTAAGCCATATTCAAAAGCTTGAGCCTTACCATCTAAGCGAAAGCCATAAAATTCTTGTGAGTTTCTATGAGTACAAGCACTCAGACAGATTAAGCAAGCAATTAGCATCCAGGAAATTATTCTTTTCATAATTTTTAGCTCCGCATTCAGCATAATAAATAATAATTTAACTATAGCATAGTCTTAGATTCAGCTCTAGTGTTAAGCGTTTTTGCAAATAAATAATCTGTAAACAAGGCTGCAAAGTTTCAAGCAAATAGTAAAGTTAATAAACTATGTTATAACTACAACATACTTATAAGGGAGGCGCTGCAGGTGCTTGTATTTGAGTGGGACGAAAATAAAAACAAGTTAAATCAGAAAAAGTACGGCATCAGTTTTGACGAAGCTAGAACCGTTTTTTATGACGAAGCAGCTATCGTCTTTGATAACCCTTAGCATTCTGGTTTCAAAGAAAGATTCATTATCTTGGGCATTAATTCTGAGGCGTAAGTTTGCATTGTCTGCCATTGTTATAGAGAAGATGATGACGTTATCAGAATCATATCGGCTCGCAAAGCCACAAAGAAAGAAGGTATCACATATGCTAAACGAATATGATATTGAAAAATTAAATCCTCGGCAAAATCCTTACGCTAAGGAACTGAAAAAACAGGTTACTATCAAAATCTCGCCCAATGTGATTGATTACTTCAAACAAGAAGCTATGCAAACAGGCATTCCCTATCAAACTTTAATCAATTTGTACCTGTTAGATTGTATCAACAAAAATAAAAAGCTCAATTTAACCTGGGAAAGCAAACAAAAATCTGCTGATTAACCTAAAGCATGAACAAATATTAATGGCTTGAAATTCGTTATAGCCAAAAAGGCCGCACATATTCAAAAAGCATATGTGCGGCCTAGTCTTAGAAGAGCATTTTGCCTTAGCTTTTCCCTTACTTCTCAGCGCAAGAAAGGTTGATATTGCCAACATTTGTGTCTAAGTCAATATAGACTTTGTCGCTGCCTGTACCTTCTTGCATAAATTTAGGGTCAATATTGATTTTACCAATATCGCTGTCTTTATGTATGACGTATGTCTTAGTTGGGTCATGCACTAGGCTGGCTTTTATAGCACCTACATCAGCATGCAGTTTCAATTTTTTAGTAATTTGCAAATTACATAAATTAACTGCTCCGACATTACTGTCCACGCTTAAATCTTGAATAGCCATGTTTTCGATACTAACCAAACCAGCATTCATATTTAGATCAACTTTATCAAGTAAATGTGGCACCTCCAAAACAATCTTTGAACCCATATTGCGTTTAAGCTTCGGAATGTCAAAAAATACAAGCTCCTTAATTTCCAGTTTTTTGTTGCCTTGGGTTATTTTTAAGCCACGCTTGTTGCCGGAATACTTAACTTGATAAACATTAGAGCTAGAAGGTCGAATTTCGACACTTGCGGCATGAGCCTCTATTGCAATTTCATCTAAATAAGGTTTTATAGTATAGGTATCTACCTTCTCATAATCATGGTTAGAATCTGAATCGTTAATACGCATGTCATTCATTATTTCTAGGGGTAAACGTCTATATATACTAGAACCTCCATTAATCAAGCCAATTAAACAGCAGGCTATACCGATTACTAAAAGTGTTAATGCTATGCGAATCATCTTGTTGTTTACCACCTTTCGTGTCATTTGTTTTTCCTCACTTTCGCCATAAACGCTACTGTCAGTCGGCGGCTAACAGTTCGTATCAACTGCCAAGCTTTCATTAGTAATGTGACCAAAAATAGCACACAGCTAAGTCCAATCAAGCCTAATCCGACAACGATAGCAATTTCTGCATATGTCGAACTGAAAATTCCAAGTACGCCATAATAAAAGATGCTAGCTAATACCCAAACAACAGCCACAATGCAAGCTAGAATTAACGCAATAATCGAAAAGCTGATAATGCAAGCTAAAAGTGCTATCAAAATGACCCCGATAGCAATAGGAATGCCGATGGGTGCTGCAACTAGGCAAGCTAGAATCAAACCGAAATGGCTTCTTCTACCTTCGATTCTAGTTTCGTGCTTGTTAATAAATTTCTTGCGCTTTTCTTTTTTCTCAGCCTGCTTGATGTCTTCAGTCAGCAATTTACTCAATATTTCAAAAGCTGCATCTTTCGGCGAACCTAATTCTTTGATTCTCTCTGCTTCGCCCTCTTTACCGACTGCATCAAAGCCTTCCTTGAAATAATTCAGCGCATCTTGATAATCAGGTTCTGGCAATTTACGAAGATAACGGGCCAGTTCCGCCATATATTCTTCTCTATTCATCATATGTTTTACCCTCCACAATAATAGCATCCAGTACGCTTCTATACGTTTTCCATTCGCTTCGAAGCATAGCCAATTGCCCTTGGCCCTCTTCCGTTAAATGGTAGTATTTACGGCGTCTACCTTGAATTTCCTCTTCATATGTAGTCAAAAAGCTACTATTGACCAAACGCTTCAGAATTGGATACAGGGTTGATTCTTTGATGTCGGCAACTTGCTTAATTGAGCGGCTGATTTCATAGCCGTAGGAGTCAGCTTTAGCAACTATGGCTAAAATCATGCATTCAATCAGCTGTGCCGAAACACTGTAATACATGCCTGTTTTATCTCCTCCCATATATTTCTTTTCTATATATAAAAAATTTATATATAGAATTTATGCATATAGTATGCCTGTGTCAAGAAATTGTCAAGCCCAAAAAAGAGGACATTTTCATGTCCTCTTTTAACTTATACTTTGTTTTTCTTAATAAATTTCTCGGCTGCCTTTGAATATTTAACCTTGTAGGAGCTCATCTAAAGGTAATTCCTTTCCCTCCCAATCAGCGAAATTAATATTTAATGCTTCAATTTCTGTTTGTTCCTGTTTGCAAATATATCCACAGTTGGCATTGAGATATTACAACAAACTTGCATTTTCACTTCTGGCAATTTCTTTTAAAGCTGTGTCTCGCAAAAATTCAGGAAATGACATTCCCTGTTTCTTAGCATAATCATTGATAATTTCATAAATTGGAGCGGTCAAAGTAATACTTTTTCTAATCGTACTCATAGTTAACCTTTAGCCTCCTTAATACACACTATACTTATGGTGTGCATTAAACAATTTACTAATCCATAAATCCACGCCAACAGTTTGCGCTCAAATCACAGCAAATTTCCCACTATCGTGCCTAAATAATTGCCAATGATATAGCCAAACAGGCCTACAAAGATACCTGGGCCAATCAAGGAAGACCAACCTTGCGAAATTGCCATGGCTGAAGCTGTAGCAGGACCTCCGATGTTAGCATTGGATGCGATAATTGCCTCTTCCAAACTGAAATTAAAGAGCTTGGCTGCACCGAATGAAAAAAGCATATTGAAGCAGACCATGATAAAGCAAAATACCAACAAAAGTGGCGCTGTTTCGACAATCACCTGCAAACTAGCTGGTACACCAATCACCACAAAGAAAATCTCAATTAAGAAATTGCCAACTTCTGGCGCGCCTTTGATGCTTGCACAATATTTTGGGAAAATAGTTGCTAACAGCATCGTAATTGTCGTAATCAAAAGATAGGTATTGCCAAGTAGTTGCTGCAACAAATTACTCGCAAAAGTAGTAGTTGGAATTGTCTTAGCAAAATAATTAGCTAAGCTGTCACTGAAAGCCACAATTGTAACAGATACGGCAAATAATCTGGCTAAGTCTATGGCGTTAATTGATACTTTAACTTTATTAACTGTTTCATTCTGTTCAGCTTTTAGATGGGAAAAATGGCGCTTAAAAAAGCCAATGCGAGGAATGGTCACCAGGATAATAAAATACAAGGCCATATTGAAATTGTCCGCAACTGTCGTAGCTGACACTAACGTCTTATCTAGCTTAAACACTTGCGCCAAAGCTACGAAATTGACGCCACCACCGATATATGAGCCTGTCATCATACCAGCGATATGATTTAATTGTGGGATAAAAGCCTGTAAAAGCACATGGCCCACAACCGCACCTACTATCGTACCAAGGGCGCCAACTATGAACAATAGTAAGCTTCGCCCAGCTTCTTGAAAGATACGGCGTAAATCACTTTGAAAAAGCAGCATCGGTATGGATAAGGGTATGACATAGGTCCAGATATTGTCGTATACCGTTGATTCTAAAGGTAAGATACGCAAATTAGTCAGTAAGGCTGCACCTAATAAGCCAATCACTGCCGCTGAAAGCTTTTGCGCCCATTTGTAGTTTTTTTCTAATTGCAGAGCGATTAAAGTTAAAATTAAAAGTATGGCCCAAATTAGCCAAGTTTGTTCGGCTTGAATTACTGTCTGCATATCTTTCTCCATATTGAAATAATTAACTTGCAGCTAAAATACAAATATTGTCTAATTATATTGATTCTTGTATCCTCTAGCAAGTTACAACTTTGTTAAAGGTCAAGTATTCACCTTTTTGTTTCGCTCGTTACAAATCTAAACTATCCTTGTTTAACAAAAAGTCAAACAAATTTATGGTAAGTATGCCGTTCTCATCCCAATATGGTTTTATGCGATCTTTTACAACTAGAATTTTTTTGAACGAATCAGCGATATTTAGCAAAGATGCTTTTTCTTGATTTATTTTTTCGACGTCAGGAAGACTATATGCTGACTGGACATAATATCTTTTACTGCCACGATTAACTACAAAGTCAACCTCAAGCTGTTTCTTAACATCACAACCATTAGAATTTTCTCTTTTTACGACCATTCCTACATCAACCATATAGCCACGGTATCTTAGTTCGTTATAAATAATATTTTCCATCAAGTGAGTTGCTTCAACTTGTCTAAAATTTAAGCGTGCATTTCTCAGTCCTATATCTTCAAAATATATTTTGTAGGGTGTTCCAATATATTTTCTACCTTTTACGTCATATCTATACACTTTGTTCAGCATAAATGAATCTTCAAAATAGCCGATAAACTTATCGATTGTATTAGCTGAAATTTTTGTGTTTTTTATTGATTGGAAAGTAGCAGCTAGTTTGTTTGGGTTTGTAAGCGTGGAAATACCTGACGCCAAAATATTGAGTAAATCTTCTAATTCAGTAGTTATGCATATATCGTACCTGTGAACAACATCACGTAAATAGACATTTTCTAATTGCCCTTTCAGATAATTCATCTTATCTTCATCCGACTGCATTAAAACCTGTGCTGGTAAGCCGCCATACACCTGGTATTCAGCAAAGGCATCTTCCTTATCGCCAGCGTAAGCTTCGAGAAATTCAGAAAATACCAAAGGCATAACATGCACTTCATCTCCTCTGCCTGCAAATTCAGTGATGACATCTTTAGATAGAAATTTAGAATTACTACCAGTAACATAAACATCAAAATTAGCTTGACGTAAAAAGCCGTTTAATACTTGCTCAAACGATGCCAACAATTGAACTTCATCTAAGAGAATATAAAATTTTTCATTATCATTTGTTTCGCTCATGATATAGTTTAAAAACTTTTTGGGATCAACTAATCTTTCGCCACTGAGAACATCTAAGCTCATTAAATCTTCGCCGATTTTTAATAAATCTCGGCCTGAGTCAAAGGCAAATTTGATGATATGGCTTTCTTCAACACCGCTTTCAACTAAATGGTTATAAAAAAGTTTATTAAGTAGATAAGTCTTTCCACTTCTTCTGATTCCAGTAATAATCACGCTTTATTTCCATAGATACGCGCCTTTCCTATTTAGAATTATTTCCACAACGGAATAAATTCTAAACAAACTATACAAGATGTGGCATTTAAACTCAATCCTATTTATAGAGCGTGATGCTTCTCTTTATTCCATAAATCTAGGTCTTCTCTATTTAGAATTACTTCCATAACGGAACAAATTCTAAATAGCCTATATTACCATCAAAGGCAGGCCTCTAAAATCGCATCTTCAATTTGCTTTAAAGCTAAAGCTGGGAAGTCTTTACGTAGTCTAGGTTCAAGTTGAAATGTCTTATTTTCAACAAATATTTCATCCTGACCTGGCAAAATACGTTCTAAGACATGCACAATTTGCTTACAAAGCGGCAAAAAATCAGCATACCAATTAAGTTAAAGAGAAAATGTCCAACTACTACTGTCATTAATTTGTTCAAAGCGAAATAGTCACTGATACCAATCAGGCAATAAACAAATGGCTCAATTAAAATTAAGAAGAGCAATGAAACTATGACATTAAAAATTAAATGAAAGAGTGAAATTCGTTTAGCCGACAAACTAGCTGTACTTAAACAAGCTAACGCCCCTGTGACAGTTGTACCAATGTTAGCACCAAAAGTTAAACCGACAGCTGCATAAAGTGTAATAACCTCTTTGCTATATAAAACTTGAATAATACCAACAACTGCAGATGAAGATTGCACAACGCCTGTGATAAGCGCACCTGCTAAAGTAGCTAGTAAAGGATAAGCAGAGAACTTAACAATTAAGCTCTGAAATCCATCGACATATTGTAAATCTTGCAAAGCATTTCCCATCATTTCTAAGCCTGTAAACAGCAGGCTCACTATCGCGCCTAGAATCGGATTGGAGGTATATTTTTCGATGTAATAACGGAATTTGCTGCCGGCAAACTTCGTCAAGTTGTCGCCCATCAGATGCATACCATAGAGAAAAAGTGCTAAACCGCCAGCAATGTACTGCTAATTAATTTCTGCCAAGCTTATACCTGTCATATGAAACTCCTATACAATTTTCAAAACACCGACACCCTGTCGGCCAATACAATTTTTATATAAGAAAAAAGCAAATTTTTTCAGCACGTTTTTTCAACACTCTTTAGGTAAGCGTTCTAACAATTCAGCTTCTTCCATAACCTGCTTTAAGCGTTCTATGCAAACTTGATGTTCATGCTTTCTCGCCACGCACTGATAGCGCCCGAACAACAAGATTGAATGATGCGATTGGCGCCACAAGCTAGGTGGCAAAACTTTGGTCATTTTCTTCTCTACGTCTAAAACAGAAGCGTCCTTCTCAACAAACTGGAACCGTTTACAGATACGTTCCACATGTGTGTCCACCGCAAAGGCTGGGATATCGAAAGCATTGGCCAAAACAACGTTAGCTGTCTTTCTCCCCACTCCGCTCAATGAGGTAAGTTCTTCTCTCGTCTGAGGCACTTCACCATTAAATTTGCTAATTAGCTGGCTAGATAATTGTTTGAGATATTTCGCTTTATTTTTGTACAAGCCAATTGTTTTGATATATGCACTAATGCTCTCTTCACTCGCCTCACTCATGGCTTTAGCTTTCGGATAGGCATTAAATAGATCGGGCGTTACTTTGTTGACGGCTTTGTCGGTTGTTTGCGCACTCAAAACAACTGCACATAACAATTCAAAGCTGTTTGTAAAGTTGAGCTCGGAGCGATCTTGTGGATACAGAGTAATCATGGCGTCAACAATTCTACAAATTTCTTGGGCTGTGTACAATTTTGGCATAGCTTCTCCTTGGCTTTTCTGATAATTTTCTAATGTTGCTCTATGTTGTTAAGTTCTATTTCTGTGTCGTTGAGTTCTGTCTGCTTTGCCTAATTTCTAACTAAAAGCAATCAGTACAAGCGCATTAAGAGTAATTCTCCCTGGCCAACTTTAACTTCAGCTACCTGTCCTTTTAATACCTCATTACTGGTGGCATATTGTTCAGCACAATTAATGCAACCGTTAGTAAGTGGGAATTTGGCGCCCGTGATATTAATTTGGCTGGCATCGCCGTTTACAGTCAGTAACGAAAAGTAAGCAAATTTATCACTGATTTTACAGCCAGCTCGGCCAATAATTTCATACTCTGCATAGTCATCCACCAAAAGCACTTGGCAGCCGTGCTTGTATAAATAAAGCAAAAGCGCAATATTAGCCAGACTGTGATCCATGCGCTCACCAATCAAGCCTATCAAAACAAATTGGCGATAGCCTCGTTTAAGCATAATTTTGGCGGCATACATGCTATCAGTGTCATCTTTGGCTCTCGGCAATGTGATAATTTCAGAGGCATATTTTCGCGCAATAGCTATAGCTTCAGTTGCCTTAAAGCTATCAAAGTCGCCCACGATCAAATTAGGTTTAGCGCCTAATTGTTCTTGATGTCGCAAAGCGCCATCACAATAGGCATAAAAGTCTGTCTCAGCAAGATAAGTTTTGCAACTTGCATAATTTTTAATATTGGCTGCGCCCACTATAACGCAGCGCCTAGTTTCTTGCATAGTTTCCTCTCTATCCCATAAGCTGCTTTCAGTTTCTTTCAATTATAACGCATGCCTGTTTACGAAATTGTGATTTACTCCAAGAATTGTGCCTTTCTTGTATACTAACTCCGACGCAAGCTCTCACATTTTTAAGCCTGTCGCTAATAAAATAAGCTCAACCATCTTCAGAATGAAAACAGCTGAGCTATGTTTTACATTTATCTCTTAATGCATGGATTATTACATTTTGCGGCTACCTGGTTTAACGACTGGTAATTTGCCATCACGGCACAATGGGCACTCGCCTGCCTCATAAGCCTTAACTTGTAAGCTGATAGCTGGATATAAGGGTTTGGCTGTAAATTGGCCGTTACTGCGATCAACAATTGACGCAATGCCCACAACTTCGCCGCCTTGTTGAGCTACTACTGCTGCACTCTCCAACGAAGATTTACCCGTTGTGACTACATCTTCTACAATCAACACTTTTTCACCCCGCTTAACCTGGAAGCCACGGCGGAAGGTCATGATATTATTTTCACGTTCGGTAAACATAGCACGTACGCCTAAGCTGCGGGCTAATTCATAAGCCACAATTATACCGCCCATAGCTGGTCCTACCACACAATCCACCTTTACATTTGCTTCAGTCAAACGTTCCTTGATCACTTGGCAAATTGTGGCTAAACGCTCAGGGTACATGCAAACCTGCGCACATTGAATATAGCGATCGCTATGCTTACCAGAGGACAGCAAAAAATGTCCCTCCAACAAGCTATGACTTTGTTTTAATAATTCCAAAACTTGATTTTCCATATTTCCTCCGTTCAGGCACTAAATAATGCCTCTTATTTCACTTAAATCGTTAATTTTTTCCTGCCGCATAAAATTGGCAATGCCCTGAATGATTTTGGGCATAACTGTTAAATCCAAAAAATTAGCTGTGCCAACTTGCACTGCCGTTGCACCAGCCATGATAAATTCAATTGCATCGTTGGCATCCATAATGCCGCCCATACCAATAACTGGCACATTAACTGTCTTACAAACATCACGCACCATACGCAAAGCAATTGGTTTGATACAGGCGCCTGACAAACCCGCTGTCACATTATCAAAGACAGCACGGCGCTTATGTATGTCAATTGCCAAAGCATTGAACGTGTTTACTAAGGATAAGCAATCAGCTCCAGCTTCAACACAAGTGGCTGCCATCGCTTTTATATCCTCAGCATTTGGGGAAAGCTTCACCATGAGAATTTTGTTGGTATGCTGTCTAACTTGTTTGACAATTTCATAAGCACTGTCGCATTTAATGCCAAAAGCCATACCGCCTTCTTTCACGTTGGGGCAAGAAATGTTAAGTTCAATAATTTTAATCGCCGTTTTTTCCAACATATCGATTGATAACAAATAATCCTCAATTTTGCTGCCACCTACATTAGCGATAATCTCTGTCCCTAATGTCTGCATATACGGCAGCTCTGTCTGAACAAATGTCGGTACTGACGGATTTTGTAAGCCGATACTGTTCATAATCCCGCTACTTGTTTCGTAAATTCTCAGGCCAGTATTGCCAGGTTTGCCGTAGTATGTTAAGCCTTTAGTAGAAATACCGCCAAGTACACTCACATCATAGTATTCAGCATATTCACGGCCAAAACCAAAAGTACCAGAAGCAGCTATCACAGGATTTTTGAGCTTTACTTTGCAAATATCAACTTGCATATTCATAAGCACACCTCCTCTGCCGCAAAAACTGGCCCATCCTTGCAGACTCTTCGCATACCCAAATTCGTGACACAGCTACAAGCCAAGCAAGCGCCGATGCCACAAGCCATGCGATTTTCCAAAGATAGATAGACTTTGGCCCGTAAATGTAATTGTTGCAATGCTTTCATCATGACAGTCGGTCCACAACAATAAACATAATCATAAGTATCTGTAATTAAATCAGTGACAAAGCCACGCTGACCGACGCTACCATCATTCGTAGCAATGAAGGTCTGAGACACATAATCTGCACACTCAGCTACACCGTAAACAGTTTTGCGGAAACCTGCATACAGATCTATTTGCCACTTAGACTGTCGATTGGCAGCTTGAGCAGCTTTAGCTAAGTAGGGAAATGGTGCTATGCCAATGCCGCCTGCAACCAGTGCGATTTTGCAAGGTGTATTAGGATCTGGCAAGCGAAAGCCGTTACCCAAAGGTCCCAAAACGTCAACACCATCGCCTACTTTTTTAGTTGCTAACTCACTTGTGCCTTTACCAACCACAGCATATAAGAAAGTCAGTGTATCAGGCGTCCGATCGTAAATACTGATTGGTCTAGGTAACATATTGCGATCACTAAAGCCCTTCAGCATGAAAAACTGACCAGCCTTAACTTCCCGCTTACAAGCTACTGTCAGCGCATAAATTCCTTGGCTGACTGCCTGATTTTGCAAAATTTTGACTTGTTCGTATGCTTGTTTAAGCGCCATAAATATCCTCTCGCATTTTAACAACTGCTTCACGGGTATAGTTAGAGAACTTAGCTTCGCTCTCGCCACCATCTGGGAATTTTTGATAGTACTTTATGATGCCACGCGAGGAATTGACCACGCCGCCGTTAAAATCCTGTAAGTAAGTGCGAATATTTTCCGCCTTAGCACCTTGGGCGCCATAGCCTGGGAGCAGGAAGAATTGCTTAGGGTAGCGTTTGCGAATAGAAGCAGCTTCCTCCGCATGCGTAGCCCCGACCACCAAGCCTAAAGGTGAATAAGGTTCATTGTCTAATTCTTCAGTTAAGCGTAACAGGTCATCGCCAACTTTGTAGTACAAAGGTTCACCGTGGTAATCTAAGCATTCAATATCGCTAGCCCCAGGGTTGGAGGTTCTAAGCAAGACAAAGGCTCCTTTGTCACCACGCTTCAAGTAATCCAAATAAGGTGTTACGCTGTCTAGTCCCATATAAGGACTCAAGGTCACAAAATCAGCTGCAAATTCGCCTGTAAAGTGAGCTTTTGCGTATTCTTTGGCTGTGGCTGCAATGTCACCACGCTTGATGTCACCAATGCTGAGCAATTTATGTTCTTTTAAATATTGCAATGTGCGAATATAAGCACGTAAGCCGGCTAAGCCGTTAGCTTCATAGTAAGCAATTTGTAATTTGTAAATAGCAGCAATATCTTGCGTGGCCTCAATGATGGCCAGATTGTATGCTAAAAGTTGTTCCTCAACACCGCTATATTTTTGTTTGATATAGTCGGGTATATAGTCTAGATGGCTATCCAAACCGACACAGACAAAACCTTTTTTGGCAATTGCTTCATACAAGCGAGCTGTGATTAAACTCATAATTCAACACCCTTTCTATACTTTATGACGCCGTCTTTCATTGTCCAAACTACTTCACCCTGATAGCTCTTATTGATAAAAGGCGTATTCTTGCTCTTGGAATGCAAGTTGGCTGGTTCAATGGTTCGTACAGCATCTAAGTCAATTAAAACTAAGTCTGCCTGATATCCTAAGCACAGGCGGCCTTTTTTGATTTTTAAAATTTCAGCACCTTTCGCACTCATCAGCTCTGACAGCTTTTGCAAACTGATGCCGTGTTCAAGCACCAAGCTAGTGTAAAGTACGGAAAACGCTGTTTCTAAGCCTACTAAGCCAGGCGCGCCCTCTTGTTTGTCCTGTTCGCTATGCGGCGCATGATCAGTCCCGATAATGTCAACTAAACCATTCTTAATGCCCTCAATTAAAGCCAATCTATCTTTGGCATGGCGAATAGGTGGATGGACTTTGTAAGGATTATCTGAAAGCGCTAAGTGATGAGGAGTAACTTCCACAATCACGTCTGTCCCCTTAGCTTTAGCTTGTGCCACCAGCTCTAATGATTTAGCTGTACTCATGTGACAGAGGTAAAGTGACGCTTTCAGTTTTTCTGCCAAAAGTAAATCACGCACCAACATACTTTCTTCGGCTAAGCCGCTTTCATCTGGTGCAAAAGCTGGATTTTCCTCATGCACTTGCACTAATTTGTCGTTAGCTTTGGCAGCTTGCAAAGCCTTTAGCATCACTTGATCAGAGCTAATGCCACGTCCATCATCAGATAATAGGAGACCATGGCAATTAGCAAAATCTGTTAATTCTTTTCCCTCTAAGCCATAAGTCACTGCCTGTGCTTGATAAACATCGATCAAGTCTAATGCTTTAGCCCGTTTCATGATTTCCAGCTGTTTCTCTGCTGTATCACAAACTGGCTTAGTATTGGCCATCAAATTGACTGTGGTGTAGCCACCAGCTAAAGCAGCTTTAGAACCTGTTTTTAAATCCTCTTTGTAAGTCAGACCTGGATCGCGGAAATGGGCATGTAAATCGACAAAGGCTGGCAACAGTGTTAAGCCATTTACATCAATTATCTCTGCCTCTAGGTTATCGAAAGCTGTTACAGATCCGATAGCCAAAATTTGACCGTCTTTTAAGAGTAACGAGCCAGCCATATTCATTACGGCATCTACTAAGTGGGCATTTTTAATGACAGTTAGCACTCTTGGCCTCCACATTTATATAAGTTGTCGCAATAGTGGCAACGGTAAATTACGGTTTTAGGATTCATTAGGTGGAAATGTTGTTTAATATTTTGATGATTGCTTATGCAACGTGGATTTTTGCATTTGATAAAGTCGTAAACTTCGTTCGGAAATTGTACTTTGTATTTGTTGACTACCTGCTCATCTTTGATTTCATTAATGGTAATTTGTGGATCTAGCAAGCTCAAAATACTGTAATCAAGCTCTCCAGCCTGTTCGATTTTTAAAATGTCTTTTTTGCCTTCTTTAGCCGAGCTAACGTTCATCAGCAAAGCAACACTGTAAGGTGATTTAGCTAAATCTAACAATTGGTAAATGCGGTAGCCTAAACCAGCTTTGATATGATCGATAACAACTCCGTTCGTAATACTATTGACTGTCAACATTATTTTACCTCCAATAAGCGCAAGATAAGTGCCATACGTACGTACATACCATTTTTAACCTGATTAAAATATTTGGCGCGTGGATCTTGGTCAACTTCTTCAGCAATTTCATTCACACGCGGTAGTGGGTGCAGAATAATCATGTCTGATTTAGCTTTGGCTAGTTTTGCCAAATTCAAGATGTAACTATCTTTCAAGCGAATGTAGTCTGCTTCGTTGAAGAAACGTTCTTTCTGGACCCGAGTCATGTACAAAATATCTAGTTCATCAATCACTTCATCTAGGCTGCTAACTTCTTTGTACTCCAAATTGTTTTCGTTCAAGAAAATACGCAAGTAATCTGGAATTTGTAATTCTTTGGGCGAGATGAAAATGAATTTGTTACCCTTAAATTTGCTTAGCGTTTGGACTAAGGAATGAACTGTACGACCGAATTTCAAGTCGCCGCATAAGCCAATCACATTATTTTCCAAGCTGTGTTTGTGCTCGTAAATTGTCAGTAAATCCGTTAATGTCTGAGTTGGGTGTTGGTGTCCACCATCACCAGCGTTAATAAAAGGTACTGGGCTAACTTCTGCTGCTAAAGTGCCTGCTCCCTCATGCGGATGGCGCATAGCAATGATGTCTGTATATGAGCTCACTGTCCGAATGGTATCTTTGAGGCTCTCGCCTTTAGTTGTCGATGAGACGTTAGGCTCTGGAATAGTCACAACTGAGCCACCTAAGCGTAACATAGCTGCTTCAAAGCTTAAGCGTGTCCGAGTAGATGGTTCAAAGAACAAAGAGCCTAAGACTTTGCCGTGACATAAGTCAAGATATTGTTCTGGCTGTTTAGCGATTGCTTCGCCTAATTTTACAATGTCCAAAAGCTCACTTGCACTCAAGTCAGCATTCGTGACTAAATTCCTGAATTTTCGCATGTTTCCTCCTCGTTTTCTACATGTCAACTTCATAAGCTTTGCAAAACGGCATTGCTCGTCGGCCAACTTCTATGACTAATAAAAAAGGGAAATGAAAAATCATTTCCCTCTGAATTAAATATAAGCTCATTAAATAGTGAATTAAGAAAAAATGTTGCTTTATAAAAGCGTTTGGCTCTCTATGAAAGTGATGGGTAATAAAAAAGCCAACTACCAAAGGAATAAGGAAGTCAGCTTCAGAATAATTATCATTACAATCAATGGAAAAAGGGGGAATAGTATCTAGTGGCTGTAATCGTCTGATCAAGCTACAATTCAAACGTTGCCTGTTCGTTCTGTTCATGCCTTATCCTCCCTGCACATTGCTGATCATTCTAACTAAATATGGCTTTAGTTGTAAAGGATATTTAATAGTTAGCTCTATTTTTTCACTTGTTGTCACATTTGTTGCGGGTGTTTTGACACTGCTTTCAAGCCTTAGGCAAAATTGCAATTGATTTAGTCAACCAAAAAGCCGCCAGCGGAGGGTGCTAGCAGCTTAGAAAGCTGTTATTAATAAAATTCTAATTTCTTCATACAAATTCTCCCTCGTGTTTGTTAACTTCAAGTGCGCTATGTTTAACAAGCAAAAATAGACTTTGACTAGTGCCAAAGCCGCAGTTTTAGTGGAATTTGCGCAATTTTTACGGCTTAATTTTAGTTTGGAAATCTCTTTTTCATCTACGTTTCAGATTAGCAGCCTGTTCCATCCAAAGAGCAAGCTTGCCCTTTAATTACATCCGCTTCTGTTCTTTGCTTAAGGCCAACTACAGCTGGATTTAGGCTAACTGTCCCATCTTCTAACATAAAGCACGGAATGCCGATACTACCAGCTTTTTTCGCCTCTAAAAAAGCTTCTAACTTATCTCGCAAGCTCAAAAACTCACGCAAGTTCCTAACGTTTGCACCAATATCAATTATTTGAAAATTGGCATTGTCCTTAATTTGTTCATCAACAAAGACGCAATCAGGACACGTCGGCATACCATATACTTTGATCATATTTCACCCTTTCTTGAAACTAATTCAACGAGCTAAGGTCATTGAAATTAATTCAGTAGAACTAGCCCTATTCTCTAACAAACAGACCAATTTAACAAGTAAAAAGCCCTATGACACTAGGCCATAGGGCAAAAGGAAGTTAGACGCTATTTTCTTCTCTTAAAGTAAAGCCAAAATTAAGAAATTCAAAGCAAACAATGCTGTTGCTAACCACAAAATCGGATGAACCTCTTTAGCCTTGCCTTGAGTAACTTTAACTAAGCAATAACTGATAAAGCCAAAGGCGATACCATATGAAATGCTGTATGCAAAGCCCATGAAAATGGCAGCAAAGAAAGCCGGAATTGCTTCGGCCAAATTCTTCCAATCAATCTCTTTCAAAGCAGATAGCATCATGACGCCCACCATAATCAAAACAGGAGCTGTTGCTTCAGCTGGCACAATACCAACTACTGGTGCTAAGAAAATGCTCAAAGCAAATAAGATAGATACGACAACAGATGTTAACCCTGTACGGCCACCAGCACCGATACCAGCAGCTGATTCTACGTAAGTTGTTGTGTTAGATGTACCGAAGATAGCACCGATTGATGTAGCGATAGCATCTGCGAACAAGGCACGATCCAATTTGGTCTTAAAGCCACTTGATTTAAGCATGGAAGCTTCATCTTCAGCGCTAAAGATACCTGATACACGGCCTGTACCAATGAAAGTACCGATTGTATCAAACGTATCTGACAAAGAAAAGGCGAAGATTGTCATCAAGATTTTCAATAATTTGCTTGGGTCATTGAACAAAGATTGCAAACCAGGGTTACCAAATGCAGCGCCGAAAGTGATGCCTAATTCTTTGAAGGCCTGTGTAACACCATTAGATATGCTCAATTTGTCAATCTGCGTTACACCAAATGGAATACCCAGCAAAGTGGTTGCTGCGATTGAGAAAATAACGGCGCCCTTGACTTTAAGCACAAGTAAAACAATGGTAATTGCAATACCTAACAAGGCTAATAAAACATGTGGGGTATTAAAGTTGACTAAGCTAGGCACGGCAGCAGAATTGGCAACAACTGTCGCATCTGCTGGTGTTTTACCTAAGAAAGCATAAGTACCAGGATTAGCTGTAAAGCTTAATAAGCCTGCGTTTTTCAAGCCGATATAAGCTACGAACACGCCGATACCACCACCAATTGCATTTTGCAAGCTGCTTGGTATGGAGCTTATCAATAATTTACGGATCTTACTCACGGTAATCAAAATGTTGACGAGGCCGCACAAGAAAACCATTGCTAGAGCTTCTTGCCATTTGAAGCCAAGGCCGAAGCAAACGGTGTATGTGAAGAAAGCATTCAAGCCCATGCCAGCAGCTTGAGCATACGGAACATTAGCAAATAGGCCCATGACCAACGTGCCGATAATTGCAGCGATGATAGTGGCTAGGAAAACGCCACCAACTGGCATACCTGTTTGTGACAAAATGGCGGGGTTAACGAATAAAATGTAAGACATTGCAAAAAATGTCGTTACGCCAGCGACAATTTCGCGTGAAATTGTGGTGTTGTTTTCTTTTAACTTGAAGAACTTTTCCATGAAAAATAACTCCTTTTGCCTTGCGGGCGAATTTATACCAAAAACTCGCGCAATACAAAACAAAGCTATCGTAAAACCAATAGTCAAACGAGCATAAGGCGTTTGGTAGAAACTTTGGGACCATACCTCCCAGATTATATTGGCAAGTTGTTTGAATACTTGGCAATATTAACATCAATTAATTAAAGTCGCAAGCTAAACCAATTCGATAACGCCACAGGCCTTTATAATTTCCGACCAATGCTTTTCCCACTACTTTGGGATTATTATATTGCGAAATTCCTGCAATTTTATTGATAATTCTAATCGTAATTTGTTTGTATAGTTATTTTATTTGTCTAGTTATTTTATTTGCCGAGCTACTTTATTGGTAAACTCAATCTTCCATTGCATAAGCTTCAGCCTTCACCTGTTCAAAAGGTACAGTTTCTAATTTGCCAGCCTTATAATCTTCCACATCTTGCATTATTTCGTAGCGCAGCATCAATTCTACAATACATCAATTCTTCAATATTATCTTCAATTAGTTCACGTAAATAGTAAGATTTAGTCCTACCAGTTTCAGCCACAAGACGCTTCAATTTTTCGTTAGTTGCATCGCTTAATCTTATTGTTGTTACCATGCAATCCTCCGCTCATATTGCATTCATGCAAATACAGCATAAAACTAAAGCTAAAGCTAAAATTTCGCAAATTCTGCCAAACATAAATCCAGCTTTACTAAAAATTAATTCTAGCAGCCGATAATTCCCTGCTTGAAATATATTTTTGTGCTAAGCAAGTTCGCTTATTTTATTTTAAATTTAGGCATAAACTATGGACTTAAACAACTTACTTAAAGAATAAGAAGGGCACTTAACTTGCTAAGCAATCTGCGACGATGCATATAACAAGCAATCTTTTACGTTTTTAGAATAGAAGGAGTTTTTTCAAATAATTGCTAAGCATATAGCGCAAAAATTGGAGCTTGCTCCAGACTCAATCATGACAGGCGATGAAGTTTCAGATTTGACTAATCGCCAGCTAGCAATTCAAGCTCAAGATTGCAGTATTTTCGCTGAGATTGACCCCAACCAAAAAGAGGATATTATCGTGACTTTGAAGTCGAATAATAATGTTGTGGGCTATATGGGCGATGGTATCAACGATGTGCTGCCATTCAATGTGCCGATGTAGGTATTTCGGTTAATACAGCCCAAGATACAGCCAAAGTGGCTGCTAAAATCATTCTCTTGAAGCAAGATTTGCAGGTTTTGATTGACGGCATAAAAGAGGGTCGCCGCACCTTTGCCAATACCCTGAAATACATCTTCCTAAGCAAATTCTGTTGACCAATCTGTTGACTTATTTTCCGTCTCTGCAAATTGCCAGCGATAATGTGAACAAAGAATGAGTAAATGACCCAGTTAGAATGGATCTTGATTTTATTAAAAAGTTCATCTTCACTTTCGGCATAATTTCGTCTGTTTTTGACTTTATAACTTTCTTTATCCTCTTGTTCGTCTTCCAAGCTTCACCTGTTAGCCTCCATACAGCTTGGTTTGTTGAAGCTGTCATATCAGCCACGCTCGCCATGTTAATTGTTAGAACGCCACGGCCATTTGTAAAATCAAAGCCCAACCAAAAGCTCTTTTATTCTATCGCGCTAGTCGATGCATTGGTTGTCTATTTACCATTTTCACCACTAAAAGACATGCTCGGTTTTGTTGAGCCAGCTCCTAGTTTGTTGTTAGGTATTGTTTTGATTGTCTTAGCTTATGTGCTGCTCCTAGAGCTAGTAAAGCAGAAATTTTATAAACATAATAGTTTGCAAAGGCACTTCTTTTTCCTGAAAAAGTTCTACTAGCACTATCTAAAAAATCCACCTGCCAGACTACCAGACAGATGGATTCTGCTTACACTACAAGCTTGTTTCGACATTACTAATACTTAAAGCTGGACCAACCGCCATCAACAGGCAAGGCAACGCCTGTGACGAATGAAGCTTCTTCTGAGCCCAAAAAGATAGCAGCTGCTGAAAGTTCATCCCCCTCACCAGCTCTAGCTATCGGTTGAATATGCTTCACCTGCTCTTGGAACTCGGGTGTATCAAACAAGCCCTCTGTTAATTCAGTTCTGAAAAAGCCTGGGCAAATAGCGTTGACCGTGATACCTTTACTACCTAATTCAGCTGCCGCTGCCCGCGTGTAGCTGATAACACCAGCTTTGGTGGCATGATAAGCAGCTTGTCCACGGCTAGTGCCCATAAGTCCGTACACGGAAGAAATATTGATAATTCGGCCATAGCCTTTAGCAATCATGGCTGGCAAATAAGCACGGCTCACTTTGAACACTGATGTTAAATCAGTAGCTACCGTGAAATCCCATGCCTCATTAGTCATAGTATCCACTGAACCACCCTTACTAGATCCAGCGCAATTTACAAGAACATCAACTTTACCAAAAGTAGCCAAAACCTGCTCTGCCGCTTGCGTAATTTGTTCATCACTCGTAACATCGCACACAACCGGCAAAGCTCTGACTCCATAGCTTTCTAACTCTTTAGCTAAGCTCTGAAGGCGCTCAAATCTTCTGGCGCTGACAGCCACATCTGCTCCCTGTTTGGCAAAAGCCACGGCCATGTAGCGACCTAAGCCCGACGAAGCTCCTGAAACTACAACTACCTTACCTTTGTAATCAAACATTTTCATCCCTCCCAATTTTTACGCACACAAAAATTCTCTATACAAATTGTGACTCAAATCACATTTAATTACAATCCATTAAGGCCTTTGTTCTCTTCCAAAATACTTAAATAATAAGTAGGTTCATCAAATAAACGATTCAAAATTTCAGAATACTGTTTTGTTGGTATATCTCCATCTGCATAGCGCGTAAATGTATGCTCGCCCCAGCCTAATAGTATTGATAGAGGACGTTTGCAAATTGCATAGCGTTCAGGAATTGCTTGAATCTTTTAAAGTGAGATAATTCCGTTCTCTTTACGATAAACATCATAAAGCGCTTTCAAATTAGAATCACCAATTTCTGGAACATCTACATACGCTCCACATTTGGCACATTTGGCTTCCTTACCAATATTGCGGTAGTGAAAGTAACGGATTTTCCAGTCATTTTCTTTTCTTCTACGATGTACTGAACATCGTCTCTGCATTCTTCGCAAAACACACTACTTACGTTCATCATAACTCACCCCTTAAGCTCCTATCGAAATAGATAATCAATCAGCTTGCTTCGCTCTCTATACTAATTAGTACATTTTACAGATGCCATCTAAAAATTCTGGTACTTTTTCAAGTCTTTGAAATTAACATATTCAACGCCATTCAGTTTTGGATAAGATTGGCCTGTGTAAATAATTTTAGGATTCTTGGCAGTTTTTTCCGCTTCCACAAAAGATAGTAAGTGCCTTGAAAATGACCTATTAGGAGTCATTGCCGTTTTTATTTCAAATGGATATAAAATATCTTCTTTCCTTACAATCAAATCAACTTCAACTCCCTTTTCAGTTCGCATATAGAATAGATTAGGATTTTGGTTTTCATTCAGCCGAGATTTTAAGACCTCAGAAACAATTAAATTTTCAAAAAGATTGCCTCTTAATGGGTCTCTATTTGCTTGATTTTCCGTTTTGATTCCTAATAAGTATGAAGCCAAGCCTATTTCAGTGAAATAAATTTTAGGGGATTTAATCTGGCGTTTCGCAATATTAGAAAAATAAGGTTGCAATTTATAAACGATATACGAAGCTTCAAGCACCGATAACCATTCAGATAAAGTCGTAGATGAAACCCCAACTTCTCCTGATAAAGCAGCAAAATTTACAACTTGGCCCACTCTACCTGCAAGCAAAGTTAGAAATCTGAGAAATTTATCCAGGTTCTTAATTTCTAACATAGCACGTAAATCTTTTTCGACATAGGTATTCAAATAATCACGATAATAAACTAGGCTTTCTCTCGCATTTTCCCTATATAGTTCCGGCATAAAGCCCTTAATTAATAAATTATCCGTAGATAATCCCTCTAAGACCCCTTCCTCTGCAAGTTCAGCCATACTTAGCGGCAGTAAAGTTAAAATACTGGTTCTGCCTGCTAATGATTGGTCAATCTCTTTTTGCAAACTTGGTTGGTGACTTCCCGTCAGAATAAAGCGGCCGTTCTTAGCTCTATCTTCATCAACCATAGCTTGTATCGCTGAAAGAAGTTCAGGCACGCGTTGAACTTCATCGATAATTAGTGGTTCTTTATAGGTTGCAAAAAAGCCTCTGTAATCTTCGATGGCTAACATCCTATTAACAGGATCTTCTAAATTGACATAAGTGTATTCTTTGAAACAATCTTTCACCAATGTGGTTTTCCCAGACTGTCTAGGTCCAATTATTGTTACCACAGGCACTTGCTTTGTAAGTTGAATTAATTTGCTCGCTATTTTTCGTTTGATCATACATGGCTCCCCTTAGATAAATTTATTGTGCGAATTTAGGGCGTTATTTTCAAGTTATGCTTGAATAAAACGCCCATTTTGCTAAAAGAAGCTTTTCTTCACCTGAAGCAGCCAATTGTTTCAGTCCCCAAAGTGCGCTTACTTCCTATATTTAGGCATAATAAATGCACCTCCTTAGTTGGTTCTATTCTTAGACCAAATTCAGAGGTGCAATTCCGTAGCTAGAAAGTTATTTAACTAGATGATTAAATTACATAACTAAAGCCAAAGCACCAAATGGATCCCAAGGTTCCAATGCCTTTGGTTGTTCAGTTAAGGCTGCTTGATATTCAGCTGGTACGTACTTCTTGTCGACCATGATCTGATATGTGTATTCATCAAACCAAGCATCTGTCATTGAGTAAATACCGTCTTTACCAGCATCCTTACCCCATGAGTTTTCAACCTTCCAGTTCAAGATCTTGCCATCTTCTGCAAGATCAACACCAGCTAAGACCATAGCGTGAGTTAAGAGTGAATCGCAATAATCCAAGCGCTCTGCCTTGTTCAACTTAGAGCCATTGCCAACTGTTAAGTCGTAATTATAAATGTCTAAGTCCATGATACCATTCTTGCTGAGCAAACGTTTGCCAACATCGCAACCGAACCAAACTGGATGACCATCTTTGATTGAAGCGACTGCTGCTTGTTTCAAGACCTCAATTGGTACGTTCAGATAGCAAATTGGAGCTGCTTCCTTGACTGTACCTAAGAATTTGACTGTGTAAGTATGGCCATATGGCTTATCTTCAGTTGGAGCATTGATCAAGGAAACCATGTCCTTCAAGTTCCAACCAACATACTTCTCAAAGAACTCTTGTGGTGTAGTTTCAGGCAAGCGAACGAACTTCTTATCCTTGTTACGATAGGAATATGAGAATTTTACAGGTGGCTGACCTAAGCATTTAACTAAGAGATTGTAGACAGCATAGAGCATATCTGTCTTTCTTTCTCTTAACTCAGTAGCTGTTTTGCCCTCTTTTTGGTGAGCTGTTCTCAATTCATGAGCGTAGCTGCGCAATAAGCTGGTCAAATAAGTATCCATGCCACCTGAATTAGAAGAATGGAAAGTTTCAGGCATCAATTCTTTAGGTACGCAACCATACTTAGCTAAAATACCCTTGAACATATCCCATTGGCCACCATCTTGCACTGGAGCTTGCAACAAATGATTGATCAAGCGTGAATCTTTTTTTTCATCCAAGGTCTCAAGAATAGATTCTAGGAAATAGTTAGCTTTCTCAAGTTTGTCGTAGAAGAAAGTATAAGCCTGAGAAAATTCGAATGTTTCCATGTTGAAATGTTCCATAATACTCAAGCGAGCAACATTCAAAGCAGAGAACATCCAGCAACGGCCAGAAGCTTTTTGGTTTGTGATTTTACCAATCTTAGGCTCTTCGGAGAAGACAAAGTTATGGCGACGGATAGCGTTTTGATTAACAGAAGCTTCATATAAGCCAACTTTAGCAATTGCACCTGCTACTGCTTGGCTCTGTAAATCTTTACCATAACGCTCTTGAAAAGCGGTTAAAGTTTTTTGATCAATATTAAGCATATGTTTATCCTTTCTATGTTTGCTTTAGTAAACGATTATAAACTGTTTGTTTAGATACTCGCAAGCTTGCTAACAGCTTCAAAGAAGCGCTTAACCCCAGCTTCACCAGCTTGATTCAGCTTGTAAACGCCGGCATCTTCTAGGCAGCCTTTGAAGACAAGGCCTGTTTCTTTAGCCAAAATAGCCTGACCTGTTTCAGATTTGAAAGCTTTAGCGCCATACTTAGCCAATAATTCTCCTGCCCACTTAGCATGAATAGCCAAGCGTGGATCATTCTCACCTGTCTCACCTTTAGCAAGCAACACTTGCAAATCGTGAAGTTCGCTCTTTAAGCGAGCTGGTAGGACAGCCAAGCCCATGACCTCAATCAGGCCGATATTTTCTTTTTTGATATGATGCTTATCAGCATGTGGATGGTAAACGCCCAAAGGATGCTCATCGGTCGTTAAATTGTTACGCAGAACTAGATAAAGTTCATACTTACCCTCATGTTTCCTTGCAATTGGCGTGATGGTGTTATGTTTCTCTAGATTTTTGCCCTCGCCTGTACTTGCATAAATATTCAACTCAGCATCTGTATATGTCCGCCAAGCTTGCAATATCAAGCTAGCCAGTTCAGATACAGGCTTTCTGGCTTTGGCAGATAGGCGAATGACACTAAGTGGCCAGTTAAGGTATGCCACTTCTACATCAGGGTATTTAGCCAAACCAGGCAGATTGAAAAGCACTTTTGCCCTTTGCATTGGGAAAGTGTAATGTCCGCCTTGGAAATGGTCATGTGAAAGGATTGAGCCACCTACAATTGGCAAATCAGCGTTGGAGCCGATGCAATAGTGTGGGAATTGATCGATGAAATCGAGCAAGCGTTCAAATGTTAAATTGCAAATTTTCATCGGGCGATGTTCTGCACTCAAGACAATACAATGCTCATTGTAATAAACATAAGGTGAATATTGGAAATACCAGCGCTCATTAGCTAATTCTAATGGCAAAATGCGGTGATTGCTTCGACCTGGATAGTTAAGGCGACCAGCATAGCCCATAGACTCTTTGCAGAGCATACATTTAGGATAAGAACTGGCTTTTTGTTGAGCAGCCTGCTTAATTGCACGTGGATCTTTCTCTGGTTTGGACAAGTTGATTGTAATATCAAGTGGGCCATACTCTGTGTCTGTCTGCCATTTGACATCTTTAGAGATACGATAGCGGCGAATGTAGTCACTTTCCTGACTAAAATGGTAGAAATAGTCAGTGGCTGCCTTGGGTGACTCAGCATACAAAGCTTGGAACTTGCGCTTAACTTCACTTGGGCGAGGCAAAAGGCAATTCATCAGCTGACTGTCAAATAAGTCACTCAAGACAACAGAGGTTGTATCAACTAAATTTAAGCTGTCAGCTTCAACTAGTAAGCCCTGCAATATATCAGCCAAGCTTAACTCATTGAGTTCAGCTAGCTCTGTTTCTGACAATTCAGGGGCCTGATAATCTGTCTGCTTAAAAACAGCTAACAAGCGATTAAGGGCATAAATTTCATCTTCGTCACTTTCTAAGAGTTGCTCGCGCCTACCATAGGCAACTAAAGCGGCTAAATAATAATTCAAGCGATCGTCCATGTTACTCCTTAGGTTCATTCACATTCAAATGAGGTGTTTTTTTGCATAAAAGTATATGCACGAGTAATTGTATATCTTTTTCACCTAAGTATAAATAAAACCAACATGCCTACTTTGAACTGCACTACCTGAATTGCTTCTTTCTTAGTCCAGCTTCTTTCGTAAAATAAAGTAGGCCTCACCACTTACTGAGCGATTGACGGAATTTGTCCTTACGCTCCTCTTCTAAGTCTAAAATATTCCACACAATCCCTTTCAAAATGACTAGCATCCCCACAAAATAAGCCATCTTTATTGAGTAAAGTTCTTCGTAATTAGCTAATTTATGCCATTTTAAAATTGCAAAAACTAACGCCAATGCTAGATGTAAATAAAGAACCTTGTAGACAAAGCCGAATATGTAGGCACGCCTGATTGCTTTCTCACTTGTAAGGCTGCATGCCTGTTTGGCTAGATAATAATTACTACACAGATACAAGTCCAAACAAGCTACTAGCAAAATTGAAGAAATATGTCTAACTGGCCAGATAGCGCTCGAAATTAGCAAAGAGAGCATGATAATTACATTACCTTCAACTAAAGCACATTTTGCTTCTTTATAATTAAGCTCTGGCTCATTCTGGTAACAAAGGATATACATATTTGGCCCCTTCGTTTATTAAGATTTACTAGATGAATAACACCCTGACAATAAATTCACCTTAAGCCCAACTTCTTGCAGTTAGTTTTACCATTTGTTAACTCTTCAGAATAATAAATGCTCAATTAGGGAAAGTCAATCCATTTCATTAACAGCTAATTCATTTTAGCTTGTTTACACAGATTACCCACACCATCTTTATGCCATATGAACAACATAAGGCCATTTAAGCCAGATTATCTCCCTTTGTTACGCTAAATACACCACTTGTTTACATCTTTCCATACACGAAAATTTTGGGTAATGTTACAATTAACTCGAGTATTGAGGTTTGAAAATGAAAAAAGTGGCGCAAACAATTTTGAAACACAGCAAGTTAATCATTGCCATTTATGTTGTTTTAGCAATTATTTCTGTTTTTGGCATGTTGCAAGTCAAAGTCCAGTACGATTTGAGCCTTTATCTTCCACCTGAAAGTAATTCGACTGTTGGCTTAAAGTATTTATCTAACGAATTTCATGATGCAATTCCCAACTTGTATGTCGCAACACCTGTCAAAGATCTTAAGGCAGCCTTAGCTTTCAAAGAAGAACTAAAAACATATAACGGCGTTGTATCCGTGCGCTATCTCGATGACATAGCTGACATTAGCCTACCTTTGAACTTGCAAAACCAAACTTTCGTATCTAACTACTACAAAAATGGTTTAGCGCGCTATGAATTAGTCGTTAAGAGTGAAAATTACGGAACTTATATCGCCAAAATGCGCAACGACTTTCAGCCCCGTCCCCTCTATCTAACTGGGCAAGCCCTCGATATGGGCAGCGCTAACACGGCAGTTAAAAGTGAAGTTAGTCGCATCATGTTATTTGCCGTACCTTTCGCCCTCTTCGTTCTCTACTTAATTAGCTCAAGTCTGTTTGAACCGCTTCTATTTGTCTTAACAATTTTTGCCGCCGTGCTCTTTAATATGGGCAGCAATTTCTTCAAAGGCGATATTTCTTTCATTACGCAATCAATCGCTGGTATCATGCAATTAGCAGTTTCAATGAACTATGCTGTATTTTTGCTCCATCAGTTCAAGGAAGCTATCAATGAGGGCAAAGATCTCTTAGAAGCACTTGAGTTAGCCATTCTCCGCAGCTTCTCTAGCATTACCTCATCAGCCGTGACAACGTTCTTCGGTTTTGTGGTACTCGTTCTCATGGCTTTCCGTTTAGGCCTCGATATGGGCTTAGTTTTGGCCAAGGGTATTATCTTTAGCTTGATCTGCGTCATTACACTTTTGCCTTGCTTAATCAAGGAGCTAGCCCCTTTAATTAAGAAATTTTCCTTTAAGCCAGTTTTTCGGGCCGAGCGTTTCCAATTCTTGCCCAAAATTGCTAAAGCGGTGCGCTATCCCTATTTAATCTTAGCCATTTTATTGTTGCCATTAGCTTTCATTGCGCAAAAGCGAACAGATATTTCCTATGGCATGGGTAATTTGCCAGAAAACTCGCAAGCTTATAAAGATCGTGCCATCGTCGAACAGAATTTCGGTCGCTCGCTATTATATGCAATAATAGTCGACCGTGAAGACTCAGCTAAAGTGCCAGATTTAGTCAAAGAAATTAAGCAGCTAAAAGATGTCAATGCCGTTATAAGTTACAGTGAAATGGTAGGACCAGATGTGCCAAAGCAGGTGTTGCCAGCTAATTTAATTAAGCAATTAGTTGCAGCAAATTATGAGCGCATTATTGTCCAGAGTAAGCTTGTGCCAGATAGTCATCCAGCTTTCAAATTAGCGCGCAATTTGCGCAAAGTTTGCGCTAAGCACACAGAGCATCCTTTCTATACAGTGGGTGAATCCTTCTCGCTTTTGGACATGAAAGATACAATCGAACGAGACAATATCATCATCAATTACTTCATCATCATCTCAGTAGCTCTGGTCTTGCTCTTAACCTTCTCCAACTTCACGCTACCGCTACTAATTGTCTTGACTATCGAATTTTCTATCTGGCTTAATTTGGCTATTCCCTACTTCCAAGCTACACGCTTGAATTTCATCGGTTATCTCGTTGTCAATACTTTCCAACTCGGCGCTACTGTCGATTATGGTATCCTATTAAGTGAAAAGTATCTCCGCTATAGAAAGCTAGGCTCCAAAGAAGATGCCTTTAAGCGCTGTATAAGCGAAGCTACAGCTTCCCTCTTAGCACCTGCGCTCATTTTAAGTGGTTGTGGCTTTATCCTATCCGTCATTTCTTCGCTCCAAGCTGTAAGTGAAATTGGCCAGGTTTTAGGCCGCGGAGCTTTGCTTTCGCTATTTAACGTGTTAATTCTCTTGCCGAATTTGCTCTATCTGTTCGATTGGCCAATTCAGCACAGTAATTTTAATCTCATGACTATTCATACTAAACTTAAGCAAAAATTGCATCGCAAACAGAAAGGTCAGGCCTGATATGAGTAAATTGAAGCATAAAACAAATTGCAAAAAGCAAACTAAGGGAGTAGAAACGACCAACCAAATAAATTTACGCTACAAAATCTTGGCCTTTATCCTCGCCTTGTTGATGATTCTCGGCCTATTTAGTAGCCTGCCACTCTTTGCCCTCAATGAAACAGAGGCAAAAGGTGCCAAGCAGATAGATGAAGCAGCTCTTAAAAAAGCGAAGGCCAAACTCAAAGATGAAGTTGCCAAGTTACCATACACCAAAGAAGAACTGATTTATGTCAGTTTGGATCCTAATAATAAAGCAGACAGTAAGTGCCTAACGCCAACAGTCTACGTGGTCAATTATTTCGAGGCCAAGCAAGATTGCACTGTCACTGATTTTGGCAACTATGCAGAAGTGCACAACTTACAGCCAAGCAAAGAATGGAACGTCAGTAAGGAAAATGGCCAAAGTAAGATTGAGTTCAAATTAAAGAAAGGCGAATTTTTCTATTATCAGGGTCAGCTAAATGATATTGCCTTGCCTTGGCAAATTGCCTATCAATATACTTTAGATGGCAAAGTGCTAAGTCCCGCTGAAATTGCACACAAAGATGGGCATTTCAAGTTGGAAATGAGCATCAAGCCAAATCTAAAAGCCGACACATCATTCTATGATAGTTACATCTTGCAATTACAATTTGCCCTGCCTTTGGCTAATTTCAGCAACATCAAAGCCAAAGATGCACAAATTAGTATTGCAGCTAACAAGACAAATGTCGTTTTCATGCAATTGCCTAAGCAAACTAAGACCTATGTTATCGAAGCAGATGCTAAGGATATTAATCTGCCAAGTAGCAACCTTACTGCTCTGCCTATCACGTTTGACTTAGAGGCAGATGGTTTGTTAGGCAAGCAGATGGGCCAACTTAAAGCTTTGGAAAATGGCATTGGCCAACTTAACAGCGCTTCTAATCAGCTGAACAATGGTTATAGCAAGCTGAGCAACGGTATTTGTGAATTAAATATCGGCAGTCAAAAATTAGCTAATGGCGGTATTGAACTTGGCGATGGTGCCATCAAATTTAGCTCTGGCTTACAGCAATACCAAGCTGGTTTACAGCAATATTTAGCTGGTGTCGGGCAATTAAATTCAGGTATGCAAGAAGTCAAAGCCGGCTTATCCAAAGCTGAATTACAAAGTTATATGTCCTTACTGCAAGATTTGCAAAAATATCTGACAGAATTGCCAGAGGGCAAAGAAATTAGCTTAGAAGAATTAGAAACAAAACTGGACATTTTAACCGATACGCTTGAGAAATTCTTAACTCTATTAAAGCAAAACCAAGACTTACTCTCTAAAATATTAAGCTTGAAAGTCCCACCACTGGACGTTGCACAAATGGAAAAAGCGCTTAACGGTATTACTGAAACGGTAAACGAGCTAGCTAATATGGTCGATAAGTTACCTGACATACTTGCTTTGCCTAACAGAAATGGAGTTACACCGAAGCCAAATAGCGCTTCTAAGCCTGCTGTGACGCCTTCTGCGAAGTCTGCTGAAACACCAGATGGGAAGCTGGCTGTGAAACCTGATACGACACCTTCGGTTAATGCCGTGACTCCTGATGTGAAACCTTCCGTGGCGCCAGATGCAAAGCCTTCAGCGGCGACTGATACTAAGCCTTCCGTGACACCTGCTGAAACACCAGATGGAAAGCTGGCTGTGAAACCTGACATAACGCCTTCCGTAGAACCGGATGCAAAGCCATCAGCGATGCCTGATACTCAGCCTGCTGCGAAACGTGATATGGCACCCTCCGTGACACCTAACGTGCAAGCAGAAGCAACACCAAATGGAAATTCAGCTATTACGAACGAGGCTAAATCTGCTACCAGTGAAGCCAAAGCTGTTATGTCAAACACTGCCTTTACACCAACAAGCTTTGCCACACCTAAAAAGCAAACTTTTGTAGCCACAAGCTTGAGTAGCCTAGGTCCTAAGCCTAATCCACCTTTTTCTTTGCATGATCTCAAAGCAAAGCTTCACAATTTGGCTACTGAGCTCAATAAGCTCCAAGCCCAAATGAAAGAAATAAGCAGCTTTGTGGAAGCAATCAAGAAACTAAAAGCCAGTTTGCCTGATAAGGCGCTGAATGTAGAAGAGCTAATTACTAAACTCAACACGACTATTGAACAGCTGAAAAAGGCTAAAGAGCTAATTCACAAATTAAGAGCTGAGAAAAATGATGCAAAATTGCCAAGTGCCAAGGAGATTGCTGAAATTCTAGATAACATTCCCAAACTGATTGACGGGTTAAATCAACTGGCTGACGGTAGCTCAAAGCTCGCTCTAAACGGCGCCATCTTATCTGAAAAAGGCGGCGAATTAGTAGCTGGAGCCAATCAATTAACTGGCGGTATCTTAATGTATGTTGATGGTACATTTAAGCTATCTAAAGGCGTCAGCAAGCTAGCTGACGGTGCCATCAAGCTAGAGCAAGGTTTCCAAGCTTTCCAAGCTGGATTCAATAAGTTAAGTCAAGCTACAAACGGTATGAGTGAGACGGCTAAGCAAAAGATGACACAAATGATCAACGATTTATTGGGTCAAAATTTCAGCGCCCATTCTTTTATCTCAGACAAAAACCAAAAGCACACAATCAGTCAATTCGTCTTTATTTTCCCCGGCACAAGTGCTAGCGAAAATGCAAAAACGCCTGAGCCAAGCCAACAAGCTGAAAGTTCCTCAAGCAATGCCAATGTTGCGCCCAATAAAGATAGCTCATTCTGGCAAAAATTAAAGGCCTTGTTTAAGCCTGCAAGCAACGATTAATCTAGGGCTTGGCCCACAAATAGTGATTATGCCTGTAGGCCTGCAAACATTAGTTAGGCTTTAGCAAGTTCAGAGTAGAGTTAATCTTACTGAAATATACGAATGTTATACTTAGCTGATATTGTCATTTTAGGAGCAAATTTATGCTTTTTACAAAACTAACTAAGCGTAAACTTAGTCTAATTTTAACATGTAGTATCTGCCTCAATTTGCTTGCAGCTTGCGAACAAAAAAGGAACGTTGAACCAACGAATTTACCGAGCTTGCATGCCGAAAGCATTGACCTAAACAGTGTTTACAAGCCAACAGAAAAGGATGAGGCAGCTGAGTCTATGAATGATGATGCAGAAAAACGTATGCAAGAATTGGAAAAGCTCATCACAGCTTATCTGGCCAAAAAAGATTTAAGCTCCGACCACCTGGCCATCGAATTGTATAACTTCAAGCGTAAAGAACATTATGCACTCAATGCCGACAAGTATTTCACAGCCGCAAGCACCTATAAATTTCCTTTAGCCGTTATTTACTACGACCTCATGCGGCAAGGCAAGGTGCAAAAAGGCAGCCAATTCAAAATTACGGAAGCTGAATTAGCCGAGGAAGATAGCGCTTACAGACGAAGTGCCATAGGTAGCATTATCTGTGTTGAAGATCTCCTAAATCCCATGATTTTGCATTCAGACAACACAGCTGCCCACGTCCTATTTGAGGAATTAGGCGGCTTTCAGCGTTACAAAGAAATGGTATGTGAAACTATCAGCATTAACAAAGATCCGAACTATATAAGCGAGGGCAATAAGATAAACGCCCAAATTCTCAGTGCTTTTGCCAAAAAAGTCTACGAAAATCAAAGTGATTACAAAACTCTATTAGCCAACATGCAAAAGGCTGAGCCTATCCATTATTTGAACTTCTTGCCAGCTATGCACAATATCATGTGGCAAAAATATGGTTCATATGCAGAAGCATTAAATTCAGTTGGTCTCAAATTAGATGGTCCAGAGCAATATTCCTTGGTTGTGTTGACCAATTTAGGCCGAAATGGCGAGCCAGTAGTCGGTGAACTTGGTGCCTTAGTCTACGCTTTTTACCACCCAGATAAACTAAAAGCAGATGAAATCATCAATAAAGCCGAGCACTTCGTAGCTTATTATCAACCAGCATCTGATACGCAGCCAGTTGCAAATCATGCCCAATTTGACCAAAGCGTCCCTGTTAATAACATAAACGAAACTCCTAATCCAAATAATGGAGCAGCTGAAGCTGAGGTTAAAGTTGACGGCACTTCCGAACCGCTTGTTGATAACAAAAATGAAGCTGTTGATAAGGATAGCAATCAGAAGGCAGATGCTACTGAATTTCAAGTAGAAGAAGTAGCAAATGACACAAACGAGCAAGCTCAAGCTGAAAATGCCGCAGCTAAAGACGTTACAGATGGAAATTCAAGCACTGCTTCTGATACTCACGATGCTGCTAGTAATAGCAATGACGCTTCTAGTAATAACTAAGTAGTCGTTACTGTTTGTTTAAGCCTTTGACTTAACTTTGCCTCAAATCTGTTATATATTTAAATTGTATAAGCAATTATCTAAAAGAAAGTAGGCCTAACATGGCGGAATTAGAAAAACCAAATGAAGTAGCTGAAGAAAATAGCGTAAAAGACGCTACAAGGATTGCATCTAATGCAGTTGTTGAACAAGTTAAGGATGCACCAGCTGAAGCTGTACACGACAAAGCTGTATCTGAAAATAAAGAAGCTATGCCAGGCACTACAACCGACACTAGCGTAGATAGTAAATCTGAACCAGAAGGTTCACCAAAAGAAAAAGCTAACGCACAAGAAACTAACGCTACAAAATCAGAAACAAAAGTAGAAAAAGAATCAACGCCTGTTTTTACAAGCTCAGATGTAAGGACTGAGTCTACCCATTCTGGCTCTTTCTTCTTACGTCTATTATTCATATTAGTAGCTGTCATTGCTTTGCCACTCTGTTTGGCTTTCGCTTTGACTGGACTTAGCTTGATCTTAGCTACATTAGCGCTTTTCTTTGCTTGTTTTGTCGCAGTAACTGGTGTCTTTTACCATGACTTCTTGACTTTTTTCCAAATAAACTCACTTGATAGAATGATAAGCTTTGATGCTATCCCTTATCTTCAGCAATATTACGATCTGTTACCTGAGCCATATCGCTTTGCTCTAGCAATTGTTATCGTGATTTTAGCTGCATTCTTTGTGCTGGGATTGGCTTTCCTCTTCCTAAAATTGGCTAAGTCAATCTGGCATGGCATGGGCAACTGGCGTTGGAAATTAAGCAAATAAAATTATATGTTGTCGCACAAAAAGCTCACTTGCGCACACAACAGATGGGTGTCAAAAGCCCGTCATCAGTACGTTAGGCGTACTAAAAGCTAGCTTGGCTATAAGTGCAACTTAACACATGGCTCATCGGCACGCAAAATCTCTAATTGATGAGCAAAAAAGCAACTCCCAATTATGTATCCAGACTGTTCTGGTCATAACTGGGAGTTTTATTATTAAGCTAATTTTTCGTGCTTTTACAACAAGTTATTGACTTGCAAATGCTCATCCAACCAAGCTGTTAAAGCTTTGATTGGCACTCTAACCTGACTCATCGTATCACGCTCACGAATTGTCACAGCCTCATCCTCAGCTGATTCAAAGTCGTAAGTTACACAATATGGTGTACCAATCTCATCTTGACGGCGATAACGCTTACCAATGGACTGACGGCTATCAAATTCGCAGCTGAAATGCTTAGCTAAGTCACGATAAATTGGCATAGCAGCATCTTTCAGCTTATTGCTGAGTGGCAATACGGCAACTTTAATCGGAGCTAAGGACGGATGGAAGTGCATGACCGTTCTTGTTTCGCCATTCTCTAATTGTTCATCTTCATAAGCTGAACACAACACAGCCAAAGTCAAACGATCAGCGCCCAAAGATGGCTCAACAACATAAGGAATGTATTTCTCATTTGTCTCTGCATCAAAGTAGCTCAAATCTTGTTTGGCAAAAGTCTGATGTTGCTTAAGGTCATAATCTGTGCGGTCAGCAATACCCCAAATTTCGCCCCAACCGAATGGGAACAAAAATTCAGCATCGCTGGTAGCTTGTGAATAGAAGCTTAATTCTTCTTGGCTGTGGTCACGGAAACGTAACTCATCGGCTCTTAAGCCCAAATCAAGCAAGAACTTGTAGCAATAATCTTTCCAATATTTGAACCACTCCAAAGACGTACCTGGCTTACAGAAGAACTCTAGCTCCATCTGCTCAAATTCACGCGTACGGAAAGTAAAATTACCTGGTGTAATTTCATTACGGAAAGACTTACCAATCTGACAAATACCAAATGGTAGCTTCAAACGCATAGCTCTCTGTACATTCAAGAAATTAACGAAGATACCTTGAGCTGTTTCTGGCCGCAAATAAAGCTCCGTTGCACTGTCCTCTGTTACACCCTGATGTGTCTTAAACATCATATTGAAGCGGCGAATTGGCGTATAGTCTAACTTACCGCAATTTGGGCAAACGATATTATAAGTTTCAATATATTGACTGAGTTGCTCGTTGCTAGCACCTTCAATTTGTAAATCAGCTAGTTCCGGTTGAGCCTCAGCATTTGCTTTAACAAAGTCCTCAACCAAGTTATCAGCTCTGTAACGGCTCTTACAAGTCTTACAGTCAATCAATGGGTCATTAAAATTGCCAACGTGACCTGACGCCTGCCAGACAGTTGGATTCATCAAGATAGCGGCATCCAAGCCCACATTGTATTCATTCTCAAGATTGAAACGTTTCCACCAAGCAGCTTTCAAATTGTTCTTGAGGAGTACGCCCAATGGGCCGTAATCCCAAGCATTGGCTAAGCCACCATAAATATCAGAACCAGGGAAAACAAAGCCACGTGTTTTGCAAAGTGCGACTAACTTCTCCATGGTTAAGCCATTTTTGTTTTGGCCTTTAATCTTCTCAATAGGCATATGTCAAGCTTCCTTACTCGTCGTATTCGTTTGAATCTGCATCTTCGTCATCAAGCTCAGCACTGATCATATCTTCCAAGCTCTCAGTGTTTGCTTGATCCATAACATCGGAATTAGGCTCTGGCTCGTTCTCAGCTTCAGCAGCTGGGGCTATAGCTTCAGTTGGCTTGACGAACGTTTCAGCATTAGCTTTCTCTTCCATATCTTGGAAGCGTTGCTCACGTTCTTGACGCTTACGCGCTACTACCTCTGGCTTCAAAGGAATAGCTGGACGTACTGGTTGCATAACAGCAACAACTGTATCATCAGCGAACTCTTCACAGGCTACACTAACCTCATTTTTGCTGTCAGTTTTCAAAAGTGGCAGACCACCGTTCACTAATTGGCGACTGCGTTTGGAAATAGCAATTGCTAAGCAATAACGATTTTCGACATGTTTGAGTAATTTCTCAATAGGTGGATCAACTAACATCTTTTCGCTCCTTCTGACACGTACACTAAGTTAATATTATAATTTTTCTAAAGCAATAAGTCAAAGTTTCGACGTAAATTGTGCTTGACAAGTTTCGACGTAAATTGTGCTTGACAAGCTTCGACGTGCATCTTGCTATTAATCAGTGATAATTTCACCCCTGTAACTAACCAATTAAAATTTCAGCTCTGCTTATTCAAACAGAACAAGCTAGGCGCGTAATAATTAATTATCCTAGTTGAGCTTCTTTTCACTTCGCTTATCACTGTATAATTAGTATACAGTTTTAATAGTCGGAGTAAATTAAATTGAAAGTTGCAGCTTTAATCGTCGAATACAATCCTTTACATAACGGTCACTTATACCAAATCAAGGCCGCACGTTCTTTAGTTGGGCCTAGAGGTACCATCATTGCCATCATGTCTGGCAGCTTTTGTCAGCGGGGCGAGCTTGCCTGTTTAGACAAAGGGACACGGGCCAAGCTGGCTGTCGAATTAGGCGTTGATTTGGTGCTGGAGCTACCTGCCTTAGCTGTCCTAGCCTCGGCCAATTATTTTGCCAAAGCGGCTATCAGCCTAATTAACAGTTTGAATTGTGTCGATTATGTCGTTGTAGGCATCGAAAGTGAACAGCCGAATTTGCTTCAAGCTCTAGCTGAATTACTTAGCGAACTTAATCCTGACGTAAGCTTAGGCAAAATAAACAACCCCTCTGACTTTGCCCTAGCTCTAAAAGCCAAACTTAAAGCTGGCCAGGCTTATCCGCTTGCTTTAAGTGATTTACTCGGAAGCTCCCCCTATCTTGAGCAATTAAAGGCCAAACTAAATACTGACTGTAAGTTAGATGACCTTAATAATGAAATAACTGATACATTACAAAAAGCCAATAACATTCTGGCCTTAAGCTATCTACAAGCCAAATTAACCTTGCCTAAGCCTAGCAATGCCTGGCAATTCAAGTTCTTAAAGCGCCAAACTGGACCTGACTTTAATAGCGCGCATCAAATTCGTAAGCTTATCCAAGCCAATACTGGCTCTATCAGCAATCTGTTGGCTAACTTACTGCCTTATCTGCCAGCTTTGAGTCTGGCCAAAATCATCCAAGCAGCCCAAGCTGAGGCGCTTATGACTGAAGCTAATCTAGCCGAGCCACTTCTAGGCGAGTTAGCTAAAACTAGCTTGCTTAGGGATAAAGCCGCCAAGCAAATTGATGTTAAAAGATTAGATGCTACAAGCTTCGACGTTGCAAGCTTAGACATTAAAAGCTCAAGCACGCCAACCTTAACTAATAGCCAAATTAGCTTTGCTAACCGCTTTCAAATAGAAAGCAAACAACTTGCCAAATATCTGTCTAGCGAAGCTATAGATATGCCCAAATTGCTAGCTAACGAGCTGAGTCACAAGAGCTTAACTCTGGCTAATTGCAAACGTAAATTGCTATTAAATTTATTAAATTTGCCGAATTATTCATTGGCAGAATTGAACGAATTAACTAGCCACGCTCACTATCTCCGCGTCCTAGCATATAGTAATTATCCTGGTCGGGCTTTGTTAAAGCGCTTATCACAAACAGCTACTTGTCCAATCATCATGCGTTTCAGTGATTTTTATGAAAAACAAAATTACCCTCTGAGTGAAACGGCTTTTTACGAAACGGCTGATGCAGATTATCGGGCAACTAACTATTACGCCTGTCTCAGTCACAATCCTAACGCTTTGGATAACAAGCTAGTTCTCACGCCGATCAAGGTTAAGCGAAAGAAGCATCAATAAAGCCCCTAACTCTGTGCTATGTTAAAAAGACATAGCACTTAAAAAGTCACGAGCTTTTTTAGAATAGAGGCTTAATTTCTAGAGCTTTATTTCTGAAGCTTTATGCTGACGCCTGAGACTTAATTTATAAGCTTTTCCTCGCTAAATATTTGGCTAATGGGCCAAAGTAGAACACCAACAATGCCAGCATATAAACGCACTGCCAAATTGTCACAATTAACGCCATATTGCCTTCCTTAAAGTCGAATGTAAATGTGAAGCCATTACCCACAAAGACAAGCAAAACTAAAGGTAAAGCTACGATCAGTAGGCCACCGAAATTGATCAGTATGCGCTTAAAGCCTTTCAATTGCCTGACTAATTCTGTTTCCAAATCGAAATCAAATTTGGCCGTATAGGCTGCCACAATTAAAGCACTCACCAATATGGAAATTTGCAATGCCAAAGTATAGGCAATAATCAAAGCAGCTAAGCTAAATTGCATGCCAAAGCAAAGCAAGCAAACAACGACGCCAAGTATGATCATTGCTTCGATAATGGCACAATAGTAAATAAAGCCACGTTTCAATTTCACTTGTAAATACGTCTGCATCTTCAAAGGCATAGTTCTATAAAAGATGAAGTTACGGCCATCACGCAAAATTTCAGCATTTGCCATTGAACTCAGATTAGTCAAAACTAAGGCAAAGGTAATAGCAATAAGAATGCCAAACACCGCCCCATTCTTGAAGCTAACCTCAGCCAACGCCGTCTTATTCTGCGCAATGAACTTAGCAACATCAGCCAATTTAAAGCCATTTTTGCTAGCAGCTCCTATACCACCAATAAAGAAGCAGACAACTATGTAAAGCGGCATCAACAAAGGTGTTAATGTAAAGTTAGTAAACAAGTTTGGGGTTCGCTTAACTAAGCACTTATCAACGTAGGCCAAACTCTTATATGGCGAACGCACTTTCAATTCAGTCTTAATTTCTTGCCTAGTCATTACCTTTTTAGCACTATTACCAGCACCCTGTAAGCTTCTGATAATTGGCAAATAATTAGCGCTGGCATATTTGAATAAAGCAACCAAGAGTAACTCTACCACTATAACACTTAAGGCTAGGTATAAATAAGCCGTAACGGTATTAGCGCCAAAAATTTGTTCGGCCAAAAAGCCCGGCAAACTAAACAAGTTAAAAACGTTAAGTAAAATTTTGCCCCAAATCGAATTGGCTGTCATAAAAGTGTTAGTAATAGCTAAAGCAGAACCTGTGTTTTTGCTAAAATTGGCAACGAGCTGCGAGCCTGCACCAATACAGATGAAGAAGACAAGCATCACGCTACTAGCTACTTTAACAAAGCGATCACGATTTTTGAAAAATTTCACCTTGCTGATTAGGAGAAAGAGCAAGAAGAGTAAAACGATTTTGGATGAAATACAGCAGAGAATAACGTAAATCACACCTCTAACAACTAGATCAGCTGAATAGTGACCGCTCCAAGCCGCGCCTAAGAACAAAGCCAAAAATATTGGTAAATCTAAAAGCATATTGCCATAGGCAAATTGCCAGAATTTGGCTTTGACCAAATCACGATCCTTAAATGGCAAAGTCATGTAATAAATGACATCATCACTCATAAATAACATGCTTATGCTACTTGTAAAGGAAAGGAACAAAGTCGTCATAAACAGTGTCATGGTGACCATCTTAGCTAATACAAGCGGCCCTGCAGCTTCGCCCATGCTTAAACCAAGCATGGCAAATAAAAAGGCTAAAAAGCAAATACCTAAAAGCAACTGAATGACTTTGGTTGGAATAAAAGCAAGCTTTCTTTTAATGAACTGCCAAATAGAATTGGTTTGTAATTTCAGAGCCAAATTGCTTCTGTTTTCTGCCTTATTAGAAACGGCACTTTTGGTAAAAGCATCCATCTCGCCGTTAAAAACGCTATATAGCAAAGCTCGGAAGGGGGTGCGAACTTTTAATATTTTCTTGTCCATTTTCTGATCCTTTATCTACCTGGAATGAATATTAGTGCTCTTAGCTGCCTAAAATCACTCAGCTTGGGCTACTTCTACACTGTCCTCGTTGTTGGTCAACTCTAAGAACAGGTCTTCTAAGGAAGCATCTTCATTCATATTGGCTCTCAGCTCAGCAACTGTGCCAACGAAAACAATTTGGCCTTTGTTGATTACGCAAATTCGGTCAACTAATTTCTCGGCCACTTCCAAAACGTGGGTTGAGAATAAGACGATATTGCCTTTGTCTGCATGTTCACGCATCTTCTGTTTCATCTCAAAAGCTGAGCGTGGATCCAAGCCAACCATCGGTTCATCCAAGATCCAAACTTTCGGATTGATTAGTAAGGCACCCATGACCATCATCTTCTGGCGCATACCATGGGAATAGCTGTTTATTTCTGAAGCTAAATCTTTCTCCATGCCAAAGTTAACTACCAGTTGATTAATTCTTTCCATGCGTTCTTTGGCTGGCACTTGATAAACGTCGGCCATGAAGCGCAAAAACTCATAACCTTTCAAGCGTAAGAGGTTGTCTGGGCTATCGCTGACATAAGCAAACTCGCGTTTGTAGTTCTCTTGATCTTCTTGCAATTTTTTGCCATTGATTGTAATTTCGCCCTCATCTTGTTGCAAGATACCGACGATCATTTTGAGCAAGGTACTCTTGCCGGCACCGTTCGGGCCCAAGATACCCATAATCTCGCCATCATTAATCTGCAAATTCATATTGTTGCAGGCTTTCTTCTTGCCGTCATAAGATTTGCTTAAATTACGAATTTCAATCATAAAAACCTCCACTACAACGCACTTTAAGCGCCATAGTCTTAACCTCTTTTAGTTCATTATTGTTTAATATCGTTATGATATCACTTTTACGTCTTAAAGCAAATTACAGTAGCTTAAAGCTTGTTGACAATCATGTTACAAGCAAAGTGAAATGTAGGCGGCCAGTAGGTCAGCAACTTTTTCTAGGGACTTTTGCAGAATAGCAGACAAAAAGAGAGGTCAAAACTGAAATGCTTCATCAAAGTTGGGACAATAAATAAAAGACTTATGCAAGCATGGACTGACATTAAAGATTTTTGCGTGTCAGTCCTATTCGTTTTATTTTAATTAAGTCTTTTCAACTATTTTTCAAAAAGCTCAATATACGGTCCTCATTCCCAGAAGCACTAATTTTTTTATTCTCAATTTCTGAAAGCAAATAGGCCGTATTGCAAGTTTTAAACATAAGCTCTATATCATGAGTTATGAGTATAACAGGTGTTTCGTTGATTTTCGCTTTAATGGCATCAGCAACAAGATCATTCGTTTATGATCCAATCCTGCCGTTGGTTCATCCAGAATTACCAGCTTTGAATCTTTAAGAAAAGCTATAAGAAGTGCCAGCCTCTGCTTTTCCCCACCTGATAGATCATGTGGATTCAAAGTTCGTTTATCCCACAATTCCATTTGGACTAAATATTTTTTAACCTTGGCTAAATACGCTTGATCTTTAAACTTGTTTTTAGGAATAAGCTCCTTTTCAACTTTCAAATGCTTTATAAAGCATAGGAACTAAATAAATTTCAAGGCTATGAATCGGTTTAAAAATGCTAATTCCCATGTTTCTAGCCTTTAAGCCTTCCCTGATGGCTGATAAATACTCTTTGTATTCAGGTATAAACCTAAAAAATATAGCCACACCTATGCACAATGTATTTGGTAAATGAATGCTTCTTAGAGAATATATCATTGTTGAAGTTCCAAAGCCTGACAATATAGTGGCCAATATCCATATAGGAAAAAATCTAAGTATGATAAGTACCATAGCATACAAAGCACCTATCCAACCATACATAGAAAACTGATTTGAAGTCAACGATACTAATCCAAATAAGGCAATATAAGCTAAAAAAGTTGAAAACGCTAGGAAAATAAAATCGGCGTAGCTGGTATTACCAATACGCCGATTATTTAAAGAATCAAATTTCTAAGTGAAGCCACCTAATGACTCCCTTGTATTCTCTCACGCTTGAAATTTATGCTTTCTCAGCTTGTTCTTCTAAGTAAGCTAAGCGTTGCTTCATTTCCGCTGCCACAATCATATCTTTGACTTTCATCAAACGAGTCTGATTAGCCAATTCGCTCTCTGACAACTTACTCTGAATTTCCTTAATCATAGCTTGCAAATCAGGAATCATCACATGCTCCAAGGAATTAACACGCCGTCTTGTGCGTTCAATTTCAGCTGCCATCAACTCAAGGCTCTTTTCTTTCTCAGCTAGTTTAATCATGGTTGGCAAAACTAAAGCTAACTTATCTACAGCATCGTCCAACTCACTAGTAGTTGTAGCTAAGCTGTATGGGAAGCTTTGACCTTCTGTGCTAGCATTGATTGAAGTCAAAGGTTCAAAGCAAGGTGTTTCGACGGCCATAATGCGCTTAACACTAACTTTAAACTCCAAGCTAGAAGCATTTTGCAAACTTGCTTCTTGTAATTGCTTAGGTCCCATCGTAGCACGTGCCAAGCCCATCGCTGAACTAGCCTGTGCAAGCAAACGTTCCATCTCATGGCGCATGGCCAAAGTGTCATCGACTAAAGCCAAGAAATTTTTCATCAGGCCATCACGCTTATCTTTGAGCATAGCATGACCTTTACAAGCAGTTACCAGTTGCCGCTTTAACCGCATCAATTCCATACGGTTGGGACTAACCCTTTTATTTGCCATTTCTTGCTTCCTTTCTTAAAAGTTGTTAGATAGCCGGCTAAAAGCTAACTCCTAGCCGGTCAATATAACTAATCTTTCTTCTCGATGTAGTACTTATCGATGTACTCTTGGTGAATACGTTTCAACTCTTCCTTAGGTAAGATACTCAAGAGCTCCCAACCAATGTTAAGTGTTTCTTCAATGCTTCGCTCAACATTATTACCTTGGTTGAGGTACTTTTGCTCAAATTGCTTCGAGAACTCAGCAAACAACTTATCTGTTTCAGACAAAGCACTTTCACCTAAGATAGTTGCCAACTCCAAAGCTTCCTTACCACGCGAATAAGCTGCGAACAATTGGTTCATCGTATCGGCATGATCCTCACGTGTCTTGCCTTTACCAATACCTTTATCTTTCAAACGAGACAAAGATGGCAGAACATCAATTGGTGGGGTAATGTTGGAATTGTGCAAAGTACGATCCAAAATGATCTGGCCTTCTGTGATGTAACCAGTCAAGTCAGGAACTGGGTGTGTCTTATCATCATCAGGCATAGTCAAAATAGGCATCATGGTGATTGAACCTTTGTTGCCACGCAAACGACCAGCACGTTCATACAAGCTAGCTAAGTCTGTGTAGAGGTAACCTGGATAACCACGACGGCCAGGCACTTCCTTACGAGCAGCAGAAACTTCACGCAAAGCATCAGCGTAGTAAGTCATATCAGTCATGATGACCAAAACCTGCATGCCAAGGTCAAAAGCCAAATATTCAGCTGTTGTCAAAGCCAAACGTGGTGTAGAAATACGCTCGATAGCTGGCTGATCAGCCAAGTTCAAGAACAAAACTGTTCTCTCGATAGCACCTGTCTTTTTGAAGTCTGAAATAAAGAAATCAGCCTCTTCAAATGTGATACCCATTGCAGCAAAGACAACGGCGAATTGCTCATCTTTACCAAGAACCTTAGCTTGTCTAGCAATCTGAGCTGCCAAAGCAGCATGTGGCAAACCAGAAGCTGAGAAAATAGGCAACTTCTGACCACGAACTAGAGTATTCAGGCCATCGATAGCTGAAACACCTGTTTGAATGAACTCATTCGGATAGTCACGAGCAGCTGGATTCATCGGGCTGCCGTTAATATCTAACATTTTTTCAGGCACTGGCTCAGGGATATTGTCGATTGCTTTACCAGAACCGTTAAAGACACGACCGAGCATATCACGGGAAACGCCTAACTCTTGGCCGTGACCTAAGAAGCGAACTTGATTGTCTTCAATATTGATGCCTATGGCACTCTCAAACAGCTGTACTAGAGCGTTTTCACCGTTAATCTCAAGCACACGGCAACGTCTAATCTCACCGTTAGCCAGCTTTATCTCGCCTAATTCATCATACTTAACGCCAGAAACACCTTTAACCAACATCAAAGGGCCGGCAACTTCTGCTATTGTGCGATAATCTTTAGCCATATTCACTCCTTTAATATTTGCTGCTTAAGCTGCTAATTGATTGCTTAAGTTCATTTTGTAAGCGTTCATAATTAGCCTTAATTCCAGCCTCAGGCACCAATTTGAAACGACCGATTGGTTCCAGCTCAGGTAAGCTCTGTAAGCTATGCAAATCAACGCCACGCTTCAAAGCCTCTAAGCCCTCATGATATAGCGTAATGATCAAATCAAGCATATAGAACTGTTTCTGGAGAGATGTGTAAGTATCAATCTCATCGAATGAGTTCTGGTGCAAGAAGTCTTCACGAATCATACGGCAAATTTGCATCTTGTACTGGTCGCTAAGTGGTAAGGAATCAGAACCGACCAACTTAACAATCTCCTCTAACTTAGCTTCATCTTGCAACAATTGCATAGCTAAGCGACGATTAGCTGACCATTTAGCATCAACATTTTCATCCATCCAACCTAAGACTTTGGAATCATACAAGGAATATGATTGCAACCAGTTAATAGCTGGGAAGTGACGACGGTAAGCCAAAGCTGAGTCCAAACGCCAGAATACTTTAACAATACGCAAAGTAGCTTGTACGACTGGGTCAGACATGTCACCACCTGGAGGCGAAACAGCGCCAATAGCTGTCAAGACGCCCTCTTTGCCTTCACTGCCTAAGCAAGTAACCATACCTGCACGCTCATAGAACTGAGCTAGACGTGAACCTAAGTAAGCTGGGTAACCTTCTTCACCAGGCATCTCTTCCAAACGACCAGACATTTCACGCAAAGCCTCAGCCCAACGCGAAGTTGAGTCAGCCATGATGGAAACAGAATAGCCCATATCACGGTAATACTCAGCAATCGTCATACCTGTATAAATAGAAGCTTCACGAGCAGCAACTGGCATATCGGATGTGTTAGCAATCAAAATTGTCCGCTCCATCAAGCTCTTACCAGTCTTTGGATCAATCAGCTCAGGGAACTCATTCAAAACGTCCGTCATCTCATTGCCACGTTCACCGCAACCAATGTAAACAACAACGTCACTAGCTGCCCACTTAGCTAATTGGTGCTGAGTAACTGTTTTACCAGAACCGAAAGGTCCAGGGATAGCAGCTGTACCACCCTTAGTAATTGGGAAGAAAGCATCGATAACACGCTGGCCTGTAATAAGTGGCTCAGATGGTGCTAACTTCTCAGCATATGGACGAGGCTTACGCACTGGCCATCTCTGCAGCATTTGTACTTTATGTTCATTACCTTCACTATCTTTGAGTGTAGCAATATCATCAACAATTGTGTGTTCGCCAGCTGGTACAACTGAAACAACTTCCAACTCACCTTTTAGTGTCGGTGGAACCATAATATAGTGCTTGATCAAGGATGTTTCTTGCACTGTACCCAAAACATCACCAGCCTGCACTTTCTGACCAGCCTTAGCTACTGGCTCAAAAGCCCACAATTTTTCTCTATCCAGCTTATCAACTTTAACGCCACGCTTGATATTGTTACCAAAGCGTTTGTACATGACATCAAGTGGTCTTTGAATACCATCGAACATGTTACCCATCAAGCCTGGTGCCAAATCACAGGCTAAAGGATAGCTTGTGGAAACAACAGGTTCACCTGGGCCTAAGCCAGCTGTCTCTTCATAAACCTGAATGGAGGCCAAATCACCGTGAATTTCGATGACTTCGCCGATTAGTTTTTTATCGGAAACCTCAACAACATCGAACATTTCAGCATCTCGCATGCCAGAAGCAACTACGAGTGGACCTGAAACTTTGAGGATTTTACCTTGACTAACTTTCTTTGCCATAAATACTCCTTAATCTCCCAAGTGATCTACTTTTGCTCTTTCTTGTTAATGTCAAAGCCAATAGCTCGACGCACAGCTTCATGCAGATTGATCTCTGCTAATCCTGAAGGCTTTGCGGAACCTGGGATTGGCACGATAACGGGCAAGGCCTGATCTTTGTAATGCGCAATTACATGCTGGCAAACAGGCACGAGATCCTCTGTCAGATAAATTGCGGCATATTTTTCACTTTCACAAGCCGTCCTTAAGAGTTCATCTGCTTTTTGCTCAGCTGTCAGGGCTAAGACTTCCAGCCCCAAGCCTGCAAAGCCAGCTACAACACTCGGATTGCCTAGCACAGCCATTTTTCTAATACTTTCCTGTGCCATATCTTAGTCCACCTTTCTCAGAAGTTCAGCAGCCTGTGTATTTTTATCACTAGACCTTAAAGCTAACATCAGTTGCAAGTTCTTCACTTCAAACATATTCTCCAAATAAAGGCCCGCCACAGCGTCACAACCGTAAGTATTAGCTCTACCTCTAACTGCCAAGCGCAATAACAACTCATCGGCCGCTTTACTAAAGTGCCAACGTTCTCCTGGCTCAGCCCAATAAGCTAAGGCTTGTAACAAACTTGCACTCTGCTTGTTTTGATAAAGCTGAGTTAGACTCTTAAATACCAAATTAAAATCGTAACTAGCATTCATAGCTGGCAGCAATTTCGGATAAAGTTCAGCTATCTCAGTAACGCTAACTTCGCCACCTGGTACTAAAGCTGAAACAAGCTCGTTTGCTGTCATATGGGCACTCAAGGCACGCATGACTGTCTGCAAATTAGCAGCATCAGCTTGTAAAGCCAAATAGTCTAAAATATATTCCCGCTCTGACTTGGTGTTAGCCGACTTTGCCAGCTCAGCTAAATAGATAAAGTACAGCTGATCAATTCTGCGTGTGACTATACCTATCTCATGTGCATTGTAATAGACCTGCAAAATTGAGATTAATTCACAAGCTAACTTTTTGGGTAAAACTTGGCAATTACTGTTCTTGTTGATTAGCCTCAACACATCTTGCCAAAGTTTCTGCACATCCCAATTACCTGCTGTCAACAAATTAGCTTGCAAGCGAGTTGGAATAGTCTGTTCCTGCAAAATATTAGCTATATTGTTATTCTGCTGTTGCTGTTCAGCTTGATAGAGCAAAACGTTTTTCAGCAACCACTTCAGGTTGTGAAAATCATTGGGTAACGCCATTGCCACTGGCAAGGTGTTGCGATTTGTGACTCGTTTGAGCATCTCTAAATCAGTTGTTCGCTTCAATTCCAGGCGCTCTTCTAATGTATCAGCAGCTGGATAACCTGCATGGTCTAAAGCTTCATGCAAACGTTTCAGCTCAACATGTGGATCAGCAAAGCTCAGCAATGTTTCTTTAGGCAAGCGTAGATTAGCTTTTGCGCGCAAACGACCAGTAGCATGCGCAAAACTTATTTCATTCTTCGCCTTACGCTGCCATGTCTGTCGCAAATTTAAGCCTGTACTTGCTAATAGCTGCTCGACATCTGCTCGACATTTTGCACTTGTCATTTTTCTCCACCTTCCAGCTTATTTAAGCAATTCCTGCTTAATAATTTGCAAAAGATCATATTGGTTAGCACGAACTAACTCTTCGAAGCTATAATCTTCGCAAATCTCAGCCTCCTGTAACATCACGCCACCAACTAATTTATCGCTATGTTCAACCGTTACATTAGCGTAACTAGCTGACCGTTTCTCTAAAGCAGATAATAACTTGGGTGCTAATTCTTTATCATTTTGCGCTAGAATCAACTTGCTATCAGCTTCAGTCGTTTCAGGCAAAACGCTTAGATAGTAATCTAACTTTTCATTCTCAGGCATAGCTGCCAATTTATTAAGCAAGGCAGCCAACAATTCATCAATTATTTCCTGATTTGCTTCAAGTTGAATACGCTTACGCTCCAAATTAACTTTAGCTTGTAGGCGTTGTTCTTCCTGTGCTGCATATTGTTCTTGCCACTTAGCTTCCTTAGTCTGCTCTTTCAAGATTTGTTGAGCATAACTATCTTGTAGCTTCACAATTTCAGCTTGGGTTGCAGCGTTGAGCTCAGCAAGTTCAGCTTGTAAGTCGCTGTCTAAGCGCTGCTTAATTTTGTCAATTCCTTGTATCATTACAAACCTCTTTCACTTTGCTTTAGCATGAACTCAAACTTCTTGTTTGAGCTAACCAACGAGCAAACAAAGGCTTAAATCATAAACATTGTAAAGACGCTGACGAGCAAAGCGAAGATGGCGTATGTTTCAACCATAGCTGCCAAGACGATAGCTTTGGACTGTGTTTCAGGGCGAGCAGAAACGAGTGTAACACCATCAGCAGCAACATTTGCCTGAGAAATAGCTGAATAGTAACCAACAAAGGCTGTTGGCAAGCAAGCTACTAGCATCAAAGCGCCACGCTCTAAGCTAACATTCATACCGCCTGTGAAAACACCGGCTCTAAACAAAGAGATGAACCAAACGATCAAGCCGTAAATACCCTGAGAACCTGGGATAGCTTGCAGAATGATCAACTTACCATAACGGCTAGGATCTTCAGCTAATGAACCGCTTGCGACGGAACCTACAATACCAACACCTTTAGCTGAACCGATACCAGCACCTAAGGCTGCTAATGCACCACCCAAAATAGCTAAAGTATTACCGTTGAGAAGTGTGCTCAAATACTCTGTGAATGTATTCATTTTTTCCTCCTATTTAAGCCTTCGCTTAAAAATTCTATTCCGATTAGGCTTTACCTAATCTGTTTACTTAATTAACTGTTCCTATGTTCATAAGTAAAAGTCGGAACGAAGCTTCTACTTAGAGGTCTTAAGCTCGGCGCAAACGCTCGATCAAAGACGGTTGTTGAATTTTTTCTTCCGTATACTTCGTATGAACTGATAACGGCTTAAACAGCTTACCACCGCCATCATAGAAGTGGCCAAAGAATTCGACGTAGTGCAAACGAGTTGTATGCACATAAGCAGACAGGCCTGACAGCATGATGTTCATCGTATGCCCCAAAAGCAAGATTACAATCGTAACAAAGCAATTTGGGAAGCCAAAGCCAATCATCTTAGCAAACATATTGACAACCATGGCAATAACGCTTGTTGATAAAACTAAGGCCGTGATACGTGTATAGGACAAAATATCACCGACAAAGCCTGTGATGTCATACAACTTCAAAATGCCTGAAATCAGCTGAGAAATAGGGTTCTTGCTGTTCTTCTTCGATAAGAAAACGATAACAAAGATTGCAGCGTAACAGAGCCACTTGCCCCAAGCCAACCCAGCTGCCATGCAACCAATACCGCCAAAGATAAAGAACCACGGTGCTATTTCGGTGAAAGCTGTACGCGGATCGCCATTTCTGCACAATTTGTAGATATTAAGAATCATACCAATTGCAATGTGAGCCATACCGAGTGCAACTGAAGTTGCCATGATCAGCATTGGATCTTTGAACGGGTCAGCAAATAGAGGTTGCAAAGTAAACTTGCCGTAGGTTAAAGCAGTTGGTAAATCGCCAAAGAATGAGCCATATGCCAAGCCCCAAAGGATAGCAAAGAAGCCGCCACCTGCAAATATCCACATAAAGCGGCGAGAATTGCCATGCACTTTGTTGGTCAAAATCAGATAGAGTGCCGCGCAGAAGAAGATCAAGCCATAGCCAATATCTGATAGCATTGCACCAAAGAAGAAGGCATAGCCTGGTGCCAAAATCCAAGTTGGATCAATATCCGTCTTGTAATCTGGCATTGAGAACTCTTCAATCACGCTCTCATAAGGGCGAACTTGTCGGTTGTTATTCAGCAAAACCGGTACATCTTCGTCCTCTGCAATAGCAATATCAGCACAAACAGCACTGTAATTTGCTTCAATTTCTCTATATAAGTCCTTGGTCAAATTCGTTGGCACAAAAGCTTCCAAGACAAAGATTTTATCAGCTGCACTGAGTTGGCAAATAGCTTCAAGGCGCTCTGCCTGAATGCGATAGAAGTCAGCCAAAACACGCCACTTAGCTGTATGTTTGGTTAAGTCTAAGCGCTTAGTGCGTAAATCAGTCAACTGTTGTTCAATAGCTTTAGCCTCAGCTTGAGCTGATTTGTAAGTAGCTAAGAAATCAATGCCTGTTTCAGGTACAACTGTGGTCAAAGTTGGTAGAGCCTTAAAAGCAAAAGTGTTCAATAAGCGCTCTACATCAGCTTGTTCACTACGTAAGCAAGCTAACAATACAAGCACTTCTTCTGTGCCGATATCTATTGTCTGGAACGCAATTATGCACGGGCTATCGTTAGCTACTTGGCAAAAGTCAGCCAACACTTCTTGGTTACGCAAAGTACCAACAAAGCATGCAAAACGGCTCTTAGCTTGTAGCTCTGGGATTTGCAAATTCTGATAAGTTGCAAGTTGTTTAACCAAACCAGTTTGTTTGTTGAGTTCTACTTGTAATTGGTCTATCTGCAAACTTAATTGAGCAAAATCAGAGGCTGTCTTCAGAACTTCTGTCTGCTCTTTGGTCATGCTAATGTATTCTTCGTGTTCAACCTGCTCTTTTTGTTTGAAGAGCGAAGATTTCTCAGGTTTAACCAAGCCTGAAAGGGTGATTTGCTTATCCAAAAAATCGATTCTGCGCTGACATTCAAGGGAAAGTGCGGCAAAATCGACATCTGCAAGCTTAAAAGCTGTTAATTTGTAAGCTTGTGGATTAGCTAAATGATTAATTTCATCTGCAAATACTCGCTCAAAATCAGCATTGTCATTGGCTTTGGCTGTCTTAGCAGCTTGTTCCGTTTGTTCAGTCAAGGCCTGTTCAAGTTCTTCATTGCGCCGAACTTCCAATACTCCCTGCTTACTTAAATAGTTGATAATGGCCGGCAATTCTGTTTTCAAGCCGATCAGCTGCATTTTGGACAGTTTAACGATCGCCATGCTCTAAGCACCTCCCGTAGAGTTTGCTCAATACAGTCGTAAACTCCTTGCGGGCTTGTTCTTGTTGTTGTCTGCAATCGAGCTGTGCCTGTTTGCGAACTTTATTAAGTTGTTCTTCACCTGTTAGCTTAAGCTGTTCTACGAATGCTTGCCGTTTATCACGCAATTCTTCGCGTGTCTTAGCTAGCTTGGACTCAGCTGCCTGTTTGGCAGCTTTGATTTTGGCTTGGGCAGCCTCAGTGGCAGCCTGCAACGATTGATCCATATTTGTTTCAATCTCAGTAATCTGCTTGACTAAATCAAGATTTCCCATGCTAAACCTCTTTCAACAAGTAAATTGTCTAAAGTTACAAATAGCTTTGTAAATTCGTCTTTACCTTGTCCATTTTAACAAAACTTATCATTTTATACAAAGATATGCTCATATTGGCAAGCTAGACAACAAATTTCACAAATTATGCCCTTTAGTTTGTACCATCAACTAAACAAACATCACAACAATTGAAGCAAGTTGAATTTTTGCGCTGTTTTATGCATTCAGGTATTACCCATACCGTAATTATGTCCAAGCAAAAGCCAGCATTGCTTAAATAAATCACATAAGGCTCTGCAAGCGTAATTATGCAGAGCCTCGAAAGATAGCACTAGATTGTTAATTTCCCATCGCATACGACCTATCAAGTCTATAAATAACTTGAAATTAAGCCCTAAATACTCCGTCACTTAACGTCTTCTGCAACCTTTTCACCTCTTTACCAACTTCTCACGCCTTTTAGCTTTTAACCGAAAGTAGCGCTTAGTTTTAAGAACATAACGTCCTATATCACCGAAATTGAAGCTTAGCCCAATTAAGTACAGCCATTTCAATGCAGCCATGTTTCTCTCCGCATTCACGTTATGCCATCTTACAAGCTGAAATGCCAAACCGATTGCGATATGTAAAAAAAGCAGCCTGTAAGCAAAGCCCTATATATGCGCACGCCTAAGCATTGGCCCATCAGCCAAGTTGCGAGCTTTACGACTAAAATAATAAGCTGTGCTAAGGTATAAGCTATGCAAAGCAAATATCAATATCACGGCATACGCCTTACCTTGCCAAACAGCAACATAAAATGCTATAGCTAACGCATTTACAATATTCAGCTCATACAGCGATTGTTTTGCTTCTTGATAATTCAGTTCCGGTTCATCCCAGTAACAAAGTATATGCATAACGTTTAGGCTCCTAAACTTCTCGGACGAATTGGGTCAAACCAATCGCCATCATAAGGACCACAAATTACCCTTTTCCCATTTTCATCAACTGCATAAAATGTTATTCCTAGATTTATTGCTTTATGGTAATAGGAATTAGAATAACTTGAATAATATTCACCTTTACTAGAATACTGCGTATATCCAACATATAATCTAGGACCATATGGGCTGTTAAAATTAAACACCGTACCCAAAGCAGCCATAATAGCCTTTAACGTGCCTGCTTCAATATACAAGCCGCCGAGCCAAAGAGCAACACCTCCAATTTGCTTCCAAGGGATTTCTATGTACTGACGTAATCCCGTTGAATAATCAATATCAGGTATTTCATACGGATTATCCGGTGTAACAGGTCCTCTTAAAGCAATTTCTTGTTGCAACTGTAATAAGCCTTCTCTAGCTTCTTCACTGACAGTAGCATAATTATTACATACAGCATCTGAATCAGCAGCAAAAATGCATTTACTAAAATTAGCAATCACAAAAAGTCCAACAAGACCCAACGATAAAAGTTTTTCATAAAATTATCTCCTTAAGTGATAAAAAGTAAATATCGACAACGTGCACAGGAATTTCACTTAAATTCCTGCCTATATAATGGTCCTGTCTTATATTTCATAGGATAGATCCGTTCCATATGATCTCCCTCCGCATATCTCATTTTCATTATAACACAAGCAAAATCAATGACATTAGATTTTTCTATATGAATAATTCATCCTATGGATTAACAGCCTTCAGCCTAACATCATCTATAAGAACAGTTGTACCTCCAAATTATCAAGTAAACTGCTTACCAATTGCAAGTAACCTCTATTACTTCATCGCTTATGCTACCTATGAACAACTTATGGTTGTTTCCATTTTGCCATATAATATTTTGATTAGCACGTTTCAGTGCTTTCCATACAATATTTTCTCCACCAGGCAAATCCAAGCTCAACTCCCAATTGGGGTAATTAGGACATAACGCTGGACCTGCTGCATAATTAGCTTGCCATTCGCCAAGTTCAGCAATATTGCCAGATATATACACAGACTCTCCCCATATAGTATCAACACCCAAAACGTTAAACCTAACCTTTTGCAATTCCTGTATATCCTCTTTCGACCATACACACTTAAACGCACAATCTCTGTCTTTAATTTGCATAATATGATTATTACAAGTTTCCCAATCAGCCTCTCCATTAGCCCGTTTTTGCACAAACTTAAATTCAATTTCAGAATTAACTGGACAATTAAAGGTTGCTCTGAGTTGGGAAGAATTAAAACGCTCTGTGCATACTGCATTCAAGATATCCCAGTTTCCTAGTTCACCTATATTACCAGTTACAACCGAACTATTATCTACATCTTTTATGTATAAATTAACTGGCACCGTATCAAGTCTTTGGTTTCGGCTAACTTTATATAATTTGTATGAATTAGCTGGTATATCTAAGCAAACTTTTCTGTCTCTGGATACGCTAATTCTATCACTAGAGTTCGCAATATTTTCTAATACGGTCTTTGCCGGCAAATTGCTTTCAGCAACTAATGGTACTAAAACGCTGCGGCGTCTGTTACTCTTGTTGAAAGCACAAATTATCTCTGCGTCTGTTTCGCGCTCAATAGTTCTTGAAAAAGCATAAAAGTCCGGTTCTGACCACATCTCATTCTGTTTACCATAACACAAAGCTTTATTTGTTTCTCTATAATAATTAAGCTTAGCAATAAGCTTATATGTATCTGTGCTGGTATCAAAATAGTCTTTTATAATATTGCCTTGTTCATCACGGCTAACCATTGACCAACGATTCCATATATCAGGCATACCATACATTAAAACTCCATTTGCGTTACCACGATTTTGCTCAGTTCCTTGGAAGACCACAGGATTGCCTCGTACTGAAAATAAAAACGCTAATGCATTTTGCAATTTTACTTTATCTCCACCCGCTTCTGTCAAAAATCTGTTACGGTCATGGTTATCAATAAATGTCACCATTTCATTAGCTGATTTTCCGTAAAGATAGTCTTGGTCTAAAACAGCTTTTATAGTATCTGAAAAGCTTTGATTATGTGCAAACGAATTAACTATCGCTTGAAACATAGGGAAATCAAGCATACCTGTTTCACCATTGTCACCTACCCACTTAGATATAAAGTTTACATCCATATCAAAATTTTCGCCAAAAGTAGGAACATTTAACGCTGCCTGTAGCTCATGTATATCAGAAGGTCTCATACATTTTGCTGCATCAACCCTTGCATAATCGGCATGCAAATAATCAAACCAATATTTATTGGCATCTATAACTGCTTGTTTTACATCTGATAAGTCAAAATTCAAATCGTCAAGTTCACCAAGGTCGTGATTTTCAAGCATCTTTGTACTTTCCTCTGTATGCGGATGCTCATGTGCCCAATCAATTTGTCCTAGATTATGATACCAATCAATTCTATTAAATGGCGCAGCTGGTTGTAATTGTGTTCCAGGTTTATAATTTGTCGCATTTGAATAATGAGCATCTGCACCAATCCCTTTGATATAGTCACCTATGTGGTTAGGAACTACATCAATAATCACTTTCAATCCATGTGCATGACACTCTTCCACAAGTCTTTTCAAAATAGATTTGCTAACTTCTGGATTTTCTGCTCCAAAATAACGATTTGCTCTATAGGCATCATAAATATGATAGCCATGATAAGCCGTTGGTCCCTGCGCACCATTTTCATCTGGTACACTCCACAATTGAACATCCATAATAGGCGAAATCCAAATTGCTGTATATCCCATACCCTTTATGTAAGGTATCTTTTCGATAATGCCCTGCCAATCGCCACCTTTCATATAACGCATATCGTCTTCACTGTTTTCTTGATAACGCAGAGCCTCACCTTGAGCATTATTCGATGGATCACCATCATAAAAACGATCCGTCATAATCTGATAAATTCGTTCACCCTGTAAACTATCATGGCTCGCATCAACATGTATAGATGTCAAATCAACAATCAAGAATGACAATATCAACATGGTAGCGAATAAAAATTTCTTGATACGTTTCATATCACTATTCTTCAACCTCCCAAACAGCATAACCATATGCTGTCATCTTGCGTGTTGACGCATCATAGCCATAGCTTAAAGTTGGTTTAGTTTCTGGCAATCTCATAAACGCGTCACTTTCTTGCTCTGATGCATTAAGTGCAACAACCACGCTCCATTTTCCTAATTCACGCGCAAAAACGAACTTGCCCTTGTCATCGTAATCAAGCACACGCAATCTACCATCAATTAAGCAAGCATTACGCTTACGCAAGCTTATCAACTGACGGAATAGTTCACGCTCATCGCTAACTGCTTGTTGCCACGGCATAGCACCCCGCCACGTATACTCAGTTTCGCCCTGCATCCCAAGTTCATCGCCATAGAACACACACGGCGCACCTATAGATGTAAATAAGCAAATTTCAGCTAAGTAAAAACGTTCAGGGCATAGGCATAAGCTTCTAAAGCGGCTAACATCATGGCTGTCCAGCAAATTCAATTGTCCTTGCACCATTGGAAAAGGATAACGCCAATTCATGCTTATCAGACGACTATTAAACTCACTGCCATTTATCTTCCCACTTGCCAAAAAGTCTCGGCAATTTTTGCGAAAATCATAATTCATAGTCGAATCAAACATATCACCCTGCAGCCAGCGTTCGGCACTTTCCCAAATTTCAGCAATCAACACACTATCTGGCTTTGTTCGCTTAGCCACTTTGCGAAACTCACGCCAAAAATCCTTATCCACTTCATTGGCAACATCTAAACGCCAGCCATCAACATCAAATTCTTCCAACCAATAACGACAAACATCTAAAAAATAAGCTCGCACTTCTGGATTAGAACTATTTAATTTAGGCATTTTGGGTTCATAAGCAAAACACGAATAACTTGGTTTTTCTCCATTCTCTGGGCGAACGACTGGAAACTCCAATTTATAGAACCAATCTTTATACCGTGACTTCTCACCATTTTTAACGACATCATCAAAGGCAAAGAAGTACCAACTACAATGATTAAAGACGCCGTCTATTATCACATGCATGCCAAGCGCATGTGCCGCTTGTACTAGCTCTCTAAAATCGCTATCTGTCCCCAAATTAGGCGATACATGATAGTAATCAAGCAAGTCATAGCGGTGATACTCAGCTGCTGTAAAAATAGGGTTCAAATATAAGCAATTAAAGCCTAAATTAGCAATATAATCCAGATTGGCAATTATCCCTCGCAGCGTTCCACCCAAACGCGTATGCAAAGTTTGCCCGCTTTTCTCGTCAAGCAGCGTTTCTGACTGACCACTTATTTCCCGTTTAGCACTAGCGAAACTATCTGGAAAAATATTGTAGACAACAGCTTCCTTGAGCCAGCGAGGTACATCGCTAAGCTCCTCTCTCCGAATAAAGGGATACTGATAATACTCGCTACGTTCACTTGGCAAATATGTAGCTAAAATACCTGCATATAAATATAACTTTTCATCGCTAGCTTCCAGTTCAAAGTAATAGCAGATACGGTCTAATTCGCTCCTAATAGTTACTTCATAATAATCAAATCTTTCATCACTAGCTACCTTTTCCATGCCCTTTGCACGAAATTTCACTTGAGGCAACGGGTCTACCCGATCGCCATAGTATAAAGTACATTTGCATAAATCTTGCTTAGCTGTTTGCAAACGAATGGTTAAGCAATACTCAGCCGGAGCATAAGCAAATTGCGATAATGGCTGATGATATACAGCCTGTCTATTGATCATTTTTGTTTATTCCTTTCAATCCAACTTTATTCAGCCCTTAACACCGCCACTGGCTAAGCCAGATACAACATGTTTCTGAATATAAAAGAAAACAAATAATACAGGTATTGAAGTTAAAATTGCGGCTGCTGCAAACAAAGGCCAGTTTCTAGAATAATCTGTCGCCTGCAAGGAAAACAAACCAAGGGCCAAAGTATAATTAGTTTCTCCGGTGATAAATACTGTCGCAAAAATATATTCATTCCAAGCTGTAATGAACACCAAAACTGCTGTAACAATGATATTTGGCATAGCTAAAGGCATGATGATTTTCTTAATCAATTGCAAATCATTAGCGCCATCAATACGTGCCGCTTCCTCCATATCAACCGATATACTATCGAAATAGCCTTTCATGCTCCAGAAAGCAAAAATTGCAATCGTGCCGCTATAAATCATGACCAAGCCACCTAGTGTATTTATAAGATGTAAAATTTTCATCATACGATAGATAGCAAACATCGAAAGAATTGTTGGAAAAGCATTCAACAGTAAAAGCAAATTCCCCAAGCGTTCTTTGCCGCTAAATTTATAGCGCGAAAAAGAATAGGCCGCCGGAATTGTAATGCCTAAGGTAAGCACAACTGTCAATAAACTTAAAATAACGGAATTTTTCAACCAGGCTAAAAACGGCTTATCGCGAACAATAGCAAGATAGTTAGCTAAAGTAAGTTGTTTAGGAAATAAGCTTAATTCACTAGAGAACAAACTATTCGAGCCATTTACAGATACGGAAAACGCATAAATAATCGGTATCAGAGTTATAATGCACAATATTATTAAAAACGCATTGACCAAAGCTAGCTTTAAGTGACGATACTTAAACATTTATGCCACCTCTTTCTCTTTAGTTGTGCTTTTTTGCATAGCGAAATACAAAATAATAATCAGCAAGGAAACTAAGCCGGTAATAGCAGCTGAGAAGCCGTAGTTACTTGTTATAAACGCCTTATCATAAACGTAGGTAATTATCGTATTTATATCCGCACCTGTCTTAGAACCAGTTTGCATCGTCATCAAATAAACAATATCAAATTGCTTAAAATTGGTGAATGCAGTCATGATGATGACGGGCGATAAAATAGGCAAAATTACAGGGGCAGTAATTGAAAAATGCATTTTCCAGAAACTAGCTCCATCAATTTTTGCCCCCTCGTATATACTCTTATCAACACTCTGAATAGCCGCATCAATCATCGTAAACATATAAGGCAAACCTAGCCATAAGTTGACAACTAGGCAACTCACAAACGCATTCATGTTAGTTGACAGAAAGTTAATTGGCGCAAATCCCAGTGCTTTAACAAGCTGATTTAAGAAGCCAAACTCTGTGTTAAACATACCCATCCGCCAAAGCAAAATGGAAACGTAACCTGGCATAGCCCAAGGGAAAATCAATAACGTTTTGTAGACGCGTTTCAATCTTAATCCCTGTGCATTCAAGGCTAATGCAATCATAAAGCCAATAAACAACATCAAAAATACATTTAGTGCTGTCCATAGTAACGTTCGTAGAACCGCTGGCGCAAAGCCGGAATCTAACTTAAATAATGCCTTTGCGTAGTTGGCCACACCTACAAAATGAAAATTTTGCCAATGGTACACACTCATATTCGTAAAAGAAATATAAATCGTGTAAGCGAGCGGAAAAACAACTAGCAATAAAATAAAAATGAGAAATGGTAACTGATGCAACCAAGGTTTTAACTTATTCACTCTATGCATATCGCCCTCCACCTATGCATAAAGCCGACAAGTACAAAGGGGTAATACTTGCCGGCTAAGTAGCTATTACTTCATACTTTCAATTTGTTCAATTGCTTGTTTCTGATATTTAGCACAAGCTTCCTTAACATCTTTACCGTTTTTATTAACTTCTGCTAATAATCCGTCTGTTGCTCCCCACATGACATCCATTTCAGGAATATTGGGCATTGGCACAAGTGTTTTAGCCATCTCTTGCAAGATGGAAATCATTTCATTCTTGCTGACCTCAGCATCTTTGTACGCCAAATTATTAGCTGGTGCACAATTAGCAACTTTTGCCAACTCAATACCTACTTCAGGGTTAATTGCTGCTAACAAAACTTCTTTGACAGCATCCTTTTTATTGTCTGCAGCTTGCTTAATGACTTGCAAGCCTTGCACACCAGAAAATGGCTTTAACGGCTCACCGTTAGGCAAAGTAGGCATAGGCGCAATACCATAATTTAATTTAGCTGCTTTCAAACCAGGAATAAGCCATGGCCCACCAATAATACTTGCTGATTTACCTTCAGTAAATAAAGTAGTAACTGTGTTATATTCACCATCAGCTGGCATGTACTGAACAAATTGCTTATGGTATTCCAAAGCTTTCTGTGTTTCTGGTAAATCCAAGCCTGGTTTCTTATCAGTGTTAATCATATATCCGCCAAAGCCATGCAACCAAGGTGCAATACAATAAGACGTAGAATGTTGTTCGACAAGCACATATTTATTATCTTTTGTTTCAGCCTTAGCCTTTGCCAACAGCTCATCTGTTGTCTTGGGTGCTTCTTGCATTAAATCTTTGTTGTAAATAAACAACAGTGATTCAAAGTATAATGGCAACTGATATTTTTCATTCTTATAAGTACCAGCTTGCAAAGTCATAGGAATTAAATCTTTCAAGTCATCATCACTCAAAAGTTTGTTCACTGGTTCAATAATCCCCATCTCGGCAAACACACCGACTTTATCATGTGCCCACAAAAACATATCTGGAGCAGTCTTGGGATCATCGCTGACTAATTTCAATGATTCAGATAAATTTTCCTTGCGTTCCATCTTCACTGTTGCATTCTTCAATAAAGAATTGAGCTTCTTTTCCAAAGCATCGGCAATTGTTGCATCAGCTGAATGCCAAACTGTAATGGTCGTCTTTTCTCCAGAAGTAGATTTCTCACCCGATTTTGTTGCCTCTGCTTCAGTTTTTGCTGTACTTTCTGCTGTTTTTGAGGTAGCACTATCAGTTTTTTCAGTTTTATCCACTTGTTTTGTACAAGCAGTTAAGCTTCCAACTGCTAGAGCTGTTACCATAAATAGACTAAGAAGTTTTTTCATACTCCACCTCTTTCAATTTGGCAAGTTTAAGAAAACGTTTTACTTTTTAAACTCATGCCATATAATTGTTGTTATACTGATACTAGGAAATAAACCACTTTTAATCAAGGGCACATTCTGCACAATTTGAGAAAGCGTTTTACTTAAAAGAGGATCTTAAAATATGACGATAAAAGATATAGCTAAATTAGCTGGTGTATCAATTTCAACTGTTAGTAAAGTTATAAACAACAAATTGTATGTTTCGCCTGATACTAGGAAACACGTGCAAACAATTATCGAACGCTATAATTACCAAGCCAACAGCACTGCTCAAAATCTCGCCCAACGCAAGACTTTACGTATCGCATATCTCGATAAATTTATCCGCAACATACCTTTCGAAAATCCGCATATGTTCAATATTATGCTTGGTGCAGAAGCCAAATTACAAAATAAAGGCTATCAACTATCGCTCATAAATCTAGCGGGTGGTCAAACAATTAAGCAATTATTAGCTAATTTGTTGGCTGCTAGACAATTTGACGGAATCTTGATTAACAGCGCTTGTGTGGACTCAAAATTAGAAAAATGCATACTTAGTTACGATTTACCCACAGTTTGTATTGGCAAAATAGAATTTGACAGTATGCTTTCTTGGATTGACACCAATCATCGGCACAGTTCCGCCATGGCTGTTAATTATTTGAAGCAAAAAGGCTATCATTCTCTTTTATTTATGGGTGGTATGCTCGGTGAAAAAATAAGTGATGAACGTGTCCAAGGTTATAAGCAAGCATTGTTACAATACCCCAACGATGATAGCAAAAATCAAATAATATACAATCGACCTGACGTTAGCAGCATTTACACCGCAACTAGGCAACTGTTAAGCCTAAAAAAAGCTAATGCCATCATCTGCAACAACAGTCTAATTGCTTTCAGCGTAATTCAATGCATAAATGACTTGCAATTAAAGATGCCCGACGATATAGCTGTTCTGACATTTGATGATTATCCATATTCCCAACTAATCGTGCCATCGCCCAGCGTAATTGAAATTGATCTGTATGATTTAGGCAAACAAGCTGCCTCCATCCTACTACACAAAATCAAAAATCCTGCTCTTATTTTGCAAACTTACACCACGCTACCAGCTATCTTGGAGCGTGGTACAACTTAATTGCCCCGCTCAAAATTATATTTAAGAGAGCTCATCCTCCATCAGCACTTCCTCTATCGCCTGTCTTAGCTTAAGCGGTATAGACTCATTGGGCAAGGCAGGCCAATGCTTAAAACCACACTTCTCTAAAGCCGAATATATTTTCTCCTGCAAATTGGAGCTAATTTGCGCCCGCATGATGAGCTTAAGAACTTCTGCTTGCACGATTTCCGCTTGCATAAGCTTAACAAAGACAAAATCGATCGTTATAGCTTGGCTCAGTGCAACGGCTGGCAAACAGACGACACTCGCCCGTAATTCCGGCTCATAGCTAGCTTCTAAATTGACTGTCTGACCGTTAAAGCTAACTTTAATCGCCTCGACCAATGCGCTACAAAAGCACAAACGATACATACGCTTACGCGGCAGGTAACTCGCATCGTCTGTTTTAGAAATTGTAAGCTGACGCTTAGCCCAATCAAGCTTAAATTCCGTCTTACTATACAATCCATTAGCACTTCCATCATCAGCATAGATAGCTGCATAGCCGTCAGCTTCCGGATAAATCCGTAATGTCACATATTCAGTTTCTGCACACTCTGCATCAACGACTAAAGACTGAACGCACTCGGTTTTAAGGGGAATTAGACTGCCTGCTTTGGCAAGAACTGGTATTTCATTAAGTGGTCTAAACATCTCTAACTTTTTCTCACCTATATAGCGGACACCTGTGAAGAAGTCATAGTACACAGCTTTTGGCAGCCAAACTTCGCTACTAGCTAACTCGCAAATTGAATCACTAGCGCTTATAATTGGTGCAACAAGCAAGCTCGTCCCAAATTCATACTGATTAGGGCAATTATAGGCATCCTCCGCCTGTGGGAAGGCATGATACATCGGGCGAACAAGCGGTATACCCTCCAAATGACTGCGATAATTCATCGCATACAGATAAGGCAAAAGCTCAGCTCGCAAGCGCAAAAACTCCCTCATAATGTCGGCAATATCCGCCCGATAATTCCACGGCTCCTTACCCGCAAAGCGATTACAGGTGCTATGCAGACGATTGATTGGCGAAAATACGCCAAACTGTAGCCAACGTAAGGCTAATTCATCATCTTTAGAACCTTTCATATGTCCGCCGATATCATGGCTCCACCAGCTATAGCCAACATTGGCAGCTGTGGCGGTAAAATACGGTTGGAAAGCCAAGCTCGCCCACGACGCAATCGTATCGCCAGAGAATCCGACTGGGAAGCGATGTGAACCAATACCAGCATAACGTGATAAAATTAGCGGTCTTGTTTTGCGTAAATCCGCTTCCTTGATATTGCAAGTTTCTTTTGCTAGTGCATCTTTACTAACAGCCATAGCTTCCTCAGCTGTCGCTTTTTTCTCTCCGTTTGCAACCTGCGTCGCTACCTTAAAATGATAATAATTAAGCAACCAGAGCGGATCTAAATTAGAAATTTTAGAGTCTGTGCCTTGCTGCCAATCAATCCACCAAAAATCCACGCCATCTGCTTCTAGCGGCTGCAAAATGCACTTAAAATAAGCCTGGCGAAATTCTGCGCTTGTAAAGTCAAAGGGAATTAGACATTTTTCATCGGCATTTAAGCCAAGTTCTCTACAAGCAGCTCCATAATTCTCCTCAAAAAATTGTATACCGCCAGCTGGATGCAAATTCAAAGTTACATGTAGATCCTGCTTATGTAAAAATGCCAGCAATTTTCTCGGTTCTGGTATTAGCTCCCTGTTCCAGCTAAAACCCGTCCAACTATCACAGCCATCTGGCACCTTCGTTAAATGCCAATCCATGTCCAAGACAGCTACGGAAAAAGGTATATTCTCGTTAGAAAAGCGTGTCATCAACTCTATGTATTCTTGCTGCGTATAGGGCCAATAGCGGCTCCACCAATTGCCCAAGTCATAGCTCGGCAATAAAGGAACAGCCCCGCACAACTTATAGAAATCCTGTATGCCTCGTGTAAACTCACGCCCGTACAGAAATAAATACAAGTCCCTGCTAGCTGTTCCCCGCGCGCATATGGTGCCATCTACATTAAACAAACAAGTGTCATCCTCTAAGACAGCTAAACCCTCTCTGGAGAAAATACCATCCTCTAGCGGCACTGCGCCATCTACGTTATCTAGCGTTCTAAGCGTGCCACCTAGATTGTGCAGCTCATCACCTAAATGCCAAATTTGGCCATCATTAGGTCGTTTAGCTGAAACAGTATTCTGCTTAAGATCCAGCCAAATTTCTGCTTTGGCTGTCTGAATCGTCAGAACGTCATCGGCTAACTGGTAATACCAACGAGAAAGGGGAAACTCACGATTACTAACCATCTGACTTAGACGATTTTCAAACTGCTTATTAGCATCGTACTCCAAACGAATTAGCTGTTCTGTCAGAACACTAACTCGCCAGTTACCAAAGATCTTACTTGTTTGCAGCGCTAACTCCATAATTATTGCCTCAAAATTTATACTTGTACTTTTCGCACGCTAATTGATTTAATCATGCGATTTATAATATATAACATAGTAGAAGTCTACGAAGGGAAAAGCAAAATGACGATTAGCGCTACGGAATTAAAAAGTAACCTTGGCAAATATCTGCTACTGGCAGCTTCGGAAGCTATTTTCATCACCAAAAGCGGCCGAGTTGTCGCCAAGCTTACAAGTCCATATCAGGATAATGTCAAAACTGCCAAATCATTGTTTGGCATTCTACCCAAAGATGTAACTTTAGAGGAAGCACGGGCGGAAAGGTTAAATCAAATATGAGAGTTATCATTGATACTTGTGTAATTATCGATGTATTACAAAGCTGACAAGCATTTTGTAATTCCGCTCAGTCTATTTTCCTTTTAGCTAATAAGCAATTTACCGGTTTAGTTACAGCCAAAGCAATGACCGATATTTACTATCTAGTACATTGCCATACTCATAGTGATAAAGAAACACGTAATATTCTAAATAAGCCCCTTCTCCACTTCTTCTAGTGTATATGTTTTAGGATCGACCTTAAATTCTTGCATTGCTTCTTCGTACGCCTGTATGTCATACTCATCCTCAATCCGTTCAATTACTGAGCGTCTAACTAACTCTGAAACACTTATGCCATTTAGCGCCGCATATTTCTTAAAAAGCGATGCATCTGCTTCATTTAGACGCAATGATATAGCCATACTGTTTCACCTCCTAGTGCCTAGTTTGCCACCTACTACTATTGACAATCTTAATTCTTCCTTTTGTAATACGTTGTATTGCAAATGCTTCTACAAAGCAAGCGCTTTCGTAGCAAAAAGCGCCCTCTTCAATTCACCAAGAATCGACAATAGGGCGCTTATCTTTGCTTAAAATCAAAAGCTATTTAACGACAAAGTTCACCAAACGTTTCGGCACATAAATCTCCTTAACAAGCTGCTTGCCTGCTAGATAAGATTGCACATGTTCATCTTGCTTAGCTAAAGCCTTGATTGCGTCAGCTTCCGCCGTCTGTGCCACTTTAATCGTGCCACGCATCTTGCCGTTCACCTGAATAGCAATCTCAATTTCATCTTCCACGCACTTTGCTTCATCATAAGTCGGCCAAGTTTCTGTTGCCAACAAGCTGCCGTTCACGCTAAAGCCAGCTTGCTCCCATAATTCTTCAGTTAAATGCGGTGCAAATGGATTTAAGAGAATTAAGAATGTTCTTAACTCCGCTCTTGTAATAGCCTTACGCTCATAGAAAGCATTAGTTAAAGTCATTAGCTGAGCAATTGCAGTATTATGCTTCAAGTTCATAACATCACTACCGACTTTTTTAATGCTCTGGTGCATCTTCGTCTGAATATCTAAGCCGTAACCGTCAGCATCAACTTTAACATTTTGACCAGCTTCTAAGAAGTCTGGCAAGCTATACACACGTTCCAAGAAACGATGACAGCCACGCACACCACGGGTATTCCAAGGCGCAACTTTTTCAAAGTCACCGACAAACATCTCATACAAGCGTAATGTATCAGCACCGTAATCGTTCACAATGTCATCAGGATTTACGACATTGCCACGTGATTTACTCATCTTCTCGCCATCTTCACCTAGAATCATGCCATGGGCTGTGCGCTTAGCATATGGTTCATCTGTCGGTACAGCACCAATATCACGCAAGAACAAATACCAGAAGCGGCTATACAGTAAGTGCAATGTTGTATGTTCCATACCACCGTTATACCAATCAACAGGCATCCAATAATTAAGCGCTTCTTTGGAAGCAAATTCCTTATCATTGTGCGGGTCAAGATAACGCAAGAAATACCAAGATGAACCTGCCCATTGTGGCATGGTATCTGTTTCTCGCGAAGCAGCTCCGCCACATTCTGGGCAAGTTGTATTGACCCAAGCTGTCTGCTTAGCTAGTGGTGACTCACCGTTATCTGTTGTTTCGTAGCGTTCCAGTTCTGGTAAAACAAGTGGCAACTCACTTTCAGGCAAAGCTACATAGCCACATTTAGGGCAATTAACAACTGGAATTGGTTCGCCCCAATAACGTTGACGTGAGAAAACCCAGTCACGCAATTTGTAATTAACTTTTTTGCGTCCATAGCCTTGTTCTTCCAAGTAAGCAATCATGCGCTCTTTGGCTTCTTCAACTGTTAAGCCATTCAAAATGTCTGAGTTAATCAAAACGCCCTCGTAATCAACGAATGGTAACTCGGTTGTCTCAGAATTTGCAGCCTTGATAACTTGTTGAATTGGCAAATTAAACTTTTTAGCAAATTCAAAGTCACGGCTATCATGTGCAGGCACTGCCATTACAGCCCCTGTACCATAGGTAGCTAATACGTAATCGGAGAGGAAAATTGGAATTTCCTTGCCATTAACAGGATTAATTGCTGTAACGCCATCCAACTTAACGCCTGTTTTGTCTTTGGCTAGCTCTGTACGTTCAAAATCGGATTTTTTCTGAGCTTGTGCTTGATAATCCTTGACTTCTTCAACGTTAGTAATGAGCTTATTCTGTAACCACTGTTCTACGTAAGGATGTTCCGGTGCTAAAACGACGTATGATACGCCATAAACTGTATCTGGGCGCGTTGTAAAGACGGTAATCACTTCGGAATTAGTAGATTTAGCATTCAAAGTTTTGAAATCTATCTCTGCCCCGACTGAACGCCCGATCCAGTTGCGTTGTTGCATTTTAATCTGGGGAATGTAATCGACATGTTCCAAACCTTCCAGCAACTTATCAGCATAGGCTGTAATTTTCAGCATCCATTGTGATTTTAGTTTTTGCACCACTTCGCTATGGCAGCGTTCACACGTACCGCCAACTACTTCTTCATTGGCAAGCACGCATTTACATGATGTACACCAGTTGACGGCCATTTCTTTCTTATAAGCTAAGCCGTGTTTGAACATTTGGAGGAAAATCCACTGTGTCCATTTGTAATATTCTGGATCGCTCGTTCTAATCTCTCGTTCCCAGTCAAAGCTCAGGCCCAAACGCTTAAGCTGTTTAGTGAAGCGTTCGACATTCTCAGCTGTTATGACAGCCGGATGGACTTGATGCTGGATAGCGTAGTTCTCAGCTGGTAAGCCAAATGAGTCGAAGCCCATGGGATAAAGGACATTGTAGCCACGCATACGTTGCATACGAGCAATAACGTCTAAGGCTGTGTAAGGACGTGGATGTCCAACGTGTAAGCCCTGTCCAGACGGATAGGGAAATTCAACCAAGCAATAAAATTTCGGCTTAGCTGAGCCAGTTACTGCTGCAAAACAATTCGCCTGCTCCCACTTCTTCTGCCACTTCGCTTCTATTTCTGAATGCTTAAATTGTGCCATGTTGCCTCCAAATGAACAATTTACTAATAAATTACTAATAAATACAGAGTATAGCACAATGTATCGTAAATAGGGTGCTGCTGTATGTTCTTTAATATGCACTAAGCATATCGGCAATGTAATTTTTAATTCCCTCTGACCGAGAGAAATCATATTGGTCATTTTGCTCAGCGTAATAATCTTTTATGCTTTTGAGTGTGTGAATAAATCTCTGTAAATAAGATTTCCTGTGATATAATTTCCTGATAATTAGCCCAGATGCTTGCTATTCCAACTACTTAGCAGTTATTCATTATATAATTCATGTGAAATTGCATGTCAGGAGCAGGCAGGTGTTTCCTGTCTGCTCTTTTGCTTGGTATTTTCAAGTTATTCAGGTAGCCTATCCTCATACATGAGCGTCAATTCGCCATAAACTTGGCCCCAGTTTCTAAGTGGCATAGTCCATTTCTTCGTAGCTTCAAAAGTAGATAGATACAAAGCCTTCAATAACGCTTGTGAGCTTGGAAAAACGCTCCTTTGGCGATTTAATTTGCGATCTGATACTTCAAATCCATAAATATCCATCAATGTATCTGAAATTTGCCTTGTTGTCATCCCTTTGGCGTACATTGAGATGATTTTTTGATCAATTTCTGATATGTCTTTTTGGCGTTTCTTTACTATCTGTGGCTCAAATGTGGATTTACGATCCTGCGGAACTTCTATGCTCATGGAACCATAGCTTGTGTTTACTGTCTTTTCTTTGTAGCCGTTTCGATAATTTTCTGAGTTGCTACGCTCCGATTTCTCGTATCCTAGATGATTATCCATTTCAGCTTCCAGCATCTCTTTGATTGTTCCGCCTAATAGATCTTTTAGTGCCTCTTGAATATCTTTTGCCGTTTGAATGTCGTATTCTTGGAGAAGTCCTTGGATGATTTTCCGCTTCCCTTCAGTCATTTTCACTTTGTGGATGTTTTCTTTTTTTGCTTCTTGCCATTTTTTCGGCCTCCTTTAATTAGTTTATATCGCAGGAGTACCTATTGGAATCTTTCATCTGCTTTTTACAGAAATTATTTCATACTCTCCTAAATTCAGGTCTTTCCTTAACAACAATACTGTGCTTACCATCCATTGTGTCCTCCAGCCAAACTGATAAAGCAAATTTTTCCTTCTCTTTCATAAACATTCAAATCCTGATTTCTTATATCAGTTGTTTTATATTCTCTTTCAATAAGAAAAAGTATTTACTTCCATGGCAATAATAAGTTTATATTTTTCAATACTATTGCAAAACTATATCTTATTTAAGAAAATATTTTAATTTTAAATATAAAGAAATCTTCATCCTGCAGTGCTTCATATTCTATATTGTAATTATTCAGAATATTACTTACAATATATAAACCTAAGCCATTACTATTTTCTTTATTTATATCAAAATTAACATCGAATATCTTATTCATGTTCAAAATTTTATTATTAGCGTTTGAATTTTCTATATACAACCAATCATTAACCACCCTAATATTAATCGCCCCACTTAAATCCGTATATTTTACAGCATTGCTAATCAAATTAGACAGAACAATTCTTAAAGCTGTTTTCCCTATATAAATATTCTCGTCTAATATATAATTATTGACAGTTATTTTCTTTTGTTTGGCTAATACTTCATACTTTTTTAGCACATCTTCTAATGTATCATTTATTCTTAAATATTCTTCATCATTATTCAAATTTTCTATAGAATGAATAGATAATATTTGATAAACATTTTTTGTTAAACTATCAACGATTTCAATGCATTCATTAATATAAACATCTCTTTCTTTGTATTTCCCAATATTATATTTCATATTTTCCAATATTATTTTAAGACTGGCAAGTGGAGTTTTAAGTTCATGGGATGCACCCTTAAAAAAATCGTATTTTAACTTTTCTAATTTTAAAATCTCTTTGTTTTTAAATTCTAAATCGTTAATATTTCTTAATAAAGCAGAATACAAATCATTAATTTGTTGTTTTAGTTGTCCAATCTCATCGTTTGAGCCAACCTTTAAACGTATTTTTTTATCAAGTTTCATCATTTTATCAGTCACAGTTTTTATTTCTTGTATGTTGTTTTTTATCAATTTTGCATAAAGCAAAGAAATAACGGCAGAAAATAAAATTGATATCAATAAAGAATATGGTAAAAATTTAAGGCTTAAATTTTTTGCGTCTTTTTGCATGTCAGCTGTAGAAACAAATTGCAGATTTATTTTTTTACCATCATTAAGATTTATTTCTCTTTCTTCAATTATCAAAGAATTACTATCACTTTCTGGATTAAAATTTATATTATCTTTGATTTGTAATTCATTATTATATTTTTTTTCTTTTATAAACGCCTTTATTTCACTACTTTTAGAATAAAGCTCTAATGCTTGTTCTATATATCTTATTTCTTTTCCATTCATATTTCCGGAAATTTTATTTGCCATATTATGAATCTTTTCTTTTCTAGTTTCCAAATATGTTTTAGGAAAGATAAAAAAAACCAACAAATGAACCGATATAATTATTATCCCAATGACAGAAAATATTTGTATAAACATTTTGGGGAATATCTTTAATTCTTTCATTTTCTCTCCAATTTATATCCCACATTTCTTATAGTAGTTATACAGTCTAATTGTAATTTTTTTCTAAGTTCTTTTATATATACATCTATTACTCGATCATAAGGAATTTCTTCGCTATCCTTCCATACATAATCAATGATTTGCATTCTTGTTAACACTTGTCCATCACGGTCCAATAAGCATTTTAAAATTTCTAATTCTTTTGCATTCACATCTATTTCTTTATCATTTATTTTAGCCGTATAGCTATTAAAATTAACCGATAAATCCTTATATTCAAATTTCTCTAAATGCCCATAAGTCTTCTTAATTAATGCATCTATTCTGGCCTTTAAAACCGGTAATGAAAATGGCTTTTCCACATATCCGTCTACCAAATTAGTAAATGCATCAATTTTATATTCTTCATCACTAAATGCAGTCAAGATTATAATTGGTAAATCGCTTTTCTTTCTAATTTCCTTCAATACTTCTAAGCCATTTATAAAAGGTATCTGAATATCTAAGATAACCAAATCTATATCGCTATTAAATTTTGATAGGGCTTCCCTGCCATCTTTAGCTTGAATAACAGTATATCCGAATTCCGAAAGATATTCACTTATACCCTCTCTTATAACACTATCATCTTCAACAGTTAATATTCTCATAGATGCCTCATTTAAAATATACATACTATATTATACAGTATATTATTTAATCTTTAAAATCTGAAAATTTTCGGTGCTTTTTAGCACCGAAAATCTTAATTATTGTCAATTAATAGTTCTTTGGGATTCTTTCTTAGTATATTATATGAAGAAAGAATCAATGATACAAGAAGTACCAAACTCACAAATATAACTACATAAATTATAAATTTAGGTAACATATTTATATCTAAACTTGATAAAGTCTTGTTAAAGCCTTCAGCTTCTGCCCCACCGCCTAATTGGCTAGACGCAGATTGTCTGGCTATTTGTTTAGCTATCTCACCGGTAACCTTATTCAATATATTGTTCCCAAGCTTATCAGCTGTATATTGAGCTAAGAAATAAGAACCGAAAAGTGCGGGAAAGGATATGAATACCATCTCAATTATAAATTGTCCGAAAATTTCTAATTTTGATATGCCTAATGACAGTAATACCGCTATCTCTTTCTTTCTTGCATTCATCCATAAGAACAGCAACAATGAAACTACAACGCCTGCAAATATTAATGAACCGGCAAACAGTTTGTTTGATATTGAATAGATGCCCGATATGGATTGCTGTAATGCTGGATAATTTGATGTGCTCTTAATCAAATTATATTCTCTCCAATTTATATCCAATTTCCCAAGATCCCTTATTACGCTATCAAGACTTTTATCACCTTTTACGAAGAATGTTGCATCTTGATATACAGCTGTATTTTCTGTGTTTCCATAAACTTTAGCAGCAGTGTGAACATCGGTAATCAACGTGTTTTCATAAAGCTCTTGTGCAGCACTCACTCCTCCACTGTTATGTCCATCAAACAAACCTTTAATTTCTACTTCTACGGTTTCATTTGCTCCCTTTTCATTATCGGCATCAAATAAATTGGATTTTAATTTAATTTTATCTCCGACTTTCAGATTGTTTTTTGCTGCTAAATCCTTATGCATCAAAACTTTATTTTTATCATCGTTTTTTAAATGATTTCCTTCAACTAATTTATATGCTTCTGATACAAATTTTGTTTCTTTTGACGAGTCGTTAACACCTGTCAACATAACCGTTCTTTTAAAATTCTTAGCTCTCTCCGGTGATTGATTTGCAAGTGTCTCTTCAGTTTCAATAATATCATAATCAACTAGATCCGCGACGCTGTTTATTCTTTTTACATAGGAGTCTATACTGTCTGCTTGAGATATCTTTTTAATGTCTTCACCTTTTACATTTCCTCCGCCCCTAGGTGTTCCCGGATTTACTTGTCTATTGATCTCCATAGAAAAACTGTTTGTTATGTTGGCAAAGGTTTCTTTTGAGGCTCTGTCTGTGGCATCTTTGATAGATAAACTAATGAGACACAAAGTTGCCATTGATAAAATAACCAATATAAGAATCAATGATTTTAAGCTTTTTCTGGTTACATAAGCAAATGCATTTTTTATCATTATTCAACCTCCACTTTTTTCAATTTTTTACCACTTAATTCTAAAATTATATCTGCAGAATCCGCCACTTCCTTACTGTGTGTTACAACTATTACGCATTTATTTCTATTTTTAGCTAATTTCTTTAATATATCAATTATTTCTCCGGCTGTAACACTGTCTAAATTACCGGTAGGTTCATCAGCCAGTATTATCGGAGCCTCCGATACCAATGCTCTGCCAATAGCTACCCTTTGTTGCTGTCCACCGGATAACTTCATAACATTTCTTTTTATTTGTTTCTGATCTAGTCCCAGTTCAAATAGTATACTTTCATCAGCTGACTTATTAACCAATCTAATATTTTCAAGTGGTGACAAATAGTCAATTAAATTATAGTTTTGAAATACCAAAGATATATTATTTTTTCTATGATTACTATATCCCTTTTCTTCTATATCTTCATTCTTAAATAATATTTTTCCTATTTGAGGTTTATCAAGACCGGCAAGCAATGAAAGAAGTGTGGATTTTCCTGTTCCTGACTTTCCTACTATCGCATAAAACTTCCCAGGTTCAAATTTTTGATTTACTCCTGACAAAACTTTTTCTTTAGAATTTGCATAACTATATGCTACATTCTTTATTTCTAATATATCCATTATTTTCTCCTAACTTATTTTTGATAATATTTCTTTAGGCTTCTTGATTAATATTAATGAAGAAGCAAATAAAACTGATAAAACAATAATACTTATTAATATTAAATAGCTTTGTCCAAGTGTTGCTATATTTAGCATAAAACTACTATTATTTATTAAGCTTCCACCGAAAACCATTGATTCGTCTGATTTAATGAATCCATCAACAATTATTTTTAACAATACATTCCCTAAAAATAAGGAAGTTATTACGCCTAGGACAGATATGAATACTAACTCTAATATAAATTGCATTATAATCTTTATCTTAGAGGTACCGATTGATAATAATATACCTATCTCATAAATTCTTTCTCTTAACCATAGAATCAAGATTAATGAAAGAACAACCATACCACCTAACATAATAGAATAAGTCATTATTTTTATTATATGTTTTATTCCACTCACTGACTCCAGAGACTCTTCAAACGCACTATTATCTTTCTCAATAGAATAATTTGATTCATCAATTTTAAGCTCTTTCAATTTGTTAAGAGCTGAATGTGTAGATTCTGCACTATTAGAATACATCAAGATTTTATTTGCAATTTGATTATTTCCGGTCTTATTTAATATCTCTTGACTAGTTGAATAATCCACGAACACCATATTTTCACTGAAATCAGAAGATAATCCCGTGTATTTTTCTTGTTTTTTGCCGGAAAAAATCCCTATAATTTTGAATTTATGATTTCCAAATTGTCCGTTGCTCTCTGTATCCAGTAATTCAAGATTAACCTCATCACCTAATTTTAGATGATTTTGTTTGGCAAATTCTTCATGTACAAGAATTGAATTCTTATCATTTTCTCCTATACTCTTACCTTCTTTAACGGTAAATACTCCACTGCTAAATAAAATATTTCTTTTAGTATTATTTGTAGCTTCGAATGAAACAACATTCTTTAATTCGCCAGATATATCTTCCCTGTTTATTTTTTGTTCTCCGCTAACTACTTTCGCATCTTTTAGTTTTGCCAATCCATCAAATTGAATTATTTTTTCTTCAATTTCTTTTATTTTTTCAATATCTTTAAATTGATTTACATTAAAATGTTTACCGTCTTTTTTTGTTATTGATATTGAAGCATTAGAATTTTTATATAAAGTCTTTTCTATCTTATTACTTGATTTCATTATTGTTAGACAAGAATACAAACAAGAAAGAACTATTGTTAAAATAATAAAAATAATAAATGTTCTATTCTTTTTTCTTGTAATATATGCTATTGCATTTTTTATCACTATCATAATACGCTCCTCTCTATTTTTTTATCCACAAACTAATTGCATCCACGGGACAAGCATTTTTACATCGTCCACATCTGATACACTCTAGATGATTACAATTTTCAACTGGAATTTATATTCATTTGGCAAACTTTTTTACATCTACCTCAACTAGTACAAAAAACTACAGCTCCTCTCATACTTTTATTCAAATGATATGAAGCCTTTGTCTTTTCATGTATCAACTTTAACCTTTCAATTGCTTCCTTGTTTTCACCGTTATCATCAACAGTATCTGTTACAACTCTAACGACATTTACACCCTTGCTTTTCATTTCATTCTGAACCTCAATCAAATCAGGAATTTCCTTTACACAAGCTGTACACCAACTTGCAAATACGTTTACCGTAGTAATATCATACTTTTCAAAATACTTACTTGAAAAATCCTTGCCATTTATATCCTTTGTTGATAGGTTACGTAAATCTTTAACGGACTCTTTGCTAAATGCCTCTGTATTTTCTAAATCAGTTTTTTCTGATAGCACAAAACCATTTTCAGGACGCTCTTTTTTATCTGTAATTTCAATCTCAGTATTTTTAAATTCTTCCACAAGATTGCTTTCCGCTCCGCTATTTGTGCTTAAATAGCAATCGTATTTTCCATCACTTGAAACTCCTATTTTAGTACGAGTATTGCAGCTTGTAATTTCAGATATTTTTTCTTCTGACATATTTTTTTCAAATATACCAATAGTCCCAATTCTTTCAATACCATTCTTCCACTTTTTCATAACCATCGCCCATTTTTTCTATAACTGCATTTTTTTGTTTTTCCATCATTTTTTTCAAATGTCAAAAATGTATAATCTGACGGTTTAAAAGTTTCATTTTTGCCATTTGCATTATTTGACATGCCTGCTTCTTCAGAAATTATGGATTGTCCTTCTCTAATTTTATTGTTTTCATTACTTTTTTTGACGGCCAACTGCACTTAAACCTAAACATAACGTAAGTAATAGGCATGCTCCTCTTGATACTTTTTTTCATAAATTTTTCCTCCTTTATTTTTTACACAATAGAATTTTTTAGCTTTTAATGACATTCTACGCACCTTTTATGAAACGTTGATGAAATATAACGCAATACATCAAATAAAAATGCCTGCGAAAAATATTTTAACTAAGCATAAGTAAAAGAGCCAGTAAGGTCAGAATAGACATGGTCAATAACGACCTTGTATATTAATGTCTGTCAGATTTATAGGAGACTGACGCCTCGGCTTTGTAGGTTGGATTGAATGAGCCGGATGGGATTTATTGACTTTTTATAGCTGGTCTTCTTTTAATTTTAATAAAATTACGATATTATCTTGATAAAAAGGAGGATGATATCATGATCAATATTCGTCCAGTTTCTGATTTGAGGAATAAATTCCCTGAGATAGAAGAAACGGTTGTTAATTCCAATGCGCCGGTATTTCTTACAAAAAATGGTTATGGAACAATGGTTCTCATGAGCCTTGAGCAATATTCTTCCCTTACTGATGACATAGAAAGAAAGCTTGATGAAGCAGATGCTTTTGCAGCAAACACCTCTGTTCGCCTTTCTCAAGCTGATGTCTTTGATAGTGTAAGGAGCAGGATCAATGAGCAAGAACACCTATAAATTAGCCTTTCTTCCACTCTTCAAAGAAGATTTGCTCGAGGTCGTTGACTATATAAGCGTTACTTTGCAAAATCCTGATGTAACCCATCGTCTCGTTGACGATATTGAATTAGCCATTGTTAAGAGACTCGAAATGCCACTTGCTTTTGCTCCTTACCAATCGGCAAAATTACGAGAACATCCTTACTACAGGATCAACGTCCGTAATTTTGACGTTTTTTACGTCGTTATCGACAACACCATGGAAGTACGTAGACTTCTATATGCAAAACGAAATATTGATGCACTACCCAAATAGTGATATGTACCCCTTTTACTGGACACAACCAGTGAAAGGGGTTTTGTATGAAATACGATTATGCTTTTAAACTTAATGCTGTAGAACTATATCGCTCTGGTCAGTGGATTGAGACACCAGAAGGTATAAGTCAAAAGAATTTTAGAAAAAGAATTGTACAATGGTCAAGAATTGCAGATATATATGGTCTTGATTCTCTTCGGCATCCAACTACATGTAAAGAACGTTCGGCTGAATGTAGATATCAGTTAGTAGCTCGTGTACTTGCTGGTGAATCACAAAAATCTGTTGCTATTAGTGCAGGAATTGATAGTGGATTATTGTCTAAATGGGTTCAGACATATAAAGTTAAAGGGTATGAAGGATTAAATCTCAAAAAAGGCAGAAAAAGTAAGAAGGAAGCAAACGTGAGCAAGAAATCCAAACCCACTGATTTAACCCCATCAGAACGTGAAGAATTAATTCGTCTTAGAGCAGAAACTGAATACTTAAAAACGGAGAATGAAGCAATAAAAAAATTAATCGCCTTGAGACACGAAAAATGGGCTGCGGAACTCAAGGCGAAAAAGCAGCAATCATCAAAGAACTCCGTGAAAAAGGATACCAATTAAAATATCTCTTAAAAGCTATTGGCATGTCTAAATCAACTTATTATTTTGAGATTAACAAATCAGATGTAGTTGCTGATCGCAATGAAGAATTACTGATTGTTATTAGAGAAATATTTGAAAAAAACAAGCATAGATATGGTGTTCGTAGAATTTATCATGAATTACTAAATCGTGGATATCATATAAATCATAAGCGAGTTCAACGCCTTATGCATAAAGCAGGATTAGCTGGTAAGCGTCCAAAGGAAAAATATCATTCTTATAAGGGCGAAGTAGGTAAGATTGCTGATAATGTAATAAATAGGGATTTCAGTACAACAGCACCATTGCAGAAATGGACAACAGATGTCTCTCAGTTTAATTTTTCATGGGGGAAATGCTATATCTCTCCAGTACTGGATATGAATACGAATGAAATCATTTCATATAATTTATCAACAAGCCCGAATCTTGAGCAGGTATCAAGAATGCTGGATAGAGCTTTTGAAAAATTCCCATCTGTTGAAGGGCTTATATTTCATTCAGACCAAGGTTGGCAGTATATGCATGCCTATTTTAGAAATACCTTACAGAAACACGGTATTGTACAGTCTATGTCGCGAAAAGGTAATTGTTATGACAACTGTATAATGGAAACCTTCTTCGGAAGACTAAAGAATGAGATGTATTACGGCTATGAGAAAGATTATTCCTCCTTCGAAGAATTCTCAAAAGCAGTTGAAGAATATATAGATTACTATAATAATAAAAGAATTCAGGCAAAAACAAAATGGATGCCTCCTGTACAATACAGGATAGCATCCATGTGTCCAGCCTAGTTCATAAATATGTGTCCAGTATTCTGGGTACATATCATAGCCACTTTTTATTAGTGGGTATTCTTATACCAGCAATCTCCACGCTTAGCATGAATCGTTGAATGGCAGGATTTACAAAGAGAGAGCAGATTCTCTCTTACGTGCGTTCCACCTTCTGAAATTGGTTTAATACGGTGGACTTCCTCCACTGTCTATATACAGCTCTAAGAGCTGCCATCTCAAGCTCAACCGATTCAAACGTTTCTTTAGAAATAATGCCAGCATGATGAGTTGTGTGCAAAAGCTGTCTATTAGAATTATTTGGATCTGCGATTGTAAGCTCTCCCTATTTTTAGACTAATAAAGCCTAGATTTTCTCATCATGATAATTAGCCTAAACCATATTTTCCCACTTCACAGGGTGGATGCAACTGGATGTTCTTTTTAGCGATAGCAGGCGTAAATCGTTAAAAGTATAAGACTACAAAGTTAATTTGTACTCTAATCAAAATAAAAAGTATCTGCCAATTAAACAGATACTTTTAGTCATAAGCTTTTCTAGGCAAAAACTATTCACAATAGTATTCAATTGCTTTGTTTACAAAATCTGCCGTTCCTTCACCTGCAAAGCGATCAATATTTTTAGTGAAGTCGCCACCTCCAGTATACATTTTACCAAGTACTGATAATATTTCATTCGAACACTTATAGAAATTAGTTGTAATAAATTCTTGCAGTTTCTTAACCAAGGCTTGTGCTTCTTCTGCATCGAACTCCGTTGATTTTAATTTACCAAATTCAGCAAAAATCAGCATTAGTTGCTGATGCAACACTTTTGTCTCCTCATTACTTCTGCTCTTATCCTTATGTTCAAACTCCTTCCATTCAGCTGTATTACCCCAAGCCTCCTTTGCTTGTTTTGCATACACATCAATCTTTGCAGTATCGAACGCTGTAAAGTCCATAATATTACCTCCTAACGCTTTAAGCCCTTTCGCAAAAAGAATTAAATTTTCTAAATGTTCCTTTTTCAAAGTAAGTAAATTAATTTGCTGCTCCAGTGCTAAATTCTTGTCAAAGTTTTCACTATAGATGATTTCTTTAATTTCTTTTAGCGGAAATTCCAATTCTCTAAATAGTAAAACTGACTGTAGCATCTTCAAATCATCGTCATTGTATAACCTATAGCCGCTTTCTGAATAAGCCGTTGCTTTTAATAAACCGATTTTGTCATAGTAATGCAAGGTTCTAATACTGATTCCTGCTATTTTACTTACCTCATTAACAGTTTTCACAATCTCACCTCCTGTTATCTTAAATCTAAAGTATGACGCTACGTTGTAGTCAAACGGTTTTGTAAAAAATAATTTAATGATTTAAGTTGAGTATATAAAGCTTAAGTAGCGCTGCCCTTCAAAACATATTGCATTTGTTTCACATTTGAAACACAACAGCGGTAATAGGAGGTGTAAAACTATGGCTAAAACCGCAAACATCAATATCAGTATCTAACCAGAATTAAAGCAAAATGCTGAAGAACTCTTTGATAACTTTGGTATCTCGGTTACCGATGCCATTAATATTTTTTGCATACGTCCATCACGGAAGGCGGTTTTCCTTTTACGATCAAACAACCAAGGTTTAACGCTGAAACACCGGCAGCTATGCAAGAAGCTAGAAGAATTTCTAGAGACCCTGACGCACCGTCTTATTCTTCCATTGAAGAGTTAAAGAAGGCGTTACTGTCTGACTGATGTACAAGATAAAGTTCACGAACGCTTATAAGAATAGTTATAAGCGTATGATTAAGCGTGATATCGATGTTTCTCTTTTAGATGAAGTGGTTGATAGTTTAAGACAAGGCATTGCACTTGATCCTAAACACAAAAACCACATGCTAAAAGAAAGATTCTCCGGTTATTTTGAGTGTCACATCAAGCCTGACTGCTTACTCGTTTATCTGAGAGAGGATGATATTCTTACTCTCACACTTATCGATACCAGTAGCCATGCAGACCTGTTCAACATGTAAATATTTGAACATATCATTCTTTCACAGGTAGTTAGTACTGCAAGATTCTAACCCGAATAATAAGCTAATCCATTATTGCTTTCATTTGCTTGCATACGCTTGCTTATTTTTTTGTAAAATATAGACGGAAAGGAGTGTTAATATTATGACAAATACAAATGCTGTCTACGCACGAATCGACACTACCCTCAAAGAAAATGCTGAACATATTTTAAGCCAACTTGGCATAACCCCCTCCTCAGCAATCCAAATGCTTTATAGCCAAATCGTTTTACAAAAAGGCATGCCCTTTGAACTCCGCCTGCCAACCAATAAGCCCATTACTTTAGGTGCTCTTACTCAAGATGAGCTAGATAAGGAATTGCAGGAAGGCTTAGATTCATTAAGAGTTGGCAAATCTTATAATGCAGATGAAGTAGATCAGTTCTTTGCAAAGGAATATGGTGTGTAACTACCGCCTATAACATCATTTATTCTCCTAAGGCACTACAAGATCTCAGCGAATTATACGAATATATTCGCTTTACTTTGCAGGTCCCGAAAGCCGCTGAAAAAGCAGGTCAACAGCATAAGAAAAACAATTCGTTCCCTTGACACTATGCCTATGCGCCATCCTCTTGTAGAGTGGGAGCCTTGGCATTCTATGGGAATACGCAAAGTTCCCATTAATAATTACACAGTTTTTTACCTAGTAGATGAAGATAAATGTGCTGTAACGGTTGTTCGTATCTTTTATGCAGGCAGAAACATCGAAAATATTATCAACAACAAATAATGAACTTTTTTGACGCATAGGTCGAATAATTTCAGTAGACTGGCTGGATGCAAAGAAGATGCATTTTTATATGTGTGCAAAAATCGAATTTTATTTCTTATGATCAACTATCATGTAAAGACACTAAAAGCATGTACAAAACGCGGAAAATAAAAATCAGGAGAATGCGGAAATCAAAACTGAAAACCACATTCTTCTGACCAATTCCCAACCAACTACCGGTTCTTACTTATCACGTAACTTACCAACTTGCGTAAATTCCTTATCCCCAACACACATCTTCTTATCAGTGAACTTTACTCGCATCATTCTGCTAATAATATGCTCATCCGTTATCAGCACAAAAAATTGCTTTTCTTTTTTATTCACCAAGTAATACTGTTCACTGCCAATACTCTCTACCGCTTTACCGAATGCAAACGTATCAAACAAAGGAATACCACCGAACAAAGTAGTAATAAACCCGATAAAATTATCCATAAACTTTTCAGACGAATTTGGAATAAACTTCGTCACCGTGAGCATAATAATTTCAGCGTCCGGATATTCATCGCGAATAATTTGATCCTTCATCTTGTTTTTTTTACGAACACCCAATTTTGCATTAAGACCATACTTCGCTAAATCAATAGGCTTCTTAATGATTGACAAATCAATAGCATTGTCTTTATCCAATAAATAGTCGACAGTAACACCAAGCGCATCCGCAATCACCTTCAAATTTGCAACATCCGGCAGGCCGCGACCACCTTCCCACTTCGCTATCGCAGCACGCGAAACCATAATCATTTCAGCAAGTTCTTCCTGAGTTAAACCCGCTTCCACGCGCGCATTTCTGATTTTTTCTCCTAACAACATCGTATAACTCCTTTCATTGGCTATGAGTTTTCGTTCTTAACGATTATTTGGTTTGTTCGTAATGCAATTAATAATCGCACTGCGTAATTACATGCTAACGAGCAACATATGAATAGAAAAGGAACGAACGAGAACACAAGCGTTACGAAGCGTAACATGCGCACATAATTATGTGAAAATAGCTGTTTCAAAAGAAATTTATACAAAACTAACAGAGAGCGTACAAAATCCAAGGTGCACGAGGGAAACACCTGTCTGCTCTTGACATGCAATTTCACATGAATTATATGATGAATAACTGCTAAGTAGTTGGAATAGCAAGCATCTGGACTCATTAGCAGGAAATTATATCACAGGAAATCTTATTTACACACTCTTTCAATATTTTAATTCAAGTCTTGTCTTATATTGCTTCATTCATCCTCTTCCGGCTCATCTGCTTTTTTCGGAAGTTCTTTAGCCACATCGCTTATCAGTTGGCCGAAGTCGATGGTGTTTTTAGGGGTTATTACCGGCTCACCTGTTTCCTTTTCAAGTGTTTCCCTTGCTACCTTCGCTACATTTCCGCCACGCTTTGCCGCTTTTTTATTTTCTTCTAAACCTTGTGGATTGGAAGATTCGGTTATATCTTTTGTAGCTGTTTCCGCCAGCATATTGAGGATAAGCTCCGTGGTGGACATATTGTCTCTGAGGTTCTGCTTTTTCAGGCCCTTGAAGTCTTTATATTCTCTCGTCGTCATGCCCGACCAGGCTTTAGAGATTTCATTGGTAAGTATGGCATATTCCATACCTTCTTTTACACCGTGGTCTTGCCAAGCATCAGTCAGTTCTTTTCTCACCTGAATCGCCTGAAGGAGCTGGTTTATCCATTCTCTTGAATAGCCTTTTCTTAAATAGGTTTCCAGGGCTCTTTCGATGGTAAGCTCAGGATCTACGATTTCATCTAGCCTTTCCTTTCCAACTTCCGCCAGCCATATCTTAAATGGTTCTGCCTTAGGGGATGGAACGGACTGAATAATACGGAATATCCCCTGCATATCAGCGGCATCGGTTTCTCGCATTTTGCCATCTGCTGCGAGCATTTTTAACCCGTGACAAAATTTCACGACTTCGCTGCCTTCCTCTTTTAATCTCTGCTTCAACTTTCTCCAGTAAGCACCTGCATCCTTACTGTCAGTTAATGTCCCCACAACATCAACTACGCTAAAATACCATTCTTCCTTTTCCGCATCCCACGCAGAACGGATTTTATTACCTTCAAATATTTTGATCTCGTTATTCATCTTACCTGCTCCTAAAATGACGATCGTTTTATTCCTTGCTGAACTCTACAATGTCATCCATCTACTGCCCGTATTCAATTTATGAAAAGACGAAAAATGGTAATGATTTATTTATGATTTTCTTTTAAGAAAGCATCAATAGTTTTTCTTGATTCACTTCTTGCTTTATCATTGCCTTCAATTGTTCCACCTGTCGCAATTCTAATTCTTCCTAGATTTAAAACACCATTGCCTGCAAATATATGTCCTGCTCCTTTATAAGAATAAATCTTTGCATTAGGGTTTTGGTCTTTTATTTTTTTTGCCATGGCAAAGCTATCCCACATCAAATCATCTTCGCCTGCTATCATTAATATATTTGCTTTAACATTTTTGACCGGTATTAGTTTTTCTTGGCTTGAGGAGTCTTGTTCTATTGCACTTTCATAAGTTTCTTTATAACTAATAGGACTTTTAATTATAGTTGGAACAATAATATTTTTTAGAAATGAGTTAAATGATGATTGTTTTATATCTATATATGGAAGTTCCTTTCCTTTATATGTCCATGATGAACCATAATCTTTAAAATCTAGACCGGCGAAATTATAAGATGAAGGTGCTATTAAAATCAGATTATCTATTTCAGAATATTTGCTAGCTAAATTAAGGGCATATTCTGCACCTTTTGACGCTCCCAAAACACTTATTGGCTTATTGTCTTTTATATTTTTATTTATATAATTGATGATATCTTCAAATTGTTCTAAAGGGATTTTTCTCAGAGTTTGTTCTTGGTTTTTCATGCCGAACATAAATAGTGCAAAGGTTTCATATCCCTCTTCAGCCAATCTTTTAGCAGTTTCAAAATTTGGACTTCCCTCAGAACCTCCAAAACAAATTACAAGACCCTTATGTGATTTTTCCTTAGGTATAAATCTAAAGCCTTGCATCCTACCCTCATCTACATAAGTTACATCAACTCCGTCAATATCTGTAGGGTATAGACTTATATTAGTAACATCATTATAATATTCAGGAGATTTCAAAGCATTGGTATCTTTATACCTATGGTCGTTATATATCCTAAGACTAAAAACTAAAACTACTAAAATAATAACAACTGAAAATATTCCAAAAAACATTTTCTTCATTTTATTCATTTCCTTTAAAATAGTATGCAGAGATCTATGGGAGCTTGATGAGATTTCTTCACGCTATTACTCCTTATAATCAAAAGACCCAACTTGGTCCGCATTATTAAGAGGCGTGTCGGGTACTGTTAATTGCTATGATATGCCATTGGCGGTTATTTGTCAATTTTAATGTATTAGTTCTATCAATACCCAATCAAAATTTCACCCCCGGGAAGTAAAAAATAACCAATTAAAATTTCACCCCCCCGGTAACGAACAATTGCCGGGAAGAATTAGGAACAAATTAGTTATTTAGATTAAAATACAAGGGTGGAAAGATTATCTATGTCTCAAAAAGAATTAAATCGTTTGCATGTCCTTAAATCCTGCCTGCCGGGGTACCTTGAAGTTCTTAGACAGCCACTCACCACTTTCGGTATTCCGCAAGCTCTCTATCCTGACAGATACAGTGTATTCTTCGTCAATCCCAAAAAAGAACAAGATCTTTTCCATATCGAGTTGCAGTAAACTGATAATGAAGAATATCCTTATTTTCATCAGAGCTTTGAATTTTTCTGTTTCCTTACAAAGTGCATTCAACATATCATAGTGTTTTTTTAACTTTAAAATATACTCTTGTAATCCTGACTCATGTTTTTCTTTTGTTGAAAAGCCCATAAAGTATAATTTAGCCAATTCAGGATTTTTGCTGTTCTGTATTTCCATTGGAGCGGATACCCACTCAATGAAATTTTGTTTTCCACTATCCGTTATTGAATAAAATTTTTTATAGCAGCTTGTATACTTCCCATACTGCTACTATACATCAAATTAAATGGAGCTTCATACCAGATATATCCTATAAGGGCTGTATAGTAGAGCTTTTCAGCTTTGCTTATTCCTCGCTTCCTAAATCGTTCTTTGTATCTCCACACACCATATCAATACAAACATAAACATCAATATAATTTTTCAGGACTTTTTTTCGTCCTCCATCGCCATCTTCATTAAAGACATAATGCTTGTAAAACTGCTTAAAATGCAGGATTCTTACTATTTCACTCTTTGTATCAAGACTGCCTGATGATAACCCAGCATCAAGAAAAGAGCCTTAACTCTCGTTGCAGGATGGAAGCGGGCAACGAGAATGCCGTATAATGGTGCAGGTCAAATATCAAAGATTACAGCTATTGTCATTCTGACTGGAGCGGCTCGTATGATATCCATAAATCACTCTCACAATGGTTGTTGGTCAAAATAGAGTCAATAAATACCCGTCAAGCACAGCGACAAAAAAATATAAAACCAGCGCTCTTAAAAAAGCTTCAATGTGTTTTTTAGGATTTTGGTAGAGTTCCTTTTGCGGTATTTTTAATAACCTGATCCTTTTTGTGTTTCTCCACCATAGTAGATCAATAACGATAAGGTCAAAAGCATTTAACGTCTCGCCTGAAATCAGCAAGCATATAAAATTATGCATAAAGCTCGTCTGACGGATTACTATTCCAAAAAATAAAAACAAAACGGTAAACAGTAAAAAATTCGCGATCCATGCGACGAATCTGCCTGTTTCCTTATATTTCCCCTGATACTCTTCAATCTCTTTGATTTGCTTTTGAACTTCGTCAGGATAGGACATGTAATTTCTCAAATTTTTCTCATCCGTGCCGGTACCCAAAAAACAGAGCGCAAAAAATGCAGAGCATAAAATGACGGTTTCAATTACAAGCATAGATTTTCAAATCTCTTCTTTCCATACGTTTCACCGATGACCTATTATCCATAACAGGCTATTTGTCTTGAGTTATCCTTCTATAAATAAGAACTCTGACTTCTCGCATCTCCAAATTCCTCTTCTTCGTCTTTAGATTAAGATTTCAATAATTCAACAATTTGATCCTGCGCCTCTCTTCCCTCTCTAAAAAACCTCGCCATAGGATAGCAGTGACACATTCCTTTACCTACAACGATTTCATAGGGGATATGGTATTTTTCCATTGCTTTTCTAAATTCTCCCGCAAAGGCGTAGAGGCATTCATTTTCGCCGTAATAAAAATATGTTTTCGGAAAGCCGGTAAAATCTCCTACCGTTCCGTCTAACATATATTCCGGTAAATCTTCATCTCCCTTTAAAATTTCTCTTGCAGTTTTAATATATGTAGGTTCAATCATTATGTCTTTATGGTTAAGTTCATTTAATCTCTCCCATATTCCCTTATTTTTGTCAAGACTTACAGCGGGAATTCCGCCCGGAGAAACTGAAATAATTTTACCGGGCATTTTAAGAGGTCTGCCTAAAGCATTATTATGTAAAAAAATTCCGATAGATAGGCAGGCACCCGATGAAAATCCAAGTACGCTGATATTTTCCGCCTTATAAGTTTCTGTCATTAACTTATAGGTTTCAAAACAAACTTCATAGGTTTTATTCACCTTTATATCCTCTGAACAAAGAGGATAAAATAAAAACCAAACATCTTTACCCGTCTTTTCCATGATTCTTTCTGCCAAAGGAAAATCCAACTTGTTCGGTTGTGTAATCATTCCTCCGCCGAAGAGATAGAGAACCGCCCCATCGGCATAATTTTCATTTTTCTGATATGAAATCAGCCTGTATCCCATAACATCTCTGTCGTAAAGATAATAATTTTTTCTCTTTGCCCGCTTCATTGCCTTATCTAAATCAAATACTTCTTTTACATTTTCTCCCTTTGCATACTCAAGCATCTCTTCTTTGTTCTTTAAAAACATTTTTTTGACATTTAATAGTCTCACTATTCCTGACGCAATTTTATAATTCAAGCTCATTTTATTTACTCCTTTAAGCATGAAGGCTTTACAGTTTTGATAGACGCAAACGCAAGCTCATCGTCTTTTTCCCCCGTCGGCATTCTTCATTGAAAGTCGGCTGATGAAGTTTGCGCGCTTACCAAGTATTTCACAAATTCCGAAAAATGAGTTTTTTAATTTTATTTCTTCTCAAACGGATTATATTCCCCATCTTTATGAAACGGTGTTCTCTTGCCAAATACTGCACTTTGGTCAATATGTGCAAATATTTGTTCTGAATAAGCATGCATGCCGCTGTGACCTGTACAAACATATAACAGCTTACGCCCCTCCAATTTATGCTTAAGCTTGCGTAAAGACTCTTTATTTCTGCGTGGATTTTGTGTGAAAAAATCAAAAAAGGCATAGCCCCCATCTTCATTGATGGCGAGACAGTCCCCCGATACCATAATTTTATCATCCACAATATAAACGGTATGTCCTATCGTATGACCCGGTACGGAGATAGCCTCCACTTTTATTCCCTCAACTTCGAATATCGTATTGCCTTTAATCGGTATCCAGCCTTCAGCAATCTGCACACAATTAAAAAAGATGGCCTTTCTGCGAATTTCTCGCGTCATATACTTGTTTTCTTCCTCGCCCATATAAACTTTGGCATTTGGAAAAATATTGCGCCCGCTTTTATCAATGCCGCCCGCATGATCGGTATCTAAATGAGTCAAAAACAAGTGATTAATGTCTTCCGGCATGATATCTATTTTCTGAAATTCTTCGTCCATACCCTTATAGTTGATATGACCGCTGTCAAAAGTAACCGTTTTTCCATTTTTAGAATAAAACCAGAAATTTACATCATATTCTCGGATGCAGCTTATTCCTTCTTGTAGTACACCTGTTTCTTCCGGCTTACAATAATATTTACCACGCATGGTAAGGGGTTTTATCTTATCATCGAAAAAATATAACAATCTCATAATCTTACATATCCTTTTTTGAACACTATTATTTCAAACAAGAAAAGATTACTCCAGAATGGAGAATTATAAAACCTCACTACACAAGCCGGGTGCAAAGTGGGTGCATCTTTTAACGTTAACATCCTGTGCACTCAACCTCAGAGCGTCGACATGTTCCCTCAAACAGCCAAACCGCACTCAAAAACCGTAAGAACCCAGCCTAAAGCCGCTTCGCATTAAACCTTTTAACGATAGTCCTCACTAAGCCTTGCTACACAAGGGCAAATTTGCACCCACCTAATCAGCCCTTGACATCAATACAACACTCTCAACGTGGATTGAGAGAACTCCTAGTATAGCTACACTTTTTTGAGTGCACACTATGGATATTGGGTGCACTTTTTAACGATAGGAAAAGCTATCGTTAAAAGGTTTAAGATTGGCTTGGCAGCGCATTACATTACAACTGTTCCAGTTGCTTAGCCCGGTCTCTTCTCACGTAAATAACCGCGAGTATTTGAACTTCTTTTCTATTCTCATCAACCCAAAAGTAAATGTAATAATTTTTTACGCGTATTTTTCTAAAACCAAGCTCACCCCACGGCTGCTCATCTATACACTTCACACGATAAGGCACCGTCTGTAAAGACATCATCTCCGACTTCAACAGCTCAAGTATTCTTTTAGCTATTATCGGCTCTTTTAGCTCCGTTGCGATATATTCTCGAATAAGTGCAAGATGCTCTTTCGCCTGACGGGTAACTTTTATCTTATACTCATCCATTAAAGACCTCGTTCAAGCTCTTCAAAAACATCATCTATCGGATAACTATCACCACGAACTGCCTGATCATAACTTTTAGCCATCAACGCGTTAAACGTTTTCTCACCCATATCATCTTGCGCCGGAAGTGACTTTGGAATAGTAAGCGAAAACGGAATACCATTATTAAGAATGATTTGACGATAAAACATGTCAATAGCAGTAGCTCTAGGAATTCCAATTGTTTCCAGAATCTGCTCCGCCTGCTGCTTAATATTTTCTTGTATTCTTACATTCACATTCGCTGTCTTAGTAACTGCCATATCAATCAACCTCCATACACACATCATAAAATACTGTATCGCATATTGCAACACAATTTACATGAATAAGATTCCTCGACTGTCATACACGATTTTTATGTTCGCATTACTGCATCAGATAGCACGATCAAGCGCCATGATGGTGGAGAAGCTCTGCTTATTTTCTCGTTTGAGCCTGAACGTAAAAATATCGGATAAAGGGAAGGAAATGAATTTACACCAAAGTGAGGGCTTGACCCTTATCCTTTGTCTTAGTTAAGGAGCTATGGTAGTAATAACAGCTTCGACTTAGACTGAGCCTTTTGCAGATAAAAGACAGTGAGTAGACATCTTTAAGGGCGCCAACGATCACTGTCTTTTCTCTGTTCTTGAGAGTTTTTAGGTTGGCGCCTTGGTCTTTTTTTATTACGTTAAGAGTTTCTCTTAGAAGATCGACTTCAAACTGCAAGTCTTTTACCTGGGCCTTAAGCTCATCTAACTGGCTTGTTTGGTCGTTTTTGTCTTCAGGAGAACTCAACATAGGCTTGTTGTTAGAGGTTTCCATAAGTCTATATGAGCCTTCTTGTTGGTTACGGTTACACCACCTTATTATAGTTGGTTGACTGTAACCTATCTCTTGGGAAATATCGTGAAGCGTTCTTTTGTGTATCAGACGTTGTCTTACAGCATATTGCCTGGTTTGCCAAGATGCATGCTTAAACGTTCTCCGATGTAGGTGCAGATTAGGTTCTTGAGCTACATATTTATCAATCCATTTTGCAAGCGTAACAAAGGTTGGATACCCCAGGCACTTACGCACGTTAGTGATGGATTTAAGTTGTTGGTAAAGTGCTATAGCAGTTTCAATTTGTTGTGTCGAATACATGACATGTATCGAGTGTCAAACTGTCCAAGTTTTTGTCCGCACCCCCTTTCCTTTAATAGGTCTGAAATATACAAATAGACTATTAACTTGTGATTAGTGATATTAAATAATTAATAGTTCCATTTTCAATCAATATATAGAGACCGAGTCCAATAAACACGACAGGTACAATTACTTTTTCGTACTTTTCCACAGTCTCTCCGATAGCAGAAATTGAGGCGAGATTTTGAGATAATTTGCATAGAATCAAAATCCCTAAGGCAAATATTACTAAACTTATACTAATCTCAATCAAACTCTTTCCTGTAAAATAGGGGATATAAATTCCTAAATTATCTCCACCCATTGCTACTGTTAAACTTGTAAATGCTAAGATTTTTGATCCATCTCCGGTAATTTTTCCCTCGATATCTTCTTCATCAATATCTTCATCCACAAAAATTGCTCTTATACCAAGACCTAGCGGAATTAGGCCAAGGAGTCCGATAATCCAATCTTGTGGAATAAAATTTAAAAAGTAAGCGGCAATAAGACTAGCCAGTACAAGCAGTCCTGTACCTAAATACTGCCCTACATAAATTGATTTCAAACCTTTCTTTCCTTGACTAGCGAATAAAATAGTCAAAACAACTAAGTAGTCAATGGATGTAGAAACAAAAACTAATAAAGCGGATACTATTGTTTCCATTATTTCTCCTCGTATTATTAGATTTGTAGTTTTTATAGACCCTCAGCAAGGTCTTATAATCTCTAACAGACGCTGTGGATTAGTATTTATCTCCTAACGCATAGACGTTTTAAGAAAGGCAATAACCACAGCCGTTTGTTTAAGCGGTAATTAGTTAGATAACGCATGACGTTTTATGTAGCACGAGGTTACGTGAGAACAAACAAGTCTGTGGGGCAATACAGTGTCTAATTTTTTACTGGAGGTCTGCTATGTTTTACGCAGGAATTGATGTAGCCATGGATAAACACGACTGTGTTATCCTAGATGCTAATGGCAAGTGTTTCATTGAAGTATTTACCTTCAAGAACAGTCGTGACGGTTTTGAACAGCTCATGAAGGTGCTCCATTCCTGTTCTAAGAAACCAACCAACATAAAAGTAGGGCTTGAATCGACAGGTCACTACAGCGATAATCTTCTGGCTTTCTTGAACAGTGTCGGTTACAAGCCCATTCTGCTCAACCCGTTACATACCAATCTTTTCAGAAAAGGTCAGAACCTTAGAAAGACGAAAACTGATCACGTCGATGCGCATACCATTGCCACTATGCTGAGAATCGAAGATCTCAAGTCCTACTCACAGCCATTTTACCATTTATCCGAACTAAAATCACTAACCCGTTATCGAGCGACCCTTGTTGCCGATTGCTCTAGTAAGAAAGTTTCTCTCGTCAGACTTTGCCAAATTCTCTTTCCCGAACTGAAGAGCCTCGTTCCCAGTCTTCACATGAATTCTGTATACCAACTTCTCTCAGAGTTACCCTCTGCTGACAAAATTGCCAACTGTAATCTCACACATCTCATTCATCTTCTTGCATCAGCTTCAAAGGGACATTACGGCCGCGTTAAGGCTCTTTCCATAAGAGATGCTGCTTGTTCTTCCATCGGTATAAAAAGCTGAGTAAAAGAATTGGAACTCCAACAAACTATAGCTCTTATTCAAGTCTATCAACAGCAAATTGAAGAGATAGAGTCAGAGATCAATGAGCTCATGAGTAAGATCGACAGTCCCATTACTTCTGTCCCTGGTATCGCCAACAAAATGGCTGCCGTCATTATCAGTGAGACCAACAACTTCAAGGATTTCAATTCTGCTGAGCAGGTTCTTGCTTATGCAGGACTGGATCCCTCTGTTTACCAGTCGGGACAGCTTACTTCTACGCATTCTAAAATGGTGAAAAGAGGTTCAAAATACCTGCGCTATGCCATCTTTAATGCTACTAAATACGTATGTCATTGGGACTCAACGTTCAATGCGTATTTAGCAAAGAAACGGGCAGAAGGTAAACCCTACAATGTTGCTGTCTCCCATGCTGCCAAGAAACTCACTCGCGTTCTCTTTCATTTGGTGAAAGCAAACGTTGCCTTTATTCCTCTGGCTTAAACCGCTACCTTATACGACTTATTTGCCAAGCACCTCGTGGTGCTTATTTCGTTATGCAATTATCAAGGTTCTTTTTATCCGATTTGCATTTCTGCATTTTCATGCTTTTTCTTCTTGACTTTTAATAGTTAGTCTTTCTTTGTTCTATTTTATGCTATCTTCCAGCTGACAGCACTGCGTCTGCCGGAAACAAAGTTCCTATAAATTCCATCTTCCCGAATCAGTGATTCATGCGTGCCCTGCTGCACGATCCTGCCTTTATCGATCACGATGATCTGATCCGCATGACGAACGGTCTTCAATCTGTGTGCGATCATAATGATCGTCTTTTCTCTGGTCAAATTTTCAATGGCCTGCGTAAGCTCCTTTTCGTTTTCTGGATCAACATTGGCAGTTGCTTCGTCCAGAATAATGATCGGAGCATCTTTCATGATCGCTCTGGCTATGGCGATCCGCTGTTTTTCACCGCCGGAAAGCGTTGCGCCACCTTCTCCGATCATAGTTTCATACCCATCAGGAAGTCCCATGATAAAGTCGTGCGCGGAAGCTTTCTTTGCAGCTTCGATTACATCTTTCATCGGTGCATCCGGCCTTCCAAATCGGATATTGTTCGCAATGGTATCCTCAAACAGATAGACCCTCTGGAAGACAAAGCTGAAATTCTCCATCAAAGAATCGAAGCTGTAATCCTTGACATCTTTTCCTCCAAGCGTCACCTTTCCGTCCTGTACATCCCAGAATCTGGCAATCAGAGATGTAACCGTGGTTTTGCCGCCTCCGGAGGGTCCGACAATTGCTGTCGTTGTCTTTTCCTTGATGTCAAGTGTGAGATCATCGATAATCTTTCTGTTCTCATAGGCAAAGCTTACATGGTCAAGATGGATATCGTGATTTTCCGGCTTAATATCCTCACCGTTAATGTCCATCTGCTGTACGGAAAGAATCTCATTGGCAAGGTCAACACACCTTCCGATCACTCTCAGAAGTGCTGTGTATACGCCTGCCAGATCCAGCATTTCAAACAGGATAAAGGAACAAAGCAGCATTGTGATCGTGTAATTCAGTGCCATCGTTCCGTTTATGCAGAAGTAAACGGATGCTCCTGCAATCACCACACCCGTCAGCTTGCACACAAGCTGCTGAAGGCCTACCATGGGGATCGCCGCAGTCTCGGCGCTGATATCCGCTTTTCTTTTTCGATCGATTGCTTTTTCCAGTCTGCTGTTGTTCGCGCTCACCAGATTGTAATTACGGATTTCGGCAATCCCCTGAATATATTCAAGCACTACGCCGACCATATCCTTATCTGCCTGAAGCTTCTCCTCCGCAACTCTCGCTACGTTTCTGTTGGTGAATATATTGACCACGCAGAAAACGACAATGCCAATCAATCCGATCACTGCGATACGCACATCAAACGCAAACAGCCCGATACCGATGATGACCGTAGTTATGGAGCCTTGTAAAATCATCATGACGGCACGTGTCGCGATATCCCCCAGCTGCTCCATAGAATTTGTAGTGACAGATGTGATGTGACCGAGACTGGTGTCGTTGAAGTACCCCATCGGGAGGTATCTCAAATGCTCCCCGATCTCGATTCGCTTACCGGCCGCCGTATTATATCCGGCCTCCGTCTGCATCATCTGTGAATAGCGGTTGATGATCATCTTTCCCACTGTGGAGATCAGCATGAGACCAATAACGACCAGGATCTCCTTTGTCCCTATGTCCCTGTTCAGAACCGCCGTCACAGTAAAGAACGCAGCAGGGATCTTCATAGCGGTAAAGACAGCGTCCAACACACCCAGCGCTAGGGCCTTATAAAACTTATTCCTGTTCTCCGTATTGCAGAAATCGAAGAACTTCTTCAGCATTTTAAGCATGGGCAACCTCCTCTCTGACAGCGGATGCCGTATAATCCGTGTCCGCGTCTCTTGCCTCGCTGTGGGCCTCCCACATCTTCTGATAAAGCGGACAGCCTGCAATAAGCTCGTTGTGCGTTCCTGCCGCCTCTATATTTCCCTCATTTACGACAAAGATCTTATCGGCACTTGTGATGGTAGACAGTCTGTGAGCAATGACGATCAGCGTTTTTCCCTGAACGAGCTTAGCCACGCTCATTTGAACAAGGGTTTCGTTTTCGGGATCCGTATAGGCAGTAGCCTCGTCCAGAATCACCACCGGCGCGTCTTTCAGCATGGCTCTTGCGATGCAGATACGCTGTCTTTCGCCTCCGGAAAGGTGTCCTCCAGCGCCGCCGACAACCGTATCGTATCCATGCTCCAGTCCCAGAATGAACTCATGGCAGCCAGTAGCCTTTGCTGCATTTATAATGTCTTCTTCAGATGCACCCTTGCGGCCGAGCCTGATATTTTCCAGAACGCTCATGTCAAACAGGTAGTTGTCCTGTGCTACATAAGAAATCTGACTCGCATAGTAATCCAGCGGCAGATTTCGGATATCCACACCACCATAGGTGATGCTTCCGCTGTCTACATCCCACAGGGAGTCGATGAGCCTTGCGATGGTGCTCTTTCCTGAGCCGGAGGGTCCCACGATCGCTGTAACGTCACCCTGTTTGATCTCCATATTCACGCCATGGAGCACTTCCTTTTCCTTGTATGTAAAGCGGACGTCACTCAGTTTGATATCAGAGCCCTCCGGCTGCTCTGTCAATGCGGCGGGTCTTTCCATGTCCTTTCTTTCCAGTATCTCCGTCACTTCTCCGAATATCGCACTCATCTTTGAGATGTCATCGGTGTAGGAGAAAGCCACTACAAGCGGAGTGACAAGTCCGGCCGAAAGGATGACCCCAGTGATAAAATCCGAAGCAGTAAGGCTCCCGCCTCTGACCAGCAGAAGTCCGACCGGAAGCACGCCAAGAAGCGTTGCGGGCGTGAATGAAAGGCTTCCCGACGACCACCAGATGCAGCGCCTCATCCAGTCGATAAAGCAGCTTGCGCCTTCTTTGGCGGCAGTAACGAATTTTTCATAAGAGCTCTTGGATTTACCGAAAGCCTTGATCACTTCGATCCCGTTGATGTATTCCACTGCCGTATCATTCAGTTTTTTTGTTTTTTCCAGCGTCAGCTGAAAGCTTTCGCCGCTGCCTTTCATCATGCCGGCAACAAAAAAAAGTCCGATCACGACAGGGATCAGATTTGCCAGTCCCATTCGCCAGTCAATCGTAAGAAGATAAATGAACATAATGAGCGGGAGCAAAAGATTTGCCGTGAATTCCGGGATGATGTGTGCCATGGTTGTTTCCATGGCATCCACTCGTTCCACGATGATATTTTTATAAGTTCCGCTGTGATCATCCAGAATGGAGCCGAGCGGTATCCTCGAAAGCTTTGCGGTCAGTTGTTTGCGGATCCCGCCAAGCACGGTAAAGGTTGCCACATGAGACAGCGTAGTGGATGATGAGTGAAGTGCGACTCTTATGATCCAGCAAACAACCATCAGTGTTACCTGTCTAAGGTAATATGACCAGTCCGCGCCGCCTGTTATCAATTTCTCCACAACGTCTGCGATCAGCAGATAGGGTATGAAGGATGCCACGACACCAAGGATCGCGAGCAGCACGCTGCCTACGAAGAATCCTCCTCGCCGTCCGGCAAACTCCATTACCCAAGAGATCGTGCTTTTTTTCTTCATTCAGATTGCCTCCTGTTTTTATGAATATGAATTATTGATGTCAGAATCCGAGAAACTTACGCCAACCCTCAGTAAAGAACATGGCGACGGTATAGGCATAGTGTCTCGCCTCATCATACGAAAAATCGTGTTTTAGCATTTCAAGAATGCATGAATACTCTGAGGTTAAAAGAAGATGCATTTCTCTGCCATCCACATGCTCTACATGAACTCCGGGCTTTTCCAGCCCGCTCATAAACAGCAGCGTATATTTTTGGACTTTCGTAACAAGGTCATGCAGGAAGTTTTCATACTTTGTTCCTTCGCTTCCGCAGAAGAGGAGCCTCTGTTCATCGATGTCTTCGTAGATCATATCCACTATCATTCCAAGCTGCCGGTCGTCTTCCCACATGGCTTCCAGCCCATGATCCCATGCGGTCGATGTCTGCCTGATTCTCTCCGTGTCGCAAAATCGATTCCACTTCTCTACAACAGGACCGACTACTGCTTCAAATATCTCTTCTTTATTCGAATAATGCCTGTATAACGCCGTAGCGGAAATCCCGACTTGTGAGGCAATGCTCCGCATCGACGCGTCCTCGAATCCTCTTTTTATAAACTCTTTTTTTGCGACCTCAAGGATCTTGTCTTTCGTGTCCATTTGCTTTCCCCCTAAAGATATGTTAACGTCGTAAACGTTGACAACGTTAACATTATAGTTAGGTATCGCTGACTTGTCAAGAAGATTCTTGATCCTATATCCCAACATAAGTATTAGACACTCCGTCGCAGCGAAGTGTCTCTGCATCCTTATTCTCTTATGCCTCCACATCGATTGTAAAACCCGACTTGAACTCCACTGTCAGCTTTTCATCGTGGACTGTGATCTTCTCAATCAGCCGTCTGACCAGCGTTTCGGAGTGTTCCGTGACCGCCGCATTCTGCCCATCAAGGAAGGCAGAAAGGTCATCGATGCGTTCCTTCAGCTCCGTGTTCTTCGCCGCCTTCGTCAGGATATCCTGCCGCTCCTGCCGGAGGCTGATAATGGCATCTCCGATCTCATCGATCATCGTCTGGTTTTTCCCGGCTTTCAGCAGTTCCTCCTGTTTTGCCTTTACGGCTACATCGATCTCGGCAAGTTGCTCTTCCGTGTCCTCATTCAAGACCGAGCGGATGTTTTCCTGCAAGACGGGGAGGAGGTAATCCCTTCTCGACCAGGCATCGTTGATTGCCATGACCACCGCCTCCTGCAGGTCTTCTTCGTGAATCGTCCTTGCCGGGCAGTCAATACCGCTGCTTTTCTTCAGTACCCGGCTCACGCACCGCCAGACCGTGGACTTGCATCCCCGGTTGTTCCATTTAATCCTGCGGAAGATGTCCCCACAGTGTCCGCAGAACACCAAGCTCGAAAGAGCGTACCGTGAACTGTAGATCCGCTTCTTTCCATCCGTCAGGATGTTAGCCCTTCGTGCGATTTCTGCCTGCACCCGGAGATAAACATCCTTTGCGATGATCGCCTCATGGCTGCCTTCCACATAGTACTTCGGCGCAAGGCCGTTATTGGCCACTCGTTTCTTATCGAGTGTATTTACCGTATAGGTCTTTTGCAGGAGTGCATCCCCGATGTATTTTTCATTGATGAGGATCTGCCGGATATTACTTTCATGCCACTTAGCGTTCCCCGCACCGTTCAGGATGCCATCCGCCTCCAGCCCCCTTTGATTTGGAGAAAACTGGCTCCATCCATGTATTCAGCATAAATGCGCCGAACGATATCCGCCTCTTCCGGAACGATGATAAGTTTTCCTTCATCATCTTTTGTGTATCCAAGAAACCGATTATGGTTGACCTGCACCTTGCCTGCCTGATTTCGGAACTGAATGCCGAGCCGGACGTTTGCCGACAGGGATTCCGATTCCTGTTGGGCAAGCGCCGCCATAATAGTCATAAGGACCTCTCCCTTGGCGTCAAGGGAATTGATATTCTCCTTCTCGAACAGGATTGCAATATTAAGATCCTTCAATTCTCTTGTATATTTCAGGCAGTCTACCGTATTTCGGGAGAAGCGACTGATGGACTTAGTCAGTATCATATCGACTTTTCCATCCCGGCAGTCCTGTATCATGAGGTTGAAGGATTCCCTTTTTGCTGTATTCGTTGCACTGATCAAGTCGTCCGCGTACACCTCAACCAGTTCCCATTCCAGATTGCTTTTGATATAGGAAGTGTAATGCTCGACTTGCATCTCATAACTGGATTCCTGCTCCTCAAATTCCGTAGAAACGCGGCAGTAGGCTGCTACCCTGGTTTTCTGCACCTTCTCCGTTTTCTTCTGCGCCCCGATGGTGCGCTTTGGCGGGATAACTGTGACATTTCCTGCAATCTGCATTATCCGTTCACCCCATTTCTTATCAGGCTGTAGGCGTACTCCGCCTGCCTGACTGGATCTTCATATTTCAGCGTGATTTTTGGAGCGGAAAACTTTGTATAAACCGTTCCTTTCGGCGCGCCTTTCCCTTTGTTCCTGTTACGCCCCAGCGCCTTCTCCCGGCGTATTCGTTCCGCTTCGACCCTGTCGGCCATTTCCTTCGTCAGCATCGGCGGGTAAAAGCCATCGCCGAGATACCGCTCATTCTGTATCAGACGTTTGACCCCGCAGTGGCTCATGGTCAGCCCCACCGATGCCGCCGCCTTTATAAAAGACATCCCGGACAGGTAATTTTCACATATCCGCCGGATAACGGCGGCCTGTTTTTCATTGACCACAGCCCTGCCACCGATGATGTCATAGCCGTATGGTGTATGTTCCATGTCATATCCTTTCCCGGAAAACGGCTCCGCACTTCATGGCAAATCCAATCTCCGTTCTTTTATAAACCACGATGTGATCAACTTGCTCCGTAAAGAGCGCGTCATCAAATTCCGTAAGGGTTCTGCCCTTCGCCGTGTACTTCAGAAGCTGCTCGAGAGTCTCCTGCCTTTCATGCGATCCGCTTACCTGCGCGGTCAGGAGATTCTGCTCGTTTGTGAGCCTCTGCGCTTCTTCCACAAGAGTATCGCTTTCTTCCGCATACACCGCCGGATCGAGAAGCCCCTTCGTGAAGAACTGCGTGATCTGCGCCCTGCGCTCAGCGTTCTTTTCCAGAAGGGATTCCAGTTTGGAAAGCCTGTCCAGTGTATCGGTTTTCATGCCTTCTTTCAGCATTTCCACGTATGGGAGGAGGACTCTGCTCCTGCCCCATGTCAGCTTGTTCATCATCGTGGCGCATGCCGCCTTCACTGGTTCCTCTGGTATGGACTTCATAACGCAGGCGTTCTTATCATCCACATGGCTCGATTGCTCCAGATTGATGTCAGATTTTCGCGGTCGTTCGCGGGAATTTATCAAAGCGTGTTTTTGCCTCGAAACACACCGATTTTTACCCTTGGTATGGATAAGATTGCAGACGGGCTTATGGCTGACGGTATCCTCACCGGCGCTGGCAAGACAAAATGTCACACCAGCACTATCAACAAGATCCTCCTCAACGAGAAGTACATCGGTGACGCGCTCCTGCAAAAGACTTACATCACAGATTTTCTGACGAAGAAGCGCATCAAAAACAACGACACCGTCCCGCAGTACTATGTGAAAGGCGACCACGAGGCCATCATCCCGAAGGACATCTTCCTTCGGGTGCAAGAGGAGCTGGTCCGCAGGCGCGTGGTCCATACCAGCGACAACGGCAAACGGCGCTGCTACTCCTGCAAGCACTGTTTCGCGCAGATCGTTTTCTGTGGCGAGTGCGGCGAATTTTACCGGCGTGTCCACTGGAACAACCGAGGCTGCAAGTCCATCGTCTGGCGGTGCTGCAGCCGCTTGGAGGCCACCGGCCACGCTTGCCACAACCGGACAGTCAATGAAACGCTTCTGGAACAGGTGGTAATCGATGCCATTAACCGGGTGCTCTGCCAGAAGGACGATTTCCTGCAAACGCTACGGGCGAACATAGCTACGGTAGTCCTGCAGGGTGATGCCCTCTCACCGGATGTCATAGACGAGCGGCTGAACAAGCTGCAAAAAGAGCTCCTGAAGAAGGTTAACCAGAAGGACGATTACGACGCCATCGCGGATGAGATTCTCCGCCTCCGGGATCAGCGCAGGCAGGCCGAGGTGGACAGCGTCATCAAGGATGAACAGATGAAGCAAATCCGGGACCTGCAGGATTTCGTCAAGAGCCAGCCTGCCACCATCACAGAGTTTGATGAGACACTGGTCAGCCGCCTAATTGAAAAGATCACCGTCTTCGATGACCACTTTACCGTAGACTTCAAATCCGGCATCACAATCGACATAGAGGCATAAAACAAGGCTCCCATACTACCGTTGATGGCAGTGTGGGAGCCTTGGCCTGTCTCTGTTATCCCATTTTCTTCTTGAAGAAGATGGCCAAAATAACACATACAATGATTCCAATAGCATATGGGATTGCAGTAAAAAAAGCAGCAGATGCAGGGGCACTATAACCGGCATATTGAATACCCCACTTCATGTCGGAGTAGTTATATGCAACAACGGCGCACATAACATCAGACAGAAGAACTGCCATAACCAAAAATACAGTAGATAAAGCCTTCATAAAGATCCTCCTTATTTGTTAGATGTACTCTTAAGGAGCAAAACTGCGCCGGCAATTATGGCCGCAAGGCAGATAATCAGAAATATTCCATCTCCGTCTATGGTAATCATTGATGAATCACTGATTTGGCTTGACGTTGATGGCATAAAAATTGAAA
>NZ_JARFNM010000002.1 GCF_029167365.1 Amygdalobacter nucleatus
TCCCATGATAAAGTCGTGCGCGGAAGCTTTCTTTGCAGCTTCGATTACATCTTTCATCGGTGCATCCGGCCTTCCAAATCGGATATTGTTCGCAATGGTATCCTCAAACAGATAGACCCTCTGGAAGACAAAGCTGAAATTCTCCATCAAAGAATCGAAGCTGTAATCCTTGACATCTTTTCCTCCAAGCGTCACCTTTCCGTCCTGTACATCCCAGAATCTGGCAATCAGAGATGTAACCGTGGTTTTGCCGCCTCCGGAGGGTCCGACAATTGCTGTCGTTGTCTTTTCCTTGATGTCAAGTGTGAGATCATCGATAATCTTTCTGTTCTCATAGGCAAAGCTTACATGGTCAAGATGGATATCGTGATTTTCCGGCTTAATATCCTCACCGTTAATGTCCATCTGCTGTACGGAAAGAATCTCATTGGCAAGGTCAACACACCTTCCGATCACTCTCAGAAGTGCTGTGTATACGCCTGCCAGATCCAGCATTTCAAACAGGATAAAGGAACAAAGCAGCATTGTGATCGTGTAATTCAGTGCCATCGTTCCGTTTATGCAGAAGTAAACGGATGCTCCTGCAATCACCACACCCGTCAGCTTGCACACAAGCTGCTGAAGGCCTACCATGGGGATCGCCGCAGTCTCGGCGCTGATATCCGCTTTTCTTTTTCGATCGATTGCTTTTTCCAGTCTGCTGTTGTTCGCGCTCACCAGATTGTAATTACGGATTTCGGCAATCCCCTGAATATATTCAAGCACTACGCCGACCATATCCTTATCTGCCTGAAGCTTCTCCTCCGCAACTCTCGCTACGTTTCTGTTGGTGAATATATTGACCACGCAGAAAACGACAATGCCAATCAATCCGATCACTGCGATACGCACATCAAACGCAAACAGCCCGATACCGATGATGACCGTAGTTATGGAGCCTTGTAAAATCATCATGACGGCACGTGTCGCGATATCCCCCAGCTGCTCCATAGAATTTGTAGTGACAGATGTGATGTGACCGAGACTGGTGTCGTTGAAGTACCCCATCGGGAGGTATCTCAAATGCTCCCCGATCTCGATTCGCTTACCGGCCGCCGTATTATATCCGGCCTCCGTCTGCATCATCTGTGAATAGCGGTTGATGATCATCTTTCCCACTGTGGAGATCAGCATGAGACCAATAACGACCAGGATCTCCTTTGTCCCTATGTCCCTGTTCAGAACCGCCGTCACAGTAAAGAACGCAGCAGGGATCTTCATAGCGGTAAAGACAGCGTCCAACACACCCAGCGCTAGGGCCTTATAAAACTTATTCCTGTTCTCCGTATTGCAGAAATCGAAGAACTTCTTCAGCATTTTAAGCATGGGCAACCTCCTCTCTGACAGCGGATGCCGTATAATCCGTGTCCGCGTCTCTTGCCTCGCTGTGGGCCTCCCACATCTTCTGATAAAGCGGACAGCCTGCAATAAGCTCGTTGTGCGTTCCTGCCGCCTCTATATTTCCCTCATTTACGACAAAGATCTTATCGGCACTTGTGATGGTAGACAGTCTGTGAGCAATGACGATCAGCGTTTTTCCCTGAACGAGCTTAGCCACGCTCATTTGAACAAGGGTTTCGTTTTCGGGATCCGTATAGGCAGTAGCCTCGTCCAGAATCACCACCGGCGCGTCTTTCAGCATGGCTCTTGCGATGCAGATACGCTGTCTTTCGCCTCCGGAAAGGTGTCCTCCAGCGCCGCCGACAACCGTATCGTATCCATGCTCCAGTCCCAGAATGAACTCATGGCAGCCAGTAGCCTTTGCTGCATTTATAATGTCTTCTTCAGATGCACCCTTGCGGCCGAGCCTGATATTTTCCAGAACGCTCATGTCAAACAGGTAGTTGTCCTGTGCTACATAAGAAATCTGACTCGCATAGTAATCCAGCGGCAGATTTCGGATATCCACACCACCATAGGTGATGCTTCCGCTGTCTACATCCCACAGGGAGTCGATGAGCCTTGCGATGGTGCTCTTTCCTGAGCCGGAGGGTCCCACGATCGCTGTAACGTCACCCTGTTTGATCTCCATATTCACGCCATGGAGCACTTCCTTTTCCTTGTATGTAAAGCGGACGTCACTCAGTTTGATATCAGAGCCCTCCGGCTGCTCTGTCAATGCGGCGGGTCTTTCCATGTCCTTTCTTTCCAGTATCTCCGTCACTTCTCCGAATATCGCACTCATCTTTGAGATGTCATCGGTGTAGGAGAAAGCCACTACAAGCGGAGTGACAAGTCCGGCCGAAAGGATGACCCCAGTGATAAAATCCGAAGCAGTAAGGCTCCCGCCTCTGACCAGCAGAAGTCCGACCGGAAGCACGCCAAGAAGCGTTGCGGGCGTGAATGAAAGGCTTCCCGACGACCACCAGATGCAGCGCCTCATCCAGTCGATAAAGCAGCTTGCGCCTTCTTTGGCGGCAGTAACGAATTTTTCATAAGAGCTCTTGGATTTACCGAAAGCCTTGATCACTTCGATCCCGTTGATGTATTCCACTGCCGTATCATTCAGTTTTTTTGTTTTTTCCAGCGTCAGCTGAAAGCTTTCGCCGCTGCCTTTCATCATGCCGGCAACAAAAAAAAGTCCGATCACGACAGGGATCAGATTTGCCAGTCCCATTCGCCAGTCAATCGTAAGAAGATAAATGAACATAATGAGCGGGAGCAAAAGATTTGCCGTGAATTCCGGGATGATGTGTGCCATGGTTGTTTCCATGGCATCCACTCGTTCCACGATGATATTTTTATAAGTTCCGCTGTGATCATCCAGAATGGAGCCGAGCGGTATCCTCGAAAGCTTTGCGGTCAGTTGTTTGCGGATCCCGCCAAGCACGGTAAAGGTTGCCACATGAGACAGCGTAGTGGATGATGAGTGAAGTGCGACTCTTATGATCCAGCAAACAACCATCAGTGTTACCTGTCTAAGGTAATATGACCAGTCCGCGCCGCCTGTTATCAATTTCTCCACAACGTCTGCGATCAGCAGATAGGGTATGAAGGATGCCACGACACCAAGGATCGCGAGCAGCACGCTGCCTACGAAGAATCCTCCTCGCCGTCCGGCAAACTCCATTACCCAAGAGATCGTGCTTTTTTTCTTCATTCAGATTGCCTCCTGTTTTTATGAATATGAATTATTGATGTCAGAATCCGAGAAACTTACGCCAACCCTCAGTAAAGAACATGGCGACGGTATAGGCATAGTGTCTCGCCTCATCATACGAAAAATCGTGTTTTAGCATTTCAAGAATGCATGAATACTCTGAGGTTAAAAGAAGATGCATTTCTCTGCCATCCACATGCTCTACATGAACTCCGGGCTTTTCCAGCCCGCTCATAAACAGCAGCGTATATTTTTGGACTTTCGTAACAAGGTCATGCAGGAAGTTTTCATACTTTGTTCCTTCGCTTCCGCAGAAGAGGAGCCTCTGTTCATCGATGTCTTCGTAGATCATATCCACTATCATTCCAAGCTGCCGGTCGTCTTCCCACATGGCTTCCAGCCCATGATCCCATGCGGTCGATGTCTGCCTGATTCTCTCCGTGTCGCAAAATCGATTCCACTTCTCTACAACAGGACCGACTACTGCTTCAAATATCTCTTCTTTATTCGAATAATGCCTGTATAACGCCGTAGCGGAAATCCCGACTTGTGAGGCAATGCTCCGCATCGACGCGTCCTCGAATCCTCTTTTTATAAACTCTTTTTTTGCGACCTCAAGGATCTTGTCTTTCGTGTCCATTTGCTTTCCCCCTAAAGATATGTTAACGTCGTAAACGTTGACAACGTTAACATTATAGTTAGGTATCGCTGACTTGTCAAGAAGATTCTTGATCCTATATCCCAACATAAGTATTAGACACTCCGTCGCAGCGAAGTGTCTCTGCATCCTTATTCTCTTATGCCTCCACATCGATTGTAAAACCCGACTTGAACTCCACTGTCAGCTTTTCATCGTGGACTGTGATCTTCTCAATCAGCCGTCTGACCAGCGTTTCGGAGTGTTCCGTGACCGCCGCATTCTGCCCATCAAGGAAGGCAGAAAGGTCATCGATGCGTTCCTTCAGCTCCGTGTTCTTCGCCGCCTTCGTCAGGATATCCTGCCGCTCCTGCCGGAGGCTGATAATGGCATCTCCGATCTCATCGATCATCGTCTGGTTTTTCCCGGCTTTCAGCAGTTCCTCCTGTTTTGCCTTTACGGCTACATCGATCTCGGCAAGTTGCTCTTCCGTGTCCTCATTCAAGACCGAGCGGATGTTTTCCTGCAAGACGGGGAGGAGGTAATCCCTTCTCGACCAGGCATCGTTGATTGCCATGACCACCGCCTCCTGCAGGTCTTCTTCGTGAATCGTCCTTGCCGGGCAGTCAATACCGCTGCTTTTCTTCAGTACCCGGCTCACGCACCGCCAGACCGTGGACTTGCATCCCCGGTTGTTCCATTTAATCCTGCGGAAGATGTCCCCACAGTGTCCGCAGAACACCAAGCTCGAAAGAGCGTACCGTGAACTGTAGATCCGCTTCTTTCCATCCGTCAGGATGTTAGCCCTTCGTGCGATTTCTGCCTGCACCCGGAGATAAACATCCTTTGCGATGATCGCCTCATGGCTGCCTTCCACATAGTACTTCGGCGCAAGGCCGTTATTGGCCACTCGTTTCTTATCGAGTGTATTTACCGTATAGGTCTTTTGCAGGAGTGCATCCCCGATGTATTTTTCATTGATGAGGATCTGCCGGATATTACTTTCATGCCACTTAGCGTTCCCCGCACCGTTCAGGATGCCATCCGCCTCCAGCCCCCTTTGATTTGGAGAAAACTGGCTCCATCCATGTATTCAGCATAAATGCGCCGAACGATATCCGCCTCTTCCGGAACGATGATAAGTTTTCCTTCATCATCTTTTGTGTATCCAAGAAACCGATTATGGTTGACCTGCACCTTGCCTGCCTGATTTCGGAACTGAATGCCGAGCCGGACGTTTGCCGACAGGGATTCCGATTCCTGTTGGGCAAGCGCCGCCATAATAGTCATAAGGACCTCTCCCTTGGCGTCAAGGGAATTGATATTCTCCTTCTCGAACAGGATTGCAATATTAAGATCCTTCAATTCTCTTGTATATTTCAGGCAGTCTACCGTATTTCGGGAGAAGCGACTGATGGACTTAGTCAGTATCATATCGACTTTTCCATCCCGGCAGTCCTGTATCATGAGGTTGAAGGATTCCCTTTTTGCTGTATTCGTTGCACTGATCAAGTCGTCCGCGTACACCTCAACCAGTTCCCATTCCAGATTGCTTTTGATATAGGAAGTGTAATGCTCGACTTGCATCTCATAACTGGATTCCTGCTCCTCAAATTCCGTAGAAACGCGGCAGTAGGCTGCTACCCTGGTTTTCTGCACCTTCTCCGTTTTCTTCTGCGCCCCGATGGTGCGCTTTGGCGGGATAACTGTGACATTTCCTGCAATCTGCATTATCCGTTCACCCCATTTCTTATCAGGCTGTAGGCGTACTCCGCCTGCCTGACTGGATCTTCATATTTCAGCGTGATTTTTGGAGCGGAAAACTTTGTATAAACCGTTCCTTTCGGCGCGCCTTTCCCTTTGTTCCTGTTACGCCCCAGCGCCTTCTCCCGGCGTATTCGTTCCGCTTCGACCCTGTCGGCCATTTCCTTCGTCAGCATCGGCGGGTAAAAGCCATCGCCGAGATACCGCTCATTCTGTATCAGACGTTTGACCCCGCAGTGGCTCATGGTCAGCCCCACCGATGCCGCCGCCTTTATAAAAGACATCCCGGACAGGTAATTTTCACATATCCGCCGGATAACGGCGGCCTGTTTTTCATTGACCACAGCCCTGCCACCGATGATGTCATAGCCGTATGGTGTATGTTCCATGTCATATCCTTTCCCGGAAAACGGCTCCGCACTTCATGGCAAATCCAATCTCCGTTCTTTTATAAACCACGATGTGATCAACTTGCTCCGTAAAGAGCGCGTCATCAAATTCCGTAAGGGTTCTGCCCTTCGCCGTGTACTTCAGAAGCTGCTCGAGAGTCTCCTGCCTTTCATGCGATCCGCTTACCTGCGCGGTCAGGAGATTCTGCTCGTTTGTGAGCCTCTGCGCTTCTTCCACAAGAGTATCGCTTTCTTCCGCATACACCGCCGGATCGAGAAGCCCCTTCGTGAAGAACTGCGTGATCTGCGCCCTGCGCTCAGCGTTCTTTTCCAGAAGGGATTCCAGTTTGGAAAGCCTGTCCAGTGTATCGGTTTTCATGCCTTCTTTCAGCATTTCCACGTATGGGAGGAGGACTCTGCTCCTGCCCCATGTCAGCTTGTTCATCATCGTGGCGCATGCCGCCTTCACTGGTTCCTCTGGTATGGACTTCATAACGCAGGCGTTCTTATCATCCACATGGCTCGATTGCTCCAGATTGATGTCAGATTTTCGCGGTCGTTCGCGGGAATTTATCAAAGCGTGTTTTTGCCTCGAAACACACCGATTTTTACCCTTGGTATGGATAAGATTGCAGACGGGCTTATGGCTGACGGTATCCTCACCGGCGCTGGCAAGACAAAATGTCACACCAGCACTATCAACAAGATCCTCCTCAACGAGAAGTACATCGGTGACGCGCTCCTGCAAAAGACTTACATCACAGATTTTCTGACGAAGAAGCGCATCAAAAACAACGACACCGTCCCGCAGTACTATGTGAAAGGCGACCACGAGGCCATCATCCCGAAGGACATCTTCCTTCGGGTGCAAGAGGAGCTGGTCCGCAGGCGCGTGGTCCATACCAGCGACAACGGCAAACGGCGCTGCTACTCCTGCAAGCACTGTTTCGCGCAGATCGTTTTCTGTGGCGAGTGCGGCGAATTTTACCGGCGTGTCCACTGGAACAACCGAGGCTGCAAGTCCATCGTCTGGCGGTGCTGCAGCCGCTTGGAGGCCACCGGCCACGCTTGCCACAACCGGACAGTCAATGAAACGCTTCTGGAACAGGTGGTAATCGATGCCATTAACCGGGTGCTCTGCCAGAAGGACGATTTCCTGCAAACGCTACGGGCGAACATAGCTACGGTAGTCCTGCAGGGTGATGCCCTCTCACCGGATGTCATAGACGAGCGGCTGAACAAGCTGCAAAAAGAGCTCCTGAAGAAGGTTAACCAGAAGGACGATTACGACGCCATCGCGGATGAGATTCTCCGCCTCCGGGATCAGCGCAGGCAGGCCGAGGTGGACAGCGTCATCAAGGATGAACAGATGAAGCAAATCCGGGACCTGCAGGATTTCGTCAAGAGCCAGCCTGCCACCATCACAGAGTTTGATGAGACACTGGTCAGCCGCCTAATTGAAAAGATCACCGTCTTCGATGACCACTTTACCGTAGACTTCAAATCCGGCATCACAATCGACATAGAGGCATAAAACAAGGCTCCCATACTACCGTTGATGGCAGTGTGGGAGCCTTGGCCTGTCTCTGTTATCCCATTTTCTTCTTGAAGAAGATGGCCAAAATAACACATACAATGATTCCAATAGCATATGGGATTGCAGTAAAAAAAGCAGCAGATGCAGGGGCACTATAACCGGCATATTGAATACCCCACTTCATGTCGGAGTAGTTATATGCAACAACGGCGCACATAACATCAGACAGAAGAACTGCCATAACCAAAAATACAGTAGATAAAGCCTTCATAAAGATCCTCCTTATTTGTTAGATGTACTCTTAAGGAGCAAAACTGCGCCGGCAATTATGGCCGCAAGGCAGATAATCAGAAATATTCCATCTCCGTCTATGGTAATCATTGATGAATCACTGATTTGGCTTGACGTTGATGGCATAAAAATTGAAACGAGTCCCCAAACAATCAAACAAACAATTCCAGCAATACAGGTGACTATTCCAAGAATACGCTTTTCTCTTCTGGTATTTGTTCTCGGCTGATCACTCTCGGTGTTTGCCACCGATTCAGATACGGCAGAGCCATCTTCTTTCATCAAATAATCAAGCGTTACATTGAAATACTTACTGATGGAAATAAGAGTATCGCTTTCTGGAATTGCCTTACCGGATTCCCACTTTGATATCGCCTGTCTGGATACGCCCAACTGCTCTGCAAGCTGCTCCTGTGAAAGGCCGCCTTTCTTTCGAAGCTCATATAGTTTTTCTGAAAGTACCACGTTTTCCTCCTTTCATTCAGAGCATACCTGAACATCGGGTAGAACTCCATACACAGCAGTTTGCAATTACGCAACCAGCGGTAGCAACTGCATATTCTTATGTTATTTGCATCAACAAATACAGATTTCCCTTCGGTCATCCATATCACTGTTTCAACCCTATCACAAAAACATCCATATCACTAACTCAACCCTCTGGCAGAAGCAGTTGATATGTTCTGTCGGAGCGGTTTTTGCGGTCAATTTCGCCCGCTGACGCTGACGGCCCATTGCCCGAAAATCCCGGAAATACGGCACTTTTATGCACCTCACCGGTCAACCCGTGACATCAATACGACCGTCTCAACGTGGATTGAGAGAACTCCAAGTATAGCTACACTTTTTTGAGTGCACACTATGGATATTGGGTGCACTTTTTAACGATAGGAAAAGCTATCGTTAAAAAGTTTAAGATTGGCTTAATAACAACGTTTACATTACAATTGTTCCAGTTGTTTAGTCTGGTCTCTTCTCACGTAGATAACCGCGAGTATTTGAACTTCTTTTCTACTATCATCAACACAAAAATAAACGTAATAATTTTTTACGCGTATTCTTCTAAAACCAAGTTCACACCACGGCTGCTAATCAACGTCCAAGCTCTTCAAAAACATCATCTATCGGATAACTATCACCATGAACCGCCTGATCATAACCTTTAGCCACCAACGCGTTAAACGTTTTCTCATCCATATCATCTTGTGCTGGAAACGACTTTGGAATAGTAAGCGAAAATGGAATACCCTTATTAAGAATGATTTGACGATAAAACATGTCAATAGCAGTAGCCCTAGGAATTCCAATAGTTTCCAGAATCTGCTCCGCCTGCTGCTTAATATTTTCTTGTATTCTCACATTCACATTCGCACTTTTAGTAACTGCCATATCAACCAATCTCCATGCACACATCGTAAAATACTGTATCGCATATTGCAACACATTTGCACGAATGGGATTTTTCGACTGTCATACACGATTTTTATGTTCGCATTACTGCATCAGATAGCACAATGAAGCGCCGTGACGGTGGAAGCACCACTTATTTTCTCGTTTGAGTTTGAACATAAAAATAGCAGATAAAGGGAAGGAAATGAATTTACACCACTTTTAGGACTTGACCTATGAAATAATTAATCGTCCCATTTTCAGTTAATATATATAGACCGAGTCCAATAAACACGACAGGTACAATTACTTTTTCGTACTTTTCCACAGTCTCTCCGATAGCAGAAATTGAGGCGAGATTTTGAGATGATTTGCATAGAATCAAAATCCCTAAGGCAAATATTACTAAACTTATACTAATCTCAATCAAACTCTTTCCTGTAAAATAGGGGATATAAATTCCTAAATTATCTCCACCCATTGCTACTGTTAAACTTGTAAATGCTAAGATTTTTGATCCATCTCCGGTAATTTTTCCCTCGATATCTTCTTCATCAATATCTTCATCCACAAAAATTGCTCTTATACCAAGACCTAGCGGAATTAGGCCAAGGAGTCCGATAATCCAATCTTGTGGAATAAAATTTAAAAAGTAAGCGGCAATAAGACTAGCCAGTACAAGCAGTCCTGTACCTAAATACTGCCCTACATAAATTGATTTCAAACCTTTCTTTCCTTGACTAGCGAATAAAATAGTCAAAACAACTAAGTAGTCAATGGATGTAGAAACAAAAACTAATAAAGCGGATACTATTGTTTCCATTATTTCTCCTCGTATTATTAGATTTGTAGTTTTTATAGACCCTCAGCAAGGTCTTATAATCTCTAACAGACGCTGTGGATTAGTATTTATCTCCTAACGCATAGACGTTTTAAGAAAGGCAATAACCACAGCCGTTTGTTTAAGCGGTAATTAGTTAGATAACGCATGACGTTTTATGTAGCACGAGGTTACGTGAGAACAAACAAGTCTGTGGGGCAATACAGTGTCTAATTTTTTACTGGAGGTCTGCTATGTTTTACGCAGGAATTGATGTAGCCATGGATAAACACGACTGTGTTATCCTAGATGCTAATGGCAAGTGTTTCATTGAAGTATTTACCTTCAAGAACAGTCGTGACGGTTTTGAACAGCTCATGAAGGTGCTCCATTCCTGTTCTAAGAAACCAACCAACATAAAAGTAGGGCTTGAATCGACAGGTCACTACAGCGATAATCTTCTGGCTTTCTTGAACAGTGTCGGTTACAAGCCCATTCTGCTCAACCCGTTACATACCAATCTTTTCAGAAAAGGTCAGAACCTTAGAAAGACGAAAACTGATCACGTCGATGCGCATACCATTGCCACTATGCTGAGAATCGAAGATCTCAAGTCCTACTCACAGCCATTTTACCATTTATCCGAACTAAAATCACTAACCCGTTATCGAGCGACCCTTGTTGCCGATTGCTCTAGTAAGAAAGTTTCTCTCGTCAGACTTTGCCAAATTCTCTTTCCCGAACTGAAGAGCCTCGTTCCCAGTCTTCACATGAATTCTGTATACCAACTTCTCTCAGAGTTACCCTCTGCTGACAAAATTGCCAACTGTAATCTCACACATCTCATTCATCTTCTTGCATCAGCTTCAAAGGGACATTACGGCCGCGTTAAGGCTCTTTCCATAAGAGATGCTGCTTGTTCTTCCATCGGTATAAAAAGCTGAGTAAAAGAATTGGAACTCCAACAAACTATAGCTCTTATTCAAGTCTATCAACAGCAAATTGAAGAGATAGAGTCAGAGATCAATGAGCTCATGAGTAAGATCGACAGTCCCATTACTTCTGTCCCTGGTATCGCCAACAAAATGGCTGCCGTCATTATCAGTGAGACCAACAACTTCAAGGATTTCAATTCTGCTGAGCAGGTTCTTGCTTATGCAGGACTGGATCCCTCTGTTTACCAGTCGGGACAGCTTACTTCTACGCATTCTAAAATGGTGAAAAGAGGTTCAAAATACCTGCGCTATGCCATCTTTAATGCTACTAAATACGTATGTCATTGGGACTCAACGTTCAATGCGTATTTAGCAAAGAAACGGGCAGAAGGTAAACCCTACAATGTTGCTGTCTCCCATGCTGCCAAGAAACTCACTCGCGTTCTCTTTCATTTGGTGAAAGCAAACGTTGCCTTTATTCCTCTGGCTTAAACCGCTACCTTATACGACTTATTTGCCAAGCACCTCGTGGTGCTTATTTCGTTATGCAATTATCAAGGTTCTTTTTATCCGATTTGCATTTCTGCATTTTCATGCTTTTTCTTCTTGACTTTTAATAGTTAGTCTTTCTTTGTTCTATTTTATGCTATCTTCCAGCTGACAGCACTGCGTCTGCCGGAAACAAAGTTCCTATAAATTCCATCTTCCCGAATCAGTGATTCATGCGTGCCCTGCTGCACGATCCTGCCTTTATCGATCACGATGATCTGATCCGCATGACGAACGGTCTTCAATCTGTGTGCGATCATAATGATCGTCTTTTCTCTGGTCAAATTTTCAATGGCCTGCGTAAGCTCCTTTTCGTTTTCTGGATCAACATTGGCAGTTGCTTCGTCCAGAATAATGATCGGAGCATCTTTCATGATCGCTCTGGCTATGGCGATCCGCTGTTTTTCACCGCCGGAAAGCGTTGCGCCACCTTCTCCGATCATAGTTTCATACCCATCAGGAAGTCCCATGATAAAGTCGTGCGCGGAAGCTTTCTTTGCAGCTTCGATTACATCTTTCATCGGTGCATCCGGCCTTCCAAATCGGATATTGTTCGCAATGGTATCCTCAAACAGATAGACCCTCTGGAAGACAAAGCTGAAATTCTCCATCAAAGAATCGAAGCTGTAATCCTTGACATCTTTTCCTCCAAGCGTCACCTTTCCGTCCTGTACATCCCAGAATCTGGCAATCAGAGATGTAACCGTGGTTTTGCCGCCTCCGGAGGGTCCGACAATTGCTGTCGTTGTCTTTTCCTTGATGTCAAGTGTGAGATCATCGATAATCTTTCTGTTCTCATAGGCAAAGCTTACATGGTCAAGATGGATATCGTGATTTTCCGGCTTAATATCCTCACCGTTAATGTCCATCTGCTGTACGGAAAGAATCTCATTGGCAAGGTCAACACACCTTCCGATCACTCTCAGAAGTGCTGTGTATACGCCTGCCAGATCCAGCATTTCAAACAGGATAAAGGAACAAAGCAGCATTGTGATCGTGTAATTCAGTGCCATCGTTCCGTTTATGCAGAAGTAAACGGATGCTCCTGCAATCACCACACCCGTCAGCTTGCACACAAGCTGCTGAAGGCCTACCATGGGGATCGCCGCAGTCTCGGCGCTGATATCCGCTTTTCTTTTTCGATCGATTGCTTTTTCCAGTCTGCTGTTGTTCGCGCTCACCAGATTGTAATTACGGATTTCGGCAATCCCCTGAATATATTCAAGCACTACGCCGACCATATCCTTATCTGCCTGAAGCTTCTCCTCCGCAACTCTCGCTACGTTTCTGTTGGTGAATATATTGACCACGCAGAAAACGACAATGCCAATCAATCCGATCACTGCGATACGCACATCAAACGCAAACAGCCCGATACCGATGATGACCGTAGTTATGGAGCCTTGTAAAATCATCATGACGGCACGTGTCGCGATATCCCCCAGCTGCTCCATAGAATTTGTAGTGACAGATGTGATGTGACCGAGACTGGTGTCGTTGAAGTACCCCATCGGGAGGTATCTCAAATGCTCCCCGATCTCGATTCGCTTACCGGCCGCCGTATTATATCCGGCCTCCGTCTGCATCATCTGTGAATAGCGGTTGATGATCATCTTTCCCACTGTGGAGATCAGCATGAGACCAATAACGACCAGGATCTCCTTTGTCCCTATGTCCCTGTTCAGAACCGCCGTCACAGTAAAGAACGCAGCAGGGATCTTCATAGCGGTAAAGACAGCGTCCAACACACCCAGCGCTAGGGCCTTATAAAACTTATTCCTGTTCTCCGTATTGCAGAAATCGAAGAACTTCTTCAGCATTTTAAGCATGGGCAACCTCCTCTCTGACAGCGGATGCCGTATAATCCGTGTCCGCGTCTCTTGCCTCGCTGTGGGCCTCCCACATCTTCTGATAAAGCGGACAGCCTGCAATAAGCTCGTTGTGCGTTCCTGCCGCCTCTATATTTCCCTCATTTACGACAAAGATCTTATCGGCACTTGTGATGGTAGACAGTCTGTGAGCAATGACGATCAGCGTTTTTCCCTGAACGAGCTTAGCCACGCTCATTTGAACAAGGGTTTCGTTTTCGGGATCCGTATAGGCAGTAGCCTCGTCCAGAATCACCACCGGCGCGTCTTTCAGCATGGCTCTTGCGATGCAGATACGCTGTCTTTCGCCTCCGGAAAGGTGTCCTCCAGCGCCGCCGACAACCGTATCGTATCCATGCTCCAGTCCCAGAATGAACTCATGGCAGCCAGTAGCCTTTGCTGCATTTATAATGTCTTCTTCAGATGCACCCTTGCGGCCGAGCCTGATATTTTCCAGAACGCTCATGTCAAACAGGTAGTTGTCCTGTGCTACATAAGAAATCTGACTCGCATAGTAATCCAGCGGCAGATTTCGGATATCCACACCACCATAGGTGATGCTTCCGCTGTCTACATCCCACAGGGAGTCGATGAGCCTTGCGATGGTGCTCTTTCCTGAGCCGGAGGGTCCCACGATCGCTGTAACGTCACCCTGTTTGATCTCCATATTCACGCCATGGAGCACTTCCTTTTCCTTGTATGTAAAGCGGACGTCACTCAGTTTGATATCAGAGCCCTCCGGCTGCTCTGTCAATGCGGCGGGTCTTTCCATGTCCTTTCTTTCCAGTATCTCCGTCACTTCTCCGAATATCGCACTCATCTTTGAGATGTCATCGGTGTAGGAGAAAGCCACTACAAGCGGAGTGACAAGTCCGGCCGAAAGGATGACCCCAGTGATAAAATCCGAAGCAGTAAGGCTCCCGCCTCTGACCAGCAGAAGTCCGACCGGAAGCACGCCAAGAAGCGTTGCGGGCGTGAATGAAAGGCTTCCCGACGACCACCAGATGCAGCGCCTCATCCAGTCGATAAAGCAGCTTGCGCCTTCTTTGGCGGCAGTAACGAATTTTTCATAAGAGCTCTTGGATTTACCGAAAGCCTTGATCACTTCGATCCCGTTGATGTATTCCACTGCCGTATCATTCAGTTTTTTTGTTTTTTCCAGCGTCAGCTGAAAGCTTTCGCCGCTGCCTTTCATCATGCCGGCAACAAAAAAAAGTCCGATCACGACAGGGATCAGATTTGCCAGTCCCATTCGCCAGTCAATCGTAAGAAGATAAATGAACATAATGAGCGGGAGCAAAAGATTTGCCGTGAATTCCGGGATGATGTGTGCCATGGTTGTTTCCATGGCATCCACTCGTTCCACGATGATATTTTTATAAGTTCCGCTGTGATCATCCAGAATGGAGCCGAGCGGTATCCTCGAAAGCTTTGCGGTCAGTTGTTTGCGGATCCCGCCAAGCACGGTAAAGGTTGCCACATGAGACAGCGTAGTGGATGATGAGTGAAGTGCGACTCTTATGATCCAGCAAACAACCATCAGTGTTACCTGTCTAAGGTAATATGACCAGTCCGCGCCGCCTGTTATCAATTTCTCCACAACGTCTGCGATCAGCAGATAGGGTATGAAGGATGCCACGACACCAAGGATCGCGAGCAGCACGCTGCCTACGAAGAATCCTCCTCGCCGTCCGGCAAACTCCATTACCCAAGAGATCGTGCTTTTTTTCTTCATTCAGATTGCCTCCTGTTTTTATGAATATGAATTATTGATGTCAGAATCCGAGAAACTTACGCCAACCCTCAGTAAAGAACATGGCGACGGTATAGGCATAGTGTCTCGCCTCATCATACGAAAAATCGTGTTTTAGCATTTCAAGAATGCATGAATACTCTGAGGTTAAAAGAAGATGCATTTCTCTGCCATCCACATGCTCTACATGAACTCCGGGCTTTTCCAGCCCGCTCATAAACAGCAGCGTATATTTTTGGACTTTCGTAACAAGGTCATGCAGGAAGTTTTCATACTTTGTTCCTTCGCTTCCGCAGAAGAGGAGCCTCTGTTCATCGATGTCTTCGTAGATCATATCCACTATCATTCCAAGCTGCCGGTCGTCTTCCCACATGGCTTCCAGCCCATGATCCCATGCGGTCGATGTCTGCCTGATTCTCTCCGTGTCGCAAAATCGATTCCACTTCTCTACAACAGGACCGACTACTGCTTCAAATATCTCTTCTTTATTCGAATAATGCCTGTATAACGCCGTAGCGGAAATCCCGACTTGTGAGGCAATGCTCCGCATCGACGCGTCCTCGAATCCTCTTTTTATAAACTCTTTTTTTGCGACCTCAAGGATCTTGTCTTTCGTGTCCATTTGCTTTCCCCCTAAAGATATGTTAACGTCGTAAACGTTGACAACGTTAACATTATAGTTAGGTATCGCTGACTTGTCAAGAAGATTCTTGATCCTATATCCCAACATAAGTATTAGACACTCCGTCGCAGCGAAGTGTCTCTGCATCCTTATTCTCTTATGCCTCCACATCGATTGTAAAACCCGACTTGAACTCCACTGTCAGCTTTTCATCGTGGACTGTGATCTTCTCAATCAGCCGTCTGACCAGCGTTTCGGAGTGTTCCGTGACCGCCGCATTCTGCCCATCAAGGAAGGCAGAAAGGTCATCGATGCGTTCCTTCAGCTCCGTGTTCTTCGCCGCCTTCGTCAGGATATCCTGCCGCTCCTGCCGGAGGCTGATAATGGCATCTCCGATCTCATCGATCATCGTCTGGTTTTTCCCGGCTTTCAGCAGTTCCTCCTGTTTTGCCTTTACGGCTACATCGATCTCGGCAAGTTGCTCTTCCGTGTCCTCATTCAAGACCGAGCGGATGTTTTCCTGCAAGACGGGGAGGAGGTAATCCCTTCTCGACCAGGCATCGTTGATTGCCATGACCACCGCCTCCTGCAGGTCTTCTTCGTGAATCGTCCTTGCCGGGCAGTCAATACCGCTGCTTTTCTTCAGTACCCGGCTCACGCACCGCCAGACCGTGGACTTGCATCCCCGGTTGTTCCATTTAATCCTGCGGAAGATGTCCCCACAGTGTCCGCAGAACACCAAGCTCGAAAGAGCGTACCGTGAACTGTAGATCCGCTTCTTTCCATCCGTCAGGATGTTAGCCCTTCGTGCGATTTCTGCCTGCACCCGGAGATAAACATCCTTTGCGATGATCGCCTCATGGCTGCCTTCCACATAGTACTTCGGCGCAAGGCCGTTATTGGCCACTCGTTTCTTATCGAGTGTATTTACCGTATAGGTCTTTTGCAGGAGTGCATCCCCGATGTATTTTTCATTGATGAGGATCTGCCGGATATTACTTTCATGCCACTTAGCGTTCCCCGCACCGTTCAGGATGCCATCCGCCTCCAGCCCCCTTTGATTTGGAGAAAACTGGCTCCATCCATGTATTCAGCATAAATGCGCCGAACGATATCCGCCTCTTCCGGAACGATGATAAGTTTTCCTTCATCATCTTTTGTGTATCCAAGAAACCGATTATGGTTGACCTGCACCTTGCCTGCCTGATTTCGGAACTGAATGCCGAGCCGGACGTTTGCCGACAGGGATTCCGATTCCTGTTGGGCAAGCGCCGCCATAATAGTCATAAGGACCTCTCCCTTGGCGTCAAGGGAATTGATATTCTCCTTCTCGAACAGGATTGCAATATTAAGATCCTTCAATTCTCTTGTATATTTCAGGCAGTCTACCGTATTTCGGGAGAAGCGACTGATGGACTTAGTCAGTATCATATCGACTTTTCCATCCCGGCAGTCCTGTATCATGAGGTTGAAGGATTCCCTTTTTGCTGTATTCGTTGCACTGATCAAGTCGTCCGCGTACACCTCAACCAGTTCCCATTCCAGATTGCTTTTGATATAGGAAGTGTAATGCTCGACTTGCATCTCATAACTGGATTCCTGCTCCTCAAATTCCGTAGAAACGCGGCAGTAGGCTGCTACCCTGGTTTTCTGCACCTTCTCCGTTTTCTTCTGCGCCCCGATGGTGCGCTTTGGCGGGATAACTGTGACATTTCCTGCAATCTGCATTATCCGTTCACCCCATTTCTTATCAGGCTGTAGGCGTACTCCGCCTGCCTGACTGGATCTTCATATTTCAGCGTGATTTTTGGAGCGGAAAACTTTGTATAAACCGTTCCTTTCGGCGCGCCTTTCCCTTTGTTCCTGTTACGCCCCAGCGCCTTCTCCCGGCGTATTCGTTCCGCTTCGACCCTGTCGGCCATTTCCTTCGTCAGCATCGGCGGGTAAAAGCCATCGCCGAGATACCGCTCATTCTGTATCAGACGTTTGACCCCGCAGTGGCTCATGGTCAGCCCCACCGATGCCGCCGCCTTTATAAAAGACATCCCGGACAGGTAATTTTCACATATCCGCCGGATAACGGCGGCCTGTTTTTCATTGACCACAGCCCTGCCACCGATGATGTCATAGCCGTATGGTGTATGTTCCATGTCATATCCTTTCCCGGAAAACGGCTCCGCACTTCATGGCAAATCCAATCTCCGTTCTTTTATAAACCACGATGTGATCAACTTGCTCCGTAAAGAGCGCGTCATCAAATTCCGTAAGGGTTCTGCCCTTCGCCGTGTACTTCAGAAGCTGCTCGAGAGTCTCCTGCCTTTCATGCGATCCGCTTACCTGCGCGGTCAGGAGATTCTGCTCGTTTGTGAGCCTCTGCGCTTCTTCCACAAGAGTATCGCTTTCTTCCGCATACACCGCCGGATCGAGAAGCCCCTTCGTGAAGAACTGCGTGATCTGCGCCCTGCGCTCAGCGTTCTTTTCCAGAAGGGATTCCAGTTTGGAAAGCCTGTCCAGTGTATCGGTTTTCATGCCTTCTTTCAGCATTTCCACGTATGGGAGGAGGACTCTGCTCCTGCCCCATGTCAGCTTGTTCATCATCGTGGCGCATGCCGCCTTCACTGGTTCCTCTGGTATGGACTTCATAACGCAGGCGTTCTTATCATCCACATGGCTCGATTGCTCCAGATTGATGTCAGATTTTCGCGGTCGTTCGCGGGAATTTATCAAAGCGTGTTTTTGCCTCGAAACACACCGATTTTTACCCTTGGTATGGATAAGATTGCAGACGGGCTTATGGCTGACGGTATCCTCACCGGCGCTGCAAGACAAAATGTCACACCAGCACTATCAACAAGATCCTCCTCAACGAGAAGTACATCGGTGACGCGCTCCTGCAAAAGACTTACATCACAGATTTTCTGACGAAGAAGCGCATCAAAAACAACGACACCGTCCCGCAGTACTATGTGAAAGGCGACCACGAGGCCATCATCCCGAAGGACATCTTCCTTCGGGTGCAAGAGGAGCTGGTCCGCAGGCGCGTGGTCCATACCAGCGACAACGGCAAACGGCGCTGCTACTCCTGCAAGCACTGTTTCGCGCAGATCGTTTTCTGTGGCGAGTGCGGCGAATTTACCGGCGTGTCCACTGGAACAACCGAGGCTGCAAGTCCATCGTCTGGCGGTGC
>NZ_JARFNM010000003.1 GCF_029167365.1 Amygdalobacter nucleatus
TGGCTTGGAACTCAAAAAAGTGTAGCTATACTACCCGTTCTCTCAATCCATTTAGAATCAATTTGTTTGTTGTCAAGAAAATAAAATAATAGACTATAAGACTTTTGAAAACAATGGCTTTATTTAGATGAATAATGTTTAGTCTATCTAATTTTATATATTTTCAATCTTCACAGTTTGCGTGGATATCTATCAGCATATTTGACAAAATCATATAATTTAAGTAAATTTCACAAGTAATATTTCAAGGAAAGTGGGAAAATTATGAAGTTATTTCTTAAAATGTCTCCATTGGCAACTGCCGAGGCACAATGTGTGTGCAGTCAATTTTGATTGGCTATAAACATTAAACATTTTGAAAGGAGAAATAATGGAAACAATAGTATCCGCTTTATTAGTTTTTGTTTCTACATCCATTGACTACTTAGTTGTTTTGACTATTTTATTCGCTAGTCAAGGAAAGAAAGGTTTGAAATCAATTTATGTAGGGCAGTATTTAGGGGATTTTGATTCTATGCAAATCATCTCAAAATCTCGCCTCAATTTCTGCTATCGGAGAGACTGTGGAAAAGTACGAAAAAGTAATTGTACCTGTCGTGTTTATTGGACTCGGTCTATATATATTAACTGAAAATGGGACGATTAATTATTTCATAGGTCAAGTCCTAAAAGTGGTGTAAATTCATTTCCTTCCCTTTATCTGCTATTTTTATGTTCAAACTCAAACGAGAAAATAAGTGGTGCTTCCACCGTCACGGCGCTTCATTGTGCTATCTGATGCAGTAATGCGAACATAAAAATCGTGTATGACAGTCGAAAAATCCCATTCGTGCAAATGTGTTGCAATATGCGATACAGTATTTTACGATGTGTGCATGGAGATTGGTTGATATGGCAGTTACTAAAAGTGCGAATGTGAATGTGAGAATACAAGAAAATATTAAGCAGCAGGCGGAGCAGATTCTGGAAACTATTGGAATTCCTAGGGCTACTGCTATTGACATGTTTTATCGTCAAATCATTCTTAATAAGGGTATTCCATTTTCGCTTACTATTCCAAAGTCGTTTCCAGCACAAGATGATATGGATGAGAAAACGTTTAACGCGTTGGTGGCTAAAGGTTATGATCAGGCGGTTCATGGTGATAGTTATCCGATAGATGATGTTTTTGAAGAGCTTGGACGTTGATTAGCAGCCGTGGTGTGAACTTGGTTTTAGAAGAATACGCGTAAAAAATTATTACGTTTATTTTTGTGTTGATGATAGTAGAAAAGAAGTTCAAATACTCGCGGTTATCTACGTGAGAAGAGACCAGACTAAACAACTGGAACAATTGTAATGTAAACGTTGTTATTAAGCCAATCTTAAACTTTTTAACGATAGCTTTTCCTATCGTTAAAAAGTGCACCCAATATCCATAGTGTGCACTCAAAAAAGTGTAGCTATACTTGGAGTTCTCTCAATCCACGTTGAGACGGTCGTATTGATGTCACGGGTTGACCGGTGAGGTGCATAAAAGTGCCGTATTTCCGGGATTTTCGGGCAATGGGCCGTCAGCGTCAGCGGGCGAAATTGACCGCAAAAACCGCTCCGACAGAACATATCAACTGCTTCTGCCAGAGGGTTGAGTTAGTGATATGGATGTTTTTGTGATAGGGTTGAAACAGTGATATGGATGACCGAAGGGAAATCTGTATTTGTTGATGCAAATAACATAAGAATATGCAGTTGCTACCGCTGGTTGCGTAATTGCAAACTGCTGTGTATGGAGTTCTACCCGATGTTCAGGTATGCTCTGAATGAAAGGAGGAAAACGTGGTACTTTCAGAAAAACTATATGAGCTTCGAAAGAAAGGCGGCCTTTCACAGGAGCAGCTTGCAGAGCAGTTGGGCGTATCCAGACAGGCGATATCAAAGTGGGAATCCGGTAAGGCAATTCCAGAAAGCGATACTCTTATTTCCATCAGTAAGTATTTCAATGTAACGCTTGATTATTTGATGAAAGAAGATGGCTCTGCCGTATCTGAATCGGTGGCAAACACCGAGAGTGATCAGCCGAGAACAAATACCAGAAGAGAAAAGCGTATTCTTGGAATAGTCACCTGTATTGCTGGAATTGTTTGTTTGATTGTTTGGGGACTCGTTTCAATTTTTATGCCATCAACGTCAAGCCAAATCAGTGATTCATCAATGATTACCATAGACGGAGATGGAATATTTCTGATTATCTGCCTTGCGGCCATAATTGCCGGCGCAGTTTTGCTCCTTAAGAGTACATCTAACAAATAAGGAGGATCTTTATGAAGGCTTTATCTACTGTATTTTTGGTTATGGCAGTTCTTCTGTCTGATGTTATGTGCGCCGTTGTTGCATATAACTACTCCGACATGAAGTGGGGTATTCAATATGCCGGTTATAGTGCCCCTGCATCTGCTGCTTTTTTTACTGCAATCCCATATGCTATTGGAATCATTGTATGTGTTATTTTGGCCATCTTCTTCAAGAAGAAAATGGGATAACAGAGACAGGCCAAGGCTCCCACACTGCCATCAACGGTAGTATGGGAGCCTTGTTTTATGCCTCTATGTCGATTGTGATGCCGGATTTGAAGTCTACGGTAAAGTGGTCATCGAAGACGGTGATCTTTTCAATTAGGCGGCTGACCAGTGTCTCATCAAACTCTGTGATGGTGGCAGGCTGGCTCTTGACGAAATCCTGCAGGTCCCGGATTTGCTTCATCTGTTCATCCTTGATGACGCTGTCCACCTCGGCCTGCCTGCGCTGATCCCGGAGGCGGAGAATCTCATCCGCGATGGCGTCGTAATCGTCCTTCTGGTTAACCTTCTTCAGGAGCTCTTTTTGCAGCTTGTTCAGCCGCTCGTCTATGACATCCGGTGAGAGGGCATCACCCTGCAGGACTACCGTAGCTATGTTCGCCCGTAGCGTTTGCAGGAAATCGTCCTTCTGGCAGAGCACCCGGTTAATGGCATCGATTACCACCTGTTCCAGAAGCGTTTCATTGACTGTCCGGTTGTGGCAAGCGTGGCCGGTGGCCTCCAAGCGGCTGCAGCACCGCCAGACGATGGACTTGCAGCCTCGGTTGTTCCAGTGGACACGCCGGTAAAATTCGCCGCACTCGCCACAGAAAACGATCTGCGCGAAACAGTGCTTGCAGGAGTAGCAGCGCCGTTTGCCGTTGTCGCTGGTATGGACCACGCGCCTGCGGACCAGCTCCTCTTGCACCCGAAGGAAGATGTCCTTCGGGATGATGGCCTCGTGGTCGCCTTTCACATAGTACTGCGGGACGGTGTCGTTGTTTTTGATGCGCTTCTTCGTCAGAAAATCTGTGATGTAAGTCTTTTGCAGGAGCGCGTCACCGATGTACTTCTCGTTGAGGAGGATCTTGTTGATAGTGCTGGTGTGACATTTTGTCTTGCCAGCGCCGGTGAGGATACCGTCAGCCATAAGCCCGTCTGCAATCTTATCCATACCAAGGGTAAAAATCGGTGTGTTTCGAGGCAAAAACACGCTTTGATAAATTCCCGCGAACGACCGCGAAAATCTGACATCAATCTGGAGCAATCGAGCCATGTGGATGATAAGAACGCCTGCGTTATGAAGTCCATACCAGAGGAACCAGTGAAGGCGGCATGCGCCACGATGATGAACAAGCTGACATGGGGCAGGAGCAGAGTCCTCCTCCCATACGTGGAAATGCTGAAAGAAGGCATGAAAACCGATACACTGGACAGGCTTTCCAAACTGGAATCCCTTCTGGAAAAGAACGCTGAGCGCAGGGCGCAGATCACGCAGTTCTTCACGAAGGGGCTTCTCGATCCGGCGGTGTATGCGGAAGAAAGCGATACTCTTGTGGAAGAAGCGCAGAGGCTCACAAACGAGCAGAATCTCCTGACCGCGCAGGTAAGCGGATCGCATGAAAGGCAGGAGACTCTCGAGCAGCTTCTGAAGTACACGGCGAAGGGCAGAACCCTTACGGAATTTGATGACGCGCTCTTTACGGAGCAAGTTGATCACATCGTGGTTTATAAAAGAACGGAGATTGGATTTGCCATGAAGTGCGGAGCCGTTTTCCGGGAAAGGATATGACATGGAACATACACCATACGGCTATGACATCATCGGTGGCAGGGCTGTGGTCAATGAAAAACAGGCCGCCGTTATCCGGCGGATATGTGAAAATTACCTGTCCGGGATGTCTTTTATAAAGGCGGCGGCATCGGTGGGGCTGACCATGAGCCACTGCGGGGTCAAACGTCTGATACAGAATGAGCGGTATCTCGGCGATGGCTTTTACCCGCCGATGCTGACGAAGGAAATGGCCGACAGGGTCGAAGCGGAACGAATACGCCGGGAGAAGGCGCTGGGGCGTAACAGGAACAAAGGGAAAGGCGCGCCGAAAGGAACGGTTTATACAAAGTTTTCCGCTCCAAAAATCACGCTGAAATATGAAGATCCAGTCAGGCAGGCGGAGTACGCCTACAGCCTGATAAGAAATGGGGTGAACGGATAATGCAGATTGCAGGAAATGTCACAGTTATCCCGCCAAAGCGCACCATCGGGGCGCAGAAGAAAACGGAGAAGGTGCAGAAAACCAGGGTAGCAGCCTACTGCCGCGTTTCTACGGAATTTGAGGAGCAGGAATCCAGTTATGAGATGCAAGTCGAGCATTACACTTCCTATATCAAAAGCAATCTGGAATGGGAACTGGTTGAGGTGTACGCGGACGACTTGATCAGTGCAACGAATACAGCAAAAAGGGAATCCTTCAACCTCATGATACAGGACTGCCGGGATGGAAAAGTCGATATGATACTGACTAAGTCCATCAGTCGCTTCTCCCGAAATACGGTAGACTGCCTGAAATATACAAGAGAATTGAAGGATCTTAATATTGCAATCCTGTTCGAGAAGGAGAATATCAATTCCCTTGACGCCAAGGGAGAGGTCCTTATGACTATTATGGCGGCGCTTGCCCAACAGGAATCGGAATCCCTGTCGGCAAACGTCCGGCTCGGCATTCAGTTCCGAAATCAGGCAGGCAAGGTGCAGGTCAACCATAATCGGTTTCTTGGATACACAAAAGATGATGAAGGAAAACTTATCATCGTTCCGGAAGAGGCGGATATCGTTCGGCGCATTTATGCTGAATACATGGATGGAGCCAGTTTTCTCCAAATCAAAGGGGGCTGGAGGCGGATGGCATCCTGAACGGTGCGGGGAACGCTAAGTGGCATGAAAGTAATATCCGGCAGATCCTCATCAATGAAAAATACATCGGGGATGCACTCCTGCAAAAGACCTATACGGTAAATACACTCGATAAGAAACGAGTGGCCAATAACGGCCTTGCGCCGAAGTACTATGTGGAAGGCAGCCATGAGGCGATCATCGCAAAGGATGTTTATCTCCGGGTGCAGGCAGAAATCGCACGAAGGGCTAACATCCTGACGGATGGAAAGAAGCGGATCTACAGTTCACGGTACGCTCTTTCGAGCTTGGTGTTCTGCGGACACTGTGGGGACATCTTCCGCAGGATTAAATGGAACAACCGGGGATGCAAGTCCACGGTCTGGCGGTGCGTGAGCCGGGTACTGAAGAAAAGCAGCGGTATTGACTGCCCGGCAAGGACGATTCACGAAGAAGACCTGCAGGAGGCGGTGGTCATGGCAATCAACGATGCCTGGTCGAGAAGGGATTACCTCCTCCCCGTCTTGCAGGAAAACATCCGCTCGGTCTTGAATGAGGACACGGAAGAGCAACTTGCCGAGATCGATGTAGCCGTAAAGGCAAAACAGGAGGAACTGCTGAAAGCCGGGAAAAACCAGACGATGATCGATGAGATCGGAGATGCCATTATCAGCCTCCGGCAGGAGCGGCAGGATATCCTGACGAAGGCGGCGAAGAACACGGAGCTGAAGGAACGCATCGATGACCTTTCTGCCTTCCTTGATGGGCAGAATGCGGCGGTCACGGAACACTCCGAAACGCTGGTCAGACGGCTGATTGAGAAGATCACAGTCCACGATGAAAAGCTGACAGTGGAGTTCAAGTCGGGTTTTACAATCGATGTGGAGGCATAAGAGAATAAGGATGCAGAGACACTTCGCTGCGACGGAGTGTCTAATACTTATGTTGGGATATAGGATCAAGAATCTTCTTGACAAGTCAGCGATACCTAACTATAATGTTAACGTTGTCAACGTTTACGACGTTAACATATCTTTAGGGGGAAAGCAAATGGACACGAAAGACAAGATCCTTGAGGTCGCAAAAAAAGAGTTTATAAAAAGAGGATTCGAGGACGCGTCGATGCGGAGCATTGCCTCACAAGTCGGGATTTCCGCTACGGCGTTATACAGGCATTATTCGAATAAAGAAGAGATATTTGAAGCAGTAGTCGGTCCTGTTGTAGAGAAGTGGAATCGATTTTGCGACACGGAGAGAATCAGGCAGACATCGACCGCATGGGATCATGGGCTGGAAGCCATGTGGGAAGACGACCGGCAGCTTGGAATGATAGTGGATATGATCTACGAAGACATCGATGAACAGAGGCTCCTCTTCTGCGGAAGCGAAGGAACAAAGTATGAAAACTTCCTGCATGACCTTGTTACGAAAGTCCAAAAATATACGCTGCTGTTTATGAGCGGGCTGGAAAAGCCCGGAGTTCATGTAGAGCATGTGGATGGCAGAGAAATGCATCTTCTTTTAACCTCAGAGTATTCATGCATTCTTGAAATGCTAAAACACGATTTTTCGTATGATGAGGCGAGACACTATGCCTATACCGTCGCCATGTTCTTTACTGAGGGTTGGCGTAAGTTTCTCGGATTCTGACATCAATAATTCATATTCATAAAAACAGGAGGCAATCTGAATGAAGAAAAAAAGCACGATCTCTTGGGTAATGGAGTTTGCCGGACGGCGAGGAGGATTCTTCGTAGGCAGCGTGCTGCTCGCGATCCTTGGTGTCGTGGCATCCTTCATACCCTATCTGCTGATCGCAGACGTTGTGGAGAAATTGATAACAGGCGGCGCGGACTGGTCATATTACCTTAGACAGGTAACACTGATGGTTGTTTGCTGGATCATAAGAGTCGCACTTCACTCATCATCCACTACGCTGTCTCATGTGGCAACCTTTACCGTGCTTGGCGGGATCCGCAAACAACTGACCGCAAAGCTTTCGAGGATACCGCTCGGCTCCATTCTGGATGATCACAGCGGAACTTATAAAAATATCATCGTGGAACGAGTGGATGCCATGGAAACAACCATGGCACACATCATCCCGGAATTCACGGCAAATCTTTTGCTCCCGCTCATTATGTTCATTTATCTTCTTACGATTGACTGGCGAATGGGACTGGCAAATCTGATCCCTGTCGTGATCGGACTTTTTTTTGTTGCCGGCATGATGAAAGGCAGCGGCGAAAGCTTTCAGCTGACGCTGGAAAAAACAAAAAAACTGAATGATACGGCAGTGGAATACATCAACGGGATCGAAGTGATCAAGGCTTTCGGTAAATCCAAGAGCTCTTATGAAAAATTCGTTACTGCCGCCAAAGAAGGCGCAAGCTGCTTTATCGACTGGATGAGGCGCTGCATCTGGTGGTCGTCGGGAAGCCTTTCATTCACGCCCGCAACGCTTCTTGGCGTGCTTCCGGTCGGACTTCTGCTGGTCAGAGGCGGGAGCCTTACTGCTTCGGATTTTATCACTGGGGTCATCCTTTCGGCCGGACTTGTCACTCCGCTTGTAGTGGCTTTCTCCTACACCGATGACATCTCAAAGATGAGTGCGATATTCGGAGAAGTGACGGAGATACTGGAAAGAAAGGACATGGAAAGACCCGCCGCATTGACAGAGCAGCCGGAGGGCTCTGATATCAAACTGAGTGACGTCCGCTTTACATACAAGGAAAAGGAAGTGCTCCATGGCGTGAATATGGAGATCAAACAGGGTGACGTTACAGCGATCGTGGGACCCTCCGGCTCAGGAAAGAGCACCATCGCAAGGCTCATCGACTCCCTGTGGGATGTAGACAGCGGAAGCATCACCTATGGTGGTGTGGATATCCGAAATCTGCCGCTGGATTACTATGCGAGTCAGATTTCTTATGTAGCACAGGACAACTACCTGTTTGACATGAGCGTTCTGGAAAATATCAGGCTCGGCCGCAAGGGTGCATCTGAAGAAGACATTATAAATGCAGCAAAGGCTACTGGCTGCCATGAGTTCATTCTGGGACTGGAGCATGGATACGATACGGTTGTCGGCGGCGCTGGAGGACACCTTTCCGGAGGCGAAAGACAGCGTATCTGCATCGCAAGAGCCATGCTGAAAGACGCGCCGGTGGTGATTCTGGACGAGGCTACTGCCTATACGGATCCCGAAAACGAAACCCTTGTTCAAATGAGCGTGGCTAAGCTCGTTCAGGGAAAAACGCTGATCGTCATTGCTCACAGACTGTCTACCATCACAAGTGCCGATAAGATCTTTGTCGTAAATGAGGGAAATATAGAGGCGGCAGGAACGCACAACGAGCTTATTGCAGGCTGTCCGCTTTATCAGAAGATGTGGGAGGCCCACAGCGAGGCAAGAGACGCGGACACGGATTATACGGCATCCGCTGTCAGAGAGGAGGTTGCCCATGCTTAAAATGCTGAAGAAGTTCTTCGATTTCTGCAATACGGAGAACAGGAATAAGTTTTATAAGGCCCTAGCGCTGGGTGTGTTGGACGCTGTCTTTACCGCTATGAAGATCCCTGCTGCGTTCTTTACTGTGACGGCGGTTCTGAACAGGGACATAGGGACAAAGGAGATCCTGGTCGTTATTGGTCTCATGCTGATCTCCACAGTGGGAAAGATGATCATCAACCGCTATTCACAGATGATGCAGACGGAGGCCGGATATAATACGGCGGCCGGTAAGCGAATCGAGATCGGGGAGCATTTGAGATACCTCCCGATGGGGTACTTCAACGACACCAGTCTCGGTCACATCACATCTGTCACTACAAATTCTATGGAGCAGCTGGGGGATATCGCGACACGTGCCGTCATGATGATTTTACAAGGCTCCATAACTACGGTCATCATCGGTATCGGGCTGTTTGCGTTTGATGTGCGTATCGCAGTGATCGGATTGATTGGCATTGTCGTTTTCTGCGTGGTCAATATATTCACCAACAGAAACGTAGCGAGAGTTGCGGAGGAGAAGCTTCAGGCAGATAAGGATATGGTCGGCGTAGTGCTTGAATATATTCAGGGGATTGCCGAAATCCGTAATTACAATCTGGTGAGCGCGAACAACAGCAGACTGGAAAAAGCAATCGATCGAAAAAGAAAAGCGGATATCAGCGCCGAGACTGCGGCGATCCCCATGGTAGGCCTTCAGCAGCTTGTGTGCAAGCTGACGGGTGTGGTGATTGCAGGAGCATCCGTTTACTTCTGCATAAACGGAACGATGGCACTGAATTACACGATCACAATGCTGCTTTGTTCCTTTATCCTGTTTGAAATGCTGGATCTGGCAGGCGTATACACAGCACTTCTGAGAGTGATCGGAAGGTGTGTTGACCTTGCCAATGAGATTCTTTCCGTACAGCAGATGGACATTAACGGTGAGGATATTAAGCCGGAAAATCACGATATCCATCTTGACCATGTAAGCTTTGCCTATGAGAACAGAAAGATTATCGATGATCTCACACTTGACATCAAGGAAAAGACAACGACAGCAATTGTCGGACCCTCCGGAGGCGGCAAAACCACGGTTACATCTCTGATTGCCAGATTCTGGGATGTACAGGACGGAAAGGTGACGCTTGGAGGAAAAGATGTCAAGGATTACAGCTTCGATTCTTTGATGGAGAATTTCAGCTTTGTCTTCCAGAGGGTCTATCTGTTTGAGGATACCATTGCGAACAATATCCGATTTGGAAGGCCGGATGCACCGATGAAAGATGTAATCGAAGCTGCAAAGAAAGCTTCCGCGCACGACTTTATCATGGGACTTCCTGATGGGTATGAAACTATGATCGGAGAAGGTGGCGCAACGCTTTCCGGCGGTGAAAAACAGCGGATCGCCATAGCCAGAGCGATCATGAAAGATGCTCCGATCATTATTCTGGACGAAGCAACTGCCAATGTTGATCCAGAAAACGAAAAGGAGCTTACGCAGGCCATTGAAAATTTGACCAGAGAAAAGACGATCATTATGATCGCACACAGATTGAAGACCGTTCGTCATGCGGATCAGATCATCGTGATCGATAAAGGCAGGATCGTGCAGCAGGGCACGCATGAATCACTGATTCGGGAAGATGGAATTTATAGGAACTTTGTTTCCGGCAGACGCAGTGCTGTCAGCTGGAAGATAGCATAAAATAGAACAAAGAAAGACTAACTATTAAAAGTCAAGAAGAAAAAGCATGAAAATGCAGAAATGCAAATCGGATAAAAAGAACCTTGATAATTGCATAACGAAATAAGCACCACGAGGTGCTTGGCAAATAAGTCGTATAAGGTAGCGGTTTAAGCCAGAGGAATAAAGGCAACGTTTGCTTTCACCAAATGAAAGAGAACGCGAGTGAGTTTCTTGGCAGCATGGGAGACAGCAACATTGTAGGGTTTACCTTCTGCCCGTTTCTTTGCTAAATACGCATTGAACGTTGAGTCCCAATGACATACGTATTTAGTAGCATTAAAGATGGCATAGCGCAGGTATTTTGAACCTCTTTTCACCATTTTAGAATGCGTAGAAGTAAGCTGTCCCGACTGGTAAACAGAGGGATCCAGTCCTGCATAAGCAAGAACCTGCTCAGCAGAATTGAAATCCTTGAAGTTGTTGGTCTCACTGATAATGACGGCAGCCATTTTGTTGGCGATACCAGGGACAGAAGTAATGGGACTGTCGATCTTACTCATGAGCTCATTGATCTCTGACTCTATCTCTTCAATTTGCTGTTGATAGACTTGAATAAGAGCTATAGTTTGTTGGAGTTCCAATTCTTTTACTCAGCTTTTTATACCGATGGAAGAACAAGCAGCATCTCTTATGGAAAGAGCCTTAACGCGGCCGTAATGTCCCTTTGAAGCTGATGCAAGAAGATGAATGAGATGTGTGAGATTACAGTTGGCAATTTTGTCAGCAGAGGGTAACTCTGAGAGAAGTTGGTATACAGAATTCATGTGAAGACTGGGAACGAGGCTCTTCAGTTCGGGAAAGAGAATTTGGCAAAGTCTGACGAGAGAAACTTTCTTACTAGAGCAATCGGCAACAAGGGTCGCTCGATAACGGGTTAGTGATTTTAGTTCGGATAAATGGTAAAATGGCTGTGAGTAGGACTTGAGATCTTCGATTCTCAGCATAGTGGCAATGGTATGCGCATCGACGTGATCAGTTTTCGTCTTTCTAAGGTTCTGACCTTTTCTGAAAAGATTGGTATGTAACGGGTTGAGCAGAATGGGCTTGTAACCGACACTGTTCAAGAAAGCCAGAAGATTATCGCTGTAGTGACCTGTCGATTCAAGCCCTACTTTTATGTTGGTTGGTTTCTTAGAACAGGAATGGAGCACCTTCATGAGCTGTTCAAAACCGTCACGACTGTTCTTGAAGGTAAATACTTCAATGAAACACTTGCCATTAGCATCTAGGATAACACAGTCGTGTTTATCCATGGCTACATCAATTCCTGCGTAAAACATAGCAGACCTCCAGTAAAAAATTAGACACTGTATTGCCCCACAGACTTGTTTGTTCTCACGTAACCTCGTGCTACATAAAACGTCATGCGTTATCTAACTAATTACCGCTTAAACAAACGGCTGTGGTTATTGCCTTTCTTAAAACGTCTATGCGTTAGGAGATAAATACTAATCCACAGCGTCTGTTAGAGATTATAAGACCTTGCTGAGGGTCTATAAAAACTACAAATCTAATAATACGAGGAGAAATAATGGAAACAATAGTATCCGCTTTATTAGTTTTTGTTTCTACATCCATTGACTACTTAGTTGTTTTGACTATTTTATTCGCTAGTCAAGGAAAGAAAGGTTTGAAATCAATTTATGTAGGGCAGTATTTAGGTACAGGACTGCTTGTACTGGCTAGTCTTATTGCCGCTTACTTTTTAAATTTTATTCCACAAGATTGGATTATCGGACTCCTTGGCCTAATTCCGCTAGGTCTTGGTATAAGAGCAATTTTTGTGGATGAAGATATTGATGAAGAAGATATCGAGGGAAAAATTACCGGAGATGGATCAAAAATCTTAGCATTTACAAGTTTAACAGTAGCAATGGGTGGAGATAATTTAGGAATTTATATCCCCTATTTTACAGGAAAGAGTTTGATTGAGATTAGTATAAGTTTAGTAATATTTGCCTTAGGGATTTTGATTCTATGCAAATTATCTCAAAATCTCGCCTCAATTTCTGCTATCGGAGAGACTGTGGAAAAGTACGAAAAAGTAATTGTACCTGTCGTGTTTATTGGACTCGGTCTCTATATATTGATTGAAAATGGAACTATTAATTATTTAATATCACTAATCACAAGTTAATAGTCTATTTGTATATTTCAGACCTATTAAAGGAAAGGGGGTGCGGACAAAAACT